>JANXXC010000139.1 GCA_025350765.1 Holophagaceae bacterium | reverse complement strand
TCTGAGGTGTATCGCATCCGGGAATCGCGGTCGCTCATGATATTCAATGCGGTCTGCGGCGGCGCATTTTGGGTCTACCAAGGTTGGAAGATTTTTCGTGGCGCGACCGCGGACATGATTAGTTTCCTCGTGACCCTTGGGTTCGCGCTCCTTATGTCCTACTTCTTCTACCGCTCTGTGCGACGTGCATTAATGGAAACGGAATTGTGGTTGGAAGGTAATGATCTCTGCCTTCGACTTGGTGGAACCATGGGCGATCAATTTCTGACTATTTCGAGGAGCATGAAAATTCTCCGCATCCATCGCGGTGGTCTCAATCTCGAATGGGCTGCGGGGAAATTAAATCTGCGGACCCGAGAATTGGGGACCATTACCCTCGCCATGGGCGAACCAGCCAAACCCCTGGCGAAATGGCTCGAAGCCCAGGGCCTAAAGCCCGTTTTGGCGTACTGATACCGATGATTTTTCTGCATCCCGCAGCCCGGCGATTCCAGATAAAAAACCGAAGCCGCAGATGAACACCGATCCTGTTGTTTTGAATCCGGGCAAATCCGTGGAATCCGTGGCTTCAAAATAGTTTTTCATCTGCGAAATTTTCGACTAATTTTTTTCATCATCCTTTTACCTTCATCGGTGGCCCATCTATGTTCCCTTACCAAGCTCCCGTCCAAATTGAAAAAGCGCCGGTCAATCCTGGGCGCGAAATCGGGTTCCCGGGCTTTAATGCTTTCCCTTTGAAAGCCAGCGTTCTCGCCGGCCCTACCCATCCTTATTTCGCGGTGATGGTCTCGGGCAGCGGTCCCACGGACCGGGACTGGGCCAGCAGTCTGATGCCCATCGGCCATGGGGGCCGGGACTTCGCGCTGTGGCTGCAATCGAAAGGCATCGGCTCCCTGCGCTATGACAAGCGATTCATTGGATCCAAAGATCCTAAACTCGACATCTCGTTGGATGCTCAAGTTGGCGATATCCAGGCGGCTTTGCGCGCCGCGAGAGCCCTGCCGGAGGCCAAGGGCAAGAAACTATTGCTCATCGGCCACAGCGAAGGCGCCCTGCTTTCCCTCATCGCGGGCAAAGACGCCGATGCCCTGCTGCTGATAGGTCTGCCAGGGCGGAGCATGGCCAAGACCATTCGCGCGCAGATCGAGGCGCAGCTGCCGCCGGATACCAAGGCCGTGAACCTGGAGTACGTAGACGGGATGCTGGCGGCCGTGCGCGCGGGGAAGGCCGAAGGGCCCGCCGTGAAAGAGGGCGTCTTCCCGGGCATCGCCAATTTGTCCAAGAGCTTCCTCAGGCCTGAGACCGCGGGTTTCGTGCGCTCCACGCTGGACCTGGAGCCCCTGGTCATGGCCGAGCGCGTGGCGATGCCCATGGCCCTCGTCTGGGGCGATAAGGATGTGCAGACCTGGAAACCCGAGGGGATGAGCGAGTCTTTGAATGCCAAGACCGTTGAGCTGAAAGACACCAATCACTTGCTCAAGAAGGAATCGCGGCCGAGGGCTGAGCTCAGCGGAGCCAACGCCATGAGCGCCTACAACGATGAGACGCCCTTGGCGGATCTCACGCCGTTGGCGCAATGGCTGGAGAAGCTGAAGTAGCCTTCCATATTCCTGATCGGAACTTTGGTGGCATCCTCAACATCCAATTCCCGACCAAGGAGAACCACCATGCTGCCGATGCTGCTCGCCGTCGCCGTGCTTCCGCCCGCTCTCATCGAAGTCCAAGCCGATCCCTGGTCCGAGGCTCAGGCCAGGCTCGCCGAGAGACTGAAGGCCGAGCCGGGCGTGGGAGTGGTGGTCATGGCCGAACGCTTGGAGGCCCGCATCGTGCGGCTTCGGGTGAGGTGCGTGGGCGCGGGATTCAAATCCATCGAAGCGGTCACACCAGAGGACCATCCTGGAACCTACGCCATCACCGCCAACACGCCGCAGATGATGGACAGCTTCGAAACCACCTCCTTGATGCCCGCGGAAGCGGTCACGTTAAAGGTCCGGATCCATGGCGAGATGTTCAGCCCCAGCCTGCTCATCCCCATCACCAAGATCGGGCAAAAGACCGAGCCCGGCATGGTGGTCATGGGGCTGAGGAGCAAATGAGCCGCTGTTCAAAATTTATCTGAAAGTCCCTGGAGCAGGAGCGGCATAAGGAGCCGTAACGGAATAATGAGAAACCTGATTACCAACGATCCTCAGCCCAAAAAACCTACCGCGAAATCACGCAAAAAGCCCTGCGCCACCGCGAGACCGAAAAAAACCGAATCCGCCACAAAGGACGCAAAGCACACAAAGGGACTCTTTGTGATCTCTGCGTCCTTTGTGGCTTATTTTTTTCCGCGTGCATTGGCGTTTTTCGCGGTTCCAAAAAACGTTGCGATGATAGCGCCACACACATTATCGCTCGGCGCTCCGATGACGGACATCCGTGTGAATCCGTGGCTTCTTTTTCCATCTCACCTCTGGGTCTCGCTTTTTCTCACGATCCTGTGCGGGCCATGGTGTTGGGGAAGCGCGCAAATTGGCTGAGGATCATCGGTAATCAGGATGAGAAAAGCATTGCCTATTCCGAAACGGCTCCTAATCATCACCCCTTTATCAGCTTGATGATGGAGAACACCGCGCCACTGGGATCCCGGATTGCCGAGAATCTGCCGATGTTAGGAATGTCCGTGGGAGCGCTCAGAATCATGGCGCCCTCGGCCTTGGCAACCTTGGCTTTTTCATCGCAGTCATCCACGGCGAAGTAGCTCATCCAGTGGCTGGGAACGCCGTCGTAGGCCGCGCCTTCCATGGTCATCATGCCGCCCACCGCCGTGCCATGGAGCCACCATTCCGTGTATTTCAAATCGCCCACATCTTTTGATTCAGCCTCCCATCCGAATAGATTCGTGTAGAAGGCTGCAGCCTGCTTCGCGTCGCGGGCGGCCAGCTCGGTCCAGCACAGTGAATTCGGTTCACCGAAAATTCCCGCGCCGAAATGCTTGATGCTTTGCCACGTCGCGAAATTCGCGCCGCCAGGATCTTGGATGAGCGCCATGCGGCCGATGCCTTCGACATCGAAGGGACCCAACAGAATTTTGCCGCCCAATTTCTCGGCCTTCGCCGCGCATTCATCGGCGTTATGCACGGCTACGTAGGCATTCCAGTGGGGTGGTGCGCTTTGCTGGGGGCCCATCTGGTAGGCCGCGGCCGCATCCACGCCATCCATTTTGAAGATCGTGTAATTGCCCATGGCCGAGGGCATGTCCACGAATTCCCAGCCGAAAAGCCCGCCGTAAAAATGCTTGGCGGCGGCGATGTCAGTGGTCGCGAGTTCGGGCCAACAGAAGTGCCCGATGGGTGCGTAGGCGGGTTCACGCATGGGATATCTCCGGGACGGGAAAGCAGCATATCGCTATTGGTGGCGCCTATTCCAATTTTGTCGGATAGGTCGGCAGGCTCTCGTTCCCATCGGTATCCACCGTCGCGATGGCGAAAACTTCGTTGTCGGGCGGTACATCCTTGAGCAGCAGCTTATCTGCCTTGGGAAAGGCTTGAATCCGCTGCCACGCAACGCTATCCGCGCGGCGCCGGAAGAGATGGACCGCCGCGATGCGTGGATCAAGGGAAAGGGTCCAGCGCAGTTTTGTATCGGGGCTCACCGCCCCGCCGAGGGTCACGTTCAAGGGCGGCGCAGGGGCGTGGGAGAGCTGCCAGATGGCCGTGCCTAGGCCTTTCGCGAGCTTGGCGGTGTAGGCCGCGTCGAAGTGCGCGAGATCATCGCCATAGCTGCGTCCATTCAGCATGCGCACGTCCTGGTGCTGGCGGTCGTAGTGTTCGTGCATCTCCCGCAAACAAATGGCGGGGAAACCTTCGCTGGCGAAGCTCATGTGATCGCTGCCCCGGGCAATGCGATCCCGGCGGAGCATTACCAGCAGGTCCAGGTTCTCCACGTAGCGCTCTGCCGCGCGCTTCACGTAGCGCGCCCATTCCCGGGCGGCGCCATCGTTCTCGTTGCCGATGGCTTGGCGGAATTTTTTCTGCTCGGGCGACTCCGAGGCACTCACCCCCTCGGACCAGAGCCGTCCGTGGACATTATCTTTCACGCCATCCTGGCCTTCGGTATTGCCCGCGATGTCCACGCTCACCATGGCCAAGATGTTGAAGCCTTCGGTCTTCAAGCGCTTGGCCAGATGGGCCGAGCCCACGAGTCCCTGCTCCTCCCCCGCCACCGCAACGAAGTAAATGTTCACGGCGGGCTTTTCGGCGGCCATCACCCGCGCCAGTTCCAGCGTTAGGGCCGTTCCGCTGCCATCGTCGTTGGCGCCGGGGGCGTCTGCGGTCGCATTCAACACGTCGCTGGCGCGGCTGTCGTAATGGCCCGTGAGGATGATGGCTTCCTTGGTGCGCAAGGGGTCGGTGCCCGGCAGCACCGCGCCGACGTTGAGGAGTTCCACGGCCATGGGAATGCGCGGACCGGGCTCGGCGGTGAAGCGATCTTCGAAAGGCTGGAGCCGCGATCCCGGCACCTTGGCCAGGGCATTAAATTCAGAGGCCAGCCACCTTCGAGCCCCGCCAATGCCGCGGAGTTCGGAAACCGTGTCCGACAGCGTGTTTCGCGTGCCGAAGGACACGAGTTTTGTCACGGTGCCCTGGATGCGCTTGGCATCTACGGATTGGAGCATCGCGTCTATTTTGGGATTGCGGATCTCTTGGGCCGAACAGAACAGCGTCAAGGTGAAGCCAAGTAAGAATGGGGCGCGCATGAAGGCCTCCGGTGGATCGATCTTATCCACCCTAGATGCTAGACTGGAGCGGATTCAGGAGTCTTCATGTTTGATCTCATTGGCAAGGTGGCGCTGGTGACGGGTGCGTCCCAAGGCATTGGCGAGGCCATCGCGAAAGGCTTGGCGAAGCAGGGCGCGCTGGTGGTGTGTGCGGCCCGCACGGAGGCCAAGTTGCAAAGTGTCGTCGCAGCGATTCAGGCCGACGGCGGCAAAGCCGATCACGTGGTGATGGACCTTGCCAGCAGCGACAGCGTTCGGGCCGCGGTGGCCGCGGTGGTGGAGCGCCATGGCGCCATCCACATCCTGGTGAACAACGCCGGCATCACCCGGGACAAACTCCTTATCCAGATGAAGGAAGAAGATTTCTCCGTGGTGATCGATACGAATCTAAAGGGCGCCTGGACGGCCATCCAGGCGTCCACGAAACCCATGATGAAACAGCGTTGGGGCCGCATCATCAACATTGCTTCCGTGGTCGGCCAGATGGGCAATGCGGGCCAGAGCAACTATGTGGCCGCGAAGGCGGGCCTCATCGGCCTTACAAAATCCGTGGCCCGGGAATTGGCTTCGCGCAACGTCACCGCCAACGCCATCGCGCCGGGCTACATCGAAACTGAGATGACCTCGGGCCTCAGCGATGAAGTGAAGGCTGAATTCAACAAGACCATTCCCCTAGGCCGCATGGGAACGCCCGGCGACATCGCCGCGGCAGTGGTGTTTCTCGCGTCCGATGAGGCGGCCTACGTGACCGGCCAGGTGCTGAGCGTCAACGGCGGGATGCTGATGCCGTGAGGGAATCTGATCGAGGCTCCCGTCCCCACAGGGTCCCAACCTGGGTGTTGGTCTGCCTGGCCCTGGGCCTACCCTACGCCGTGCTCGCCTTTGCGCCGGGAATACAACACGGGCCCTTAGCCGTGATGTGGCCCTCCGGCTGCTTCTTCTGGCTCGCCATCCAGGTGTTGGGTTTCATGGCTCTGCGCTGGCTCTGGCGCAAATGGATGTTCAAGGTCTCGCGACGCCTCTTGCTCATCCTCATCCTGCTATCGCTGCTGCCATCCATGACCCTTTCGGTGTTATTCCTCAGCGTGGGCTGGGTGAGCGTGGGCGGCCAAGTCAGCCGCACCCTGCAGGGCAACATCCGAACGGCGCAGGTCGCGCTGAAGGGGGCCAGCGGGGAAGCGGCGGATCAGGTGGCCCGGCAGAATCTTCAACTGCTCGGGGATGTTTGGGTGACGCGGGTGCAGACGCTCCCCGAAGGCGTGAAGCCGGACTTCGTTGGACTAGTTTGGAACGACAATTCCCCGCTCAAGGGGAAGGGCATTTTTATGCGCGCCGTGAGCACTGAGGGGGATCATTTCCGGCTGTTGAACATTTCGTTGGGAAGCCTGGCCGATCGCAGCAAGGAACTTTGGGGCGGACGCATGGCCTACCGCCTGGATCGCACCTCTGATATTCAGGGGAAAAGTAACTTCATCACCTTCGACGCCCGGGACAAGAACAACCAGCCGGTGGAGCAACACCTCGATCCCTTCATCCCCAGTGAAAAGATCCAACCCCTGGACGCCTGGACCCAAGGTGACGCGCTGAAAGGCTCCTTCTTATTCCATCCCTTCCGCCTCCCCTCCGTGGGTCTGAAGATTCTCGATTGGCGCACGGGCCATGAAGATCTGATGCTCACCGCCACCCCCGAGACCAGCCTGCGGGAATTGATTTGGGGCTACGGGTTCACCGGGGATGGGGGCAATCAATCCATCGAGACCATCGCCATCCTCGCGGGTTTGGCGGTGTTGCTGATTTTTCTGGCGGGCATCCAGTTCATGGCCCTGTTTATGGGGCTCTATCTCGCCCGGCAGCTGGGCCGCAGCGTGGACGACCTCTTCGCGGGGGTCGGCCGTTTGTCGGGCGGGGATTTCAGCGCGCGCATCAAGCCCCGTACCAAGGATCAGGTGGGTCAGCTGGCCACGGCCTTTAATTCCATGGCGGAACGCCTTGAAATTTCCCGGAAGGAGCGGGACCAGCGCCTGGCCATGGAAGAGGAACTCCGCGTGGCTAGAGAAGTGCAGATGCACCTGTTGCCGGATATCCCGAAACTGCCTGGGGGCGCCGCCGTCCATGCGACGATCCTGCCGGCGAAAGATGTTGCCGGGGACTACTACGATCTCTTCCGCCTATCCGATGGGCGACTGGCCTTTCTCATCGCCGACGTGAGCGGCAAGGGAACGTCCGCTGCATTTTATGCAGCGGAAACCAAAGGCGTCGTGGCCGCCCTGGACAAAGTGAAGCGCGGGCCCAAAGAGGTGGCCATCCGCTTGAATGAGATCTGGTGTGAGAAGCACACCCACGCCAAGCGCATGTTCATCACGATGATCTATGGCACCTTCGATCCCATGACCGGCGCCTTCGAACTGGTGCGGGCGGGCCATCCCGCCGCCTTTCTGCGTCGCGCCAATCGACAAGTGGAGCGCCTCTCGCCGCGGGGTGTCGGCATCGGTATGAGCCTGGATCGTTTCGAGGAGAACCTGGATCTCTGCGTGGGAATTCTGGAAAAGGGCGACAGTCTGATCTGCTACACCGATGGCCTCAGCGAATCGGCCTCGCCCACGGGTGAGTTCTTCGGCGAGGATCGCCTAGAGGCCCTGCTCGCTGAAGACTCCGCCTGCTCCATCACCCGCATCCTTGGCGCGGTCTCGGAGTTCACGGAAGGCCAAGCCCTGGAGGACGATCTGACCCTGCTGGTGCTGCAACGCTAGGACTCGATGCGCGCGGTCCTTTCGCCATCCAGCCATTGCAGCTTTGCCACTTCACCGGGTCGTGCCGCCGCCGCGGAGGTGATGGGCCGGCCCTGGTCATCCCACGCCAGCACAAAGCCCCGGCTCAGGGGGCCCTTGGGGTCCAGGCCTCGGAGCTTCGCTTCCACCAAGGCCACGCGCTGGTGGCGCCGCCTCAGAAGGCCTTCCATCGCGGGCTCCAGCCTGCGAAAGGAGTCTTGCAATCGGGGCCGGTCCATTTCGCCGGACGCCGTGGTGGACGCGTGAAGGAGGCGCTGGCGCAGCATGCCCAGCCGGTGCGAGGCTTGATCCAACCTTCGTTGTGGATGCGCTAGGTGCAGGCGTTGATGCAGCTCGGCAAAGCGTGTGGACACCGCCTGGCTACTTCCCGCAAGGTGAAGGCGATGGGCCAGCGAGGCCAGCTTTTCGCCGCCGCGATCCAGCCGCTGGGGTAGGGCCTCCATGCCTCGACTGTCGGTTAAAAGATTGAGCGTGGTTTCCAGGCCCCGCAATCGCCATTGCATTTTATGCATGAGGGCGTCCGTGCGTCGGTTCACCTCACCCCCTAGCGCCGCGAGATCCGGAGTGACGGCCATGGCCGCATGGCTGGGTGTCGCGGCGCGAAGGTCTGCGGCGAAATCCACCAGGGTCGTATCAATCTCGTGGCCCACGCCGGTGACGACGGGAATTCGACATTGTGCCACCGCGCGGACGAGATCGGGATCATTGAATCCCCACAGGTCTTCCAGGCTTCCGCCACCGCGCACCAGCAGGATGGCATCGCAGCCCCAGTGCTCGTCCTGGATTTCCTGCAGTGCGAGGTGGTTTTCCGGTACGCAGCGTTCGCCTTGGGCCGCCGCTGGCGCGATCAGTAGATCTAAACCTGGCGCGCGTTTGGCACAGACCTCCAGTACATCTCGCAAGGCAGCGCCTCCAAGCGCGGCCACCACGCCGATGCGCTGGGGGAAGCGGGGTAGGGGACGTTTCGGACGGTCGAATAAACCTTCGGCGCGAAGTTCCGCTTCCAGCTGCCGCAAGCGCGCCTGCAAATCCCCGACGCCCGCCTTCTCACAGGATGTGACCGCCAGGGTGAGGGAGCCGCCCGCCACGTAGAGGTTCAACGAACCGGTCAGTACCACGCGCTCGCCGTTCTGCGGCGAATGTCCCAGCAATCGCTGCGAACCCGCCCACACCGCGCATTGCAACGCCGCGCCTTCTTCCTTCAAGGTGAAATACCAATGCTTTCCTGACGTCCGCAGATTGGAGACTTCGCCCACTACGCAGACCGACGAGAAAGGGGCTTCGATGCGCGCCTTGATCTGCTCAAGCAGGCGTTTGACGGAGAGGGGAGCGTCCATTCCGCGATGATCCCATGGAGGCATTCTTCATCCAACTGCTGACCCTTTCCGACCCGCTGGCCTTTTGAACTGCCTGGCCGGGAGAAAGGGCCTTTGATCAATTCGTCTCAACTGAGTGGGTGCGCTTGGCTGAACTTATCAACATGCTTTCTGAGTCATCCCCTTGAATGTTGCTCACCGCCCTCGACTCGCCCCGGCTTTGCGCCGCGCCTTACACCATGTGAATGATTAAAAGGAGAACCCCATGAACTCTCTGATTAGGAGCCGGGAGCATTCCGTCTCAAAAGGGCTACGTCTTGGGAACCTCTTCCTCCTGCTCGTGCTTGGCGTGACGACGGCTTGCACCAGCTCGAAGGAGACCACCATCACCACGAACCGCAGCGACATGACCATCCCGCTGAAACATTGGAATCAGATCGCCATTGATGCGAGCGGCTTGGACCATATGCCCGCGAATCAAGGTCCTCCCCATGTTTTTGGCCAGCAGGTGGGTCCCTGCCGCGCCTCAAGGGCCGAGGCCATCGTGCACGTGGCGGTATTCGAGGCCATGAACGCGATTGAGGGGGGCTACGAAAGTTCCCTTGGACTTCAACCGGCGCAGCCTGGGACTTCCATGGAGGCCGCCATCTCAA
>JANXXC010000102.1 GCA_025350765.1 Holophagaceae bacterium | reverse complement strand
TCGCGGGCGAATCGGTCAAGGTGATCCATCAGCGCGTCCGAAGCGAGCGCCGCGCCCTGCTCGTCGCCCCGGGCCACGGCCTTCATCAGCGAGATGTGCAGGGGCGATGCACTCTCCAGATCCGCGGCTTTTCGATGCAGGTACCAAAAGCGCCGACAATGGGCGTGCAAAGGCGCCGCGGCCTGCACCGCCGAAGGATTCCGGCAGGCGGATTCCAAAATTCCATCGCAGCGTTGATCCTGGCGCAAATAGTCCTTGAGCCGACTTTCCTTGGCCGCGGCGGCCATGGAAGTCGCACAGGCCTTGAGTTCCGAGCGCTGCTCCGGCGAGGCCCGGCGCGCCGCCAGCGCAGCGATGAGGCGGTCCAGCGCCCTCCGCGTTTCCAACAATCCGAGATGCTCGATCCCATCCACTCCCGCCACCACGAGACCTCGTCGCGGCAGCACGCGGAGCAAGCGCTGGGCGGCGAGGCGCTGGATGGCTTCCCGCACCGGCGTGCGGCCCAAGCCCACGCGGTCGCAAAGCTCGGTCTCAGAAGCCACCGAATCCGGCGCAAGCTCCAGGGTAACGATGAGCTCCTCCAGGGCTTCGTAGGCCTGGAGCGCAAGACTGGGGGCGGGTTTCAGGCTCATTAGGGAAGGGTGTAACACGTTTTATCAGATGTGTAGAAGTCCTTGGCGGCGCGGCCCTGTTCGTGGCTCCCATGGCTGGAACCTTTGCTCCCGCCGAAGGGCACGTGATAGTCCACGCCCGCCGTGGGCAGGTTCACCATCACCATGCCCGCCTGGGCGTGCCGCTTGAAATGGGATGCGTGTTTCAGGCTCGTGGTGCAAAGCCCCGCCACCAACCCGAAAGGCGTGTCGTTGGCCACGGCGAGCGCTTCTTCGAAATCCTTGACGCGAATCACCGCCGCCACGGGTCCGAATATTTCCTCGCAATTGATGCGCATGGCGTTGGTGGTGTCCACGAATAGCGCTGGCGCTATGTAATGACCGGGCTTTCCGCGTGCCAGCCTCTCGCCACCTAGGATCAAACGGGCGCCCTCCGCCTTGCCAATGGCGATGTAGTCGAGGTCCTTTTTCAACTGCCGTTCATCCACCACGGGGCCGATGTCCGTGCCTTCCGCCAGCGCGTCATCCACGCGCAGGTTCTTCAATCGCTCCAGAAGGGCCGCCACAAAACGATCATGAATTCCTTCCGCCACGATCAAGCGGCTCGATGCCGTGCAGCGCTGTCCCGTGGAATAGTAGGCCCCCTGCACCGCCGCGTTCACCGCTAACTCCAGATCCGCATCGTCCAGCACCACCAGCGGGTTTTTGCCGCCCATCTCCAGCTGCACTTTGGCCAGCCGCGATACCGTTTTTGCGGCGACCCCCCGGCCCACGGCATGACTTCCCGTAAAACTGATGGCATCAACGCCCGGGTGTTCCGTCAGCGCCGATCCGGCTTCTCCACCCCCCATCACCAGATTAAAAACCCCTGCGGGAAGCCCCGCCCTGGAAAGAATTTCCGCCAGAGCCCAGGCGCAGCCCGGCGCGATTTCCGAAGGTTTCAAGATCAACGCATTGCCAAA
Source organism: Holophagaceae bacterium (assembly GCA_025350765.1). Taxonomy (GTDB): domain Bacteria; phylum Acidobacteriota; class Holophagae; order Holophagales; family Holophagaceae; genus JANXPB01. The sequence continues at coordinate 9,859 of JANXXC010000102.1, read as the reverse complement.
AGCCAAGGCGGGCGCGGTTTTCCATGCGGGAATGGCGATGGGGAAATTCCAAGGCGTGATGAGACCCACGACGCCGATGGGCTGGCGCAGGGTTTCGACCTCCACTCCGGGCCGAACGCTGTCCAGTTTTACGCCCGACAGCCGTAGGGCTTCACCCGCGAAATACTTGAAAATTTGTCCGGCGCGCACCGCTTCACCGATGCCTTCGGCCAGGGTCTTGCCCTCTTCCCTCGACAACAGATACCCCAGCTCTTTTTGTCTCGCCAGAATCTCGCTTCCCACGAGATCCAGCAGCTGGAATCGCTGCTGGGGCGTCGTCGCTGCCCACGCGGGAGCGGCCGTTGTCGCAGCCTCTACCGCGGCGGCTATCTCCGCCGAACCACCGGAAGCATAAAGACCCACCAGGTCCCCAGTATCACTGGGATTGCGATTCTCCATCGCCTCGCCACCCTCGGTCCATTCCCCGCCGATGAAGTGCTGATGCATGGCCACTCCTGCTACGCCGTTCACTTACAACACAGGCAGCGTCGGACGGGTTTCCAGGGCGCGGCGGATGATAGCTTCCACCTTCGCACGTTCATCCCCCGCCAATATCAATCGCGGTGCCCGAACCGTCTCGGCGGCTGCGGCCTCTGAGCCAGCTGGGCCCGCCATGGCTTCGGCCAGCTTGATGTTCTGGACAAATTTCGTATTCACGTCCAGATGCAGCAAGGGCATGAACCAGCGGTAGATGGGCAGGGCCTCCGCGATGCGGCCAGCCTTCGCCAGCTTATAGAGGGCCACGGTCTCTTCGGGAAAAGCGCAGACCAGCCCCGCCACCCAGCCATCGGCGCCCAGCATCAGGCTCTCCAGGGCGAGGTCATCCACGCCGGTGAAAAGGCGATAGCGGTCCCCGACAAGATTGCGAATATCCGTGACCCGGCGAACATCGTCGGAGCTTTCTTTGATCGCGACGAATCTGGATTCATCCGCCAACTCGGCGAACATCTCTGGCGTCACGTCCACTCGATAAGCCATTGGATTGTTGTAGAGCATGATGTCGCGGTCGGTGGCTTTCGCGACCGCGCGGAAATGGGTCATGGTTTCGCGCGGATCGGAGGGATAAAGCATGCCGTGCAGCAGCATGAAACCCTGTGCGCCTGCCGCTGCAGCGGCTTCGGCGAAACGGCAGGCGCCCTTCGTGGTGGTCTCCGCCACCGTTGAAAGGAGCGGCACTTTCCCCTGAGTGATCGAGGCGGCGAGTTTCACCACCTCGATTTTCTCGTCGAATGACAGCGTCGCGTTCTCGCCCAAGGAGCCCAGCACGATAATTCCATCCACCCCCGCCGCGAGCTGGCGCTTGATGTGGCTTTCCATAGCCCGGACATTCAAGGATTCGTCGGCGTGAAACTTGGTGGTGACTGCGGGAAAGACGCCAGACCAAGACATGAAACCTCCAGATGGAAAATGATACACTGTTGATATATCAGATTCAAATCAAAAAAACCCTCGGATTCCGAGCCGATTCAATCAGCCGGATTATCGGCCTTGCTCAGCCCAACCATTCCCGCCGTCGAAAACTGGAGTATGGAGAACACGAAAGGCGCGTGCCTTGGCATACCACGCCCTTTACCAAAGGCCCCTGCTGAACGAGCTGCTGAACCTGCGTCTCCATGTTCTTCAGTGGGGCCTCCACGACTTCATGGGTTCCGCTTTTTTGAGCAGAGGGAAGCCGATACTCAGCTCAATCGCTTGGGGGCTCTGGCCAGGGGCTCGCATCGCCAATGCCCCAGCGGCGCTGATACCAGACCGCATCCAGATAGAGGCCGCCCGGCGGCGCCGAGATGCCAGCGGCCCTGCGATCCCGCGCCGCGAGGATGTCACGCAAAGCCTCGGCGGGCCTTCTTCCGCGCCCCACGTCCACCAGCGTTCCGGTCATGATCCGCACCTGGTGCATCAGAAAACGGTTGCCTTCGAAAACCAGATCCAGCAAGGGTCCGTCGTCCCGCATCTCAACCTTGTGGAGGATGCGCATCGAGGTTTTGGCCGAGCATTCCGCCGCCCTGAAGCTGGAAAAATCATGCTCCCCCACCAGATGTAAAGCGGCCTGGGACATGGCCTCACGGTCCAATGGCGCCTTCCCATGAACGTGCCAGGCCCGGTCTTTCAGGAATGGATCCGCGGCAGGCCCTTCGAAGAGCCGGTAGATATAGCGCTTGGCCACGGCATGCTGCCGCGGGAAAAAGCCTTCCGGCGCAGGTTCGGCGGCCATCACCCGGACGTCCAGGGGCAGATGGGCGTTGAGGGCCGCCATCAATCGGTAGGGCTCCCAAGGCCGTTGGGCCAGCAATAAAACGCCCTGGGCCTTGGCATGGACTCCCGCGTCGGTCCTGCCCGTTCCCTGGGGCATGGGGGCCTCGGGATCAAGGGCCCGCAGCGCCTTCCACAGCTCCCCCTGGACGCTTCGCAAGGAGGTCTGGATCTGCCATCCGTAGAAGCTCGTGCCGACGTAGGCCAGGCGCAAGAAGAAGGGATGAGACATGGCTCCATTGTAGGCTTGGAGGGCCTTTAGAAGTCTCCGATTCCGTGGAACGTTGCCCCTGCTTGGCCGTGGAACAATGCTGCATCCAGAAGGCGCACCAGTGGCTCATCTGCTTATTTTCAATGATTTAGGAGCCAGGAAAACAGCGCATTCAATTCACTATGCTTTCTCTAGAACTGCTAGCCAGGCCTGTTCCCGAAAATAAAAATGTGAAAACCCTTGACGGAGCTTGATCCTGGCCGTACCTTCGTTGAAGTTTAGTAAATTCATAGGAACCACAAGGGTTTCCGGCTCTTTCCAATTTGAAAACCTAGTGAAACCGGGCATCTCGTCGTGAGGTGATTCCGATTTCCTTTAACCGGGGACCAATGTCCCCTTTTCGGAGGTATTACATGAACAAAGCCGAACTGGTCACCGCCATTTCGGACAAAGCAGGAATCACCAAGGCCCAGGCTGCTGCAGCCCTGGACCAGATGATCTCCAGCGTGTCCGGCGCCCTGCGCACAGGCGACAAAGTCACTCTTGTGGGCTTTGGTACTTTCTCCACGGTGAGCCGCGGGCCCCGCACTGGCCGCAATCCCCGGGACAACAAGCCCATCAAGATCGCCGCCAAGAAAGTCGCGAAGTTCAAGCCCGGCAAGAAGCTGGCTGATGACGTGAACGGTAAGGGCGGTAAAAAGAAGAAATAAGCACTCGCAGTCGCACTCCTCTCCTGAAACTTGGTGATGTTGTTCAGCCCGCTAGAGCGGGCTGAATTTTTATCTATTGATGTTTCACACCCATTAAATTTTGTTCCACACCAAGAATCCCAAAAACACCCCCCTACTGGACTTGGTTCCCAATGGCCACCCTAAAATACCTCCACGGCTGGATTGGGTGAATTCGGGGGTCTGGAAAAGCACCACAGGCGGGGAACCGCGTCCGCCCCACCTACGCGGAAGCCCTTGTTTGGTCGATTCCCCGTGGCCACTCCCCGGCCCCCCCATATTTGCCCGGGTTCTCCCCGATCCGTGGCTACGCTTCATGCAGGGGCCGCTCAACCCGCAGGGCCGATAGGCTCCGAGAGCCTGGGATGTCATTCTTAGGGGCTCCGTATGACCATTCCCCAGACCCAACCTCCCTTTCCCGCGATCGCCCTCTGCCTGGGGGGCATGGATCCCTCCGCCGGAGCGGGCCTTCTTCGCGATGTCATGACCCTCACGGCCATGGGCATCCATCCCATGGCCGTGAGCACCGCCGAGACCCTACAAAACGGCTTGGCCTGCCAGCGCATCGATGCCCCCTCCATGGATCCCGTGGGGCGCATCGAGAACTTGGGGCCCCATCTCACTGGGCGATGGGGCGTGAAGCTTGGCCTCAGCGCCGTGGATGAACCCACCTTCCGGAGGCTGGCAGCCACCTTGCGGGCCCTGAATCCTTTGTTCCGCATCTGGGACCCCATTCTGGCGCCCTCGGTGGGGGTAGGCCTCCACGATGGCCAGGATTTGCGGCGCATGGCCGACATCCTATTGAAGGATGGCGCCTGGGTGGTGAGCCCCAATCGCGGGGAGGCCGCGGCTCTGGCGGGCCTGCCCCCCGACCTGATCCAGTCCGCTGCCCCTGAGATTCTCGCGGAGCCCTGGCTGCAGCGGGGGGCGCGCGCGGTGTGGCTCAAGGGAGGCCACACCCAAGGGGAAGAAATCCAGGATCTCTGGATTTCCGCCGAAGGCATCACCGCTTTGCCTGCGGCCCTCCGCCTCGCGGGCCAGCGCCGCGGCACGGGCTGCACCCTTGCCGCCACCTGGCTGGGATTGAGACTTCTAGGCCGGGATGATCTCGCGGCCGCAAGGGAATCCGCGACCCGCCTGCGGCTTCGCTGGAATCAAGCTTTCGCTCCCGGTGGCGCGGGACTTTCTCTTTTCGCGCCAGAGACGCCGGAGACGCCGGAGACGCCGGAGACCTCATGCGGCTGACGGAAGGAAAGGGCCATTTCATCCGCTGTGCCATCGACACGCCCTATGCAGGATGGACCGGCACTCGGGTTCTGGAGGGCGTCGCCCCCACCCCGCCCTTGTCCCCCTGGATGGCCTTGAGAGCCCTCAATGAAATGACCACGCTCCTACCTGGCGGGCTCGCCCTGGTTTGGGATGCGGAACCCTCGTGGTTGCCCGTCCTGGGGGGAGATCCACGCACGGGTTTCTTCGAGGCCCTCAGCACCCTGCCCGGCATTTCCCTCCACTTGCGGGAAAACGCCGCCGGACATTTCAGCCAGGGCATCTTCCGCGGGTGGATCCACGGGCCTGAAATGCCCACCGGCGTGGCGGGCGATCTCTGGCGACATGGAGCCTTGGGTTGGGTTCCCGACCGCGGCAAGGCCTGGTCCCTGCCGGATTTCGGCCATGTGCCCCACGGCGAGACCGCCCTGCTGGGCGCCTCGGATGAAGTGGTGCCAGGCTTCCTGTGGGGAGAGCTGCTGCTGCCTCTCGGAGCCTTGGCGTCCCTTGACGCCAGCGGCATCGCCGCCAACCTCGAATCCATCCAACTTGAATTGGAACGGGCCTTCAGCCAGCGCATGGCCGAGGGTGGCTGGCCGGCAGCCCTACCCTTCCAGCGCAAGCGTTGCGGGTGGCGAGTGGGGATTCTCGGCGGCACGGAATTCCAGGGCGCCAGCGGAGCCTGGGAAATGGCGGCGGAAGACTTGGGAAAGCTCGTCCGGATCCTTGAAACCCGCTTGAAATCATCGGTGCAAGTAGGCCCCTGCCAGGATGCGGAGATCGCCTACCTGCTGGGTCTCCAGGCCATGCGCGAGGGTCTGCCCTGGCGCAACAGCCTGGCCTTGCCACCGGCGCTCCCGAGTTTCACCACCGGGCTCGGCGCCGATGCTCGCATCCCCTCGCCCCTGGAATCCCGCGCCGCGTTCCCTCTCGCCATCAAAGATCTGCTCCAGCACCCCCCCATAGCCCTTCTCCGCGTGCCCGCCGTTCCCAGCGAAGGCGCCGCCGAAGCCATGCTGGCCCGCTTGCCCGCCATCCCGGCCCTGCGATGGCTCCCGCCCGACCTGCCCCTTCCCGGCCCCTTCAACCCCGACCAACCCTGGTCGCCCGCTACGGATTTCCCCTTCCCCTCGGACCCTTCCGCGGGAGTGCAGCTGGGGCTCTTCGGGGAATGGGAATGAAGGTGATTTTTTAACTCGGATTCTGCACTTGAATCGGCCTAGAGGCCTCAGGTTACGGGCCGACGCAGCCCTCTCCGCGCCCCATTTTGCGACCCGAAGCAATAACCTTGATGAAATAGACCGGACGCAAAAGGTAGGTTAAATAAACCTGGAGCCACCCATGAGCGAACCCCTTCTCATCGCCAAAGGTACGGATGAACTCGTGATCTTGCCGCACATGGCCAACCGCCACGGGCTTATCGCGGGGGCCACCGGCACTGGAAAAACCGTGAGCCTGCGCGTGATGGCGGAACGTTTCAGCGCCATCGGCGTGCCGGTGTTCATGGCGGATGTGAAGGGTGATATTTCCGGCATGGCCAAGGCTGGATCGGAGAATCCCAAGATCACCGAACGCACGCAAGCACTAGGCATTCAGGACTTCGCGTTCCAGAGTTGCCCCGTCACTTTCTGGGATCTTTTCGGACAGGCCGGACATCCCGTGCGCACCACCATCAGCGACATGGGGCCCTTGCTTTTGTCGCGGATGTTGAACCTCAACGACACTCAGGAAGGCGTGCTGTCAATGGCCTTCAAGATCGCCGATGACAACGGCTTGCTGCTGTTGGATCTCAAGGATCTGCGCTCGATGTTGCAGTATGTCGGCGACAACGCCTCGGATTTCAAAACGCAGTACGGCAACGTGAGTACCGCTAGCATCGGCGCCATTCAGCGAGGCTTGTTAGAGCTTGAAACCCAAGGTGGGGCGCACTTCTTCGGGGAACCCGCGCTGGATCTCGATGACCTAATGCAGACCGATTCCAGCGGTCGCGGCATGGTGAATATTTTGGCGGCGGACAAGCTCATCACGTCGCCCAAACTCTACGCGACCTTTCTATTGTGGATGCTGTCGGAGCTTTTTGAGCGGATGCCTGAAGTGGGCGATCCCGAAAAACCAAAATTGGTTTTCTTCTTCGACGAAGCCCACCTGCTTTTCGAGGACGCGCCGGATGTGCTGCTCTCGAAAATCGAACAGGTGGTGCGCCTCATCCGCTCCAAGGGCGTGGGCGTCTACTTCTGTAGCCAGAACCCGCTGGACATTCCCGACAAAGTTTTGGGACAGCTCAGCCATCGCGTGCAGCACGCCCTGCGCGCCTTCACTCCCCGTGATCAAAAGGCGGTAAAGGCCGCCGCAACAACCTTCCGCACAAATCCCGATTTCGATGTAGAAACGGTCATCACCCAGCTCGCGGTGGGCGAGGCGCTGGTGAGTTTTCTCGATGAAAAGGGCACGCCGGGAATCGTGCAAAGAGCCCTCATCTACCCGCCCCAAAGCCAGCTCACGCCCATCACCGATGAAGAGCGCAAGGCCGTTATCGCTCAAAGCCTGGTGGCCGGGCACTACGAAAAAATTGTGGACCGCGACAGCGCTTTCGAGATGTTGAAAGCCCGCGCCGAGCAGCAAAATCAAGCCGCCGCCCAAGCCCATGAGCAAGCCCAGCAGGCCGCTGAAACCAAGCAGGAATCCAGCGGCAGCGGTCGCATGGGCTTCGCCGAATCCTTCGGCAAAAGCATTGTCCGCGCCGCCGGAAGCCAGATCGGAAGATCCCTCATTCGCGGCGTCATGGGCTCGATCTTCGGCGGCGGCGGCAGCCGAAAAAGAAGCCTGTGGTGAAAACTATGGCCACCGGATTTCACCCAGGAACGAAACCCGGCGGCCAATCGCGTTAGCTTCTACTGCCCTTCTGACCCCGTAATCTGCGTGATTCCGTCGGGCCCGGTGGTGAGGAGATCGCCCGAGCCGATCATGAGAATTCCTGAAGGCCCATTCAAAGTTCCGGGCAGAGTTCCCTTGTGGCTGCCGTAGGAATTCGGTGTTCCCGCAAGGGTGCTCACCAAACCGGTGGGACTGATTTTGCGGATCAGGTTGTTTCCCTTGTCAGTCACATAAAGAGTGCCATCCGAAAGCGCCATGATGCCTGTCGGCGTGAAGAACTGCGCTGCGAGGCCTTGTCCGTCGGCCGAACCGGAGGCGCCTCCAGCCCAGGTGGTGACGACCCCTGCGGGCGTGATCTTTCGGATGCTGTTGTTATTGGAATCGGTCACGAATAAGTTCCCCAATCCATCAAACGCAATTCCCTGCGGGTAGCTAAACCGGGCGATGGTCCCCACCCCATCTGCAACGCCTTGGGTCCCCGGAAGGCCCGCAAAGTTGGTCACCACGCCAGCGGGCGTGATTTTGCGGATGGCATGGTTGTATTGGTCCGCCACGTAGACGTTTCCAGCGGCATCCACAGCGGTGCCCGTTGGGTAAGTGAAGCGAGCCGCAGACCCGGTGCCCGTAGCTTGGCCCGATGAACCCGCCAGACCCGCGAGCGTCGTCACGACCCCCGCAGAGGTGATTTTTCGGATGGTGTGGTTGGAGGAATCCCCAACGTAGAGGTTCCCGGATGCATCCACGCCGATGCTGGCTCCGTAACAATTCGAGAACTTGGCGGCAGATCCGGTGCCGTCCGCGCTGCCGGATTGTCCGGGGCTTCCAGCCAGCGTGGTGACGCTTCCGTAGATGTTCAGTTTGCGAATGGTGTAGTTATACGAGTCGGTGACATAGATGTTCCCCGACGCATCGCTGCAAATGGCGCTGGGGTAGTTGAACCTGGCATCAAGTCGGTTTCCATCGGCGGCCCCCTGTAGCAGTGGCGTTCCAGCCACGGTGGTCACTTGACCCCCGGAGATTTTGCGAAGCGTGCCTTCACTGTAATCGGTGACAAGAATGTCGCCATTGGCCTCAACCCACAGGCCCACGGGACCGAGGAAAGACGCGGAAGCCGCAGGTCCGTCCACGTGGGCGTAGGTTCCATTCCCGGCGATGGTCGTGACTGCTTGAGTCGCGGGCACGAAGCGGCGAACGTTGCTGTTGTTGTAGTCCGCGAAAATCACATTTCCTTGGTTATCCAGCGCGAGGCCGCAGGTCCACCGGAGCCGCGCCGCAGCACCGATGCCATCGGTGTTTCCGCTCGAACCTGAAAAGCCCGCCACCGTAGTCACCGCATTGGTTGCCAGGTCTAATTTTCGCAGGGTGCTATTTCCCGCATCGGCGATGAAGAGGCAATTCAAAGTGGGGTGATACAAGAGCGCGCGCAGAGTACCAAACCTTGCCGCCGTGCCCACGGCATCCACGCTCCCTGATGTATTGTCCAAGCCTGCCAAGGTGGTGACTTGGCCCGAAGCCGTGATTTTACGGATGACCTTTGCGTTGGCATCGGTGACGTAGAGGTTGCCGACATTATCAAAGGCTAATCCGTTGGGATTGCGGAATCGTGCGGCGGTACCCAGTGCGTCCACCGTGCCCGAAGATCCCGCCTGACCCGCAAAGGTCGTCACCACGCCTGCGGTGGTTATTTTGCGAATGGCATGATTCGAAGTGTCAGCGACGAATAGATTTCCGTTGGCATCGAAAGCTAGGCCAATCGGGTAAGAGAATCGCGCTGCGCTGCCCATGCCGTCGGCGCTTCCGCCTTGGAAGGCCTGGCCCGCAAAGGTGCTCACCACGCCCGCTGGCGTGATTTTTCGGATGCTATTGGAGCTTGCATCCGCAAGGTAAGTATTTCCGAGCGCGTCCTTCGTCATGTACCAAAGGTCGGTGAACTGGGATTGAGAAGCAGGGCCGTCATTATTCCCTAAGCCGCCCATGTTCCCCGAGAAAAGGTCCAAGCCCCGCGCCGCAATGACGAGGTATTGGGGGGGCGCGGCGCCTACGGGATTCGAGGCGTTCAAACCATAAGCAAAACGACGCTCGGGAATGAAGGTGGTGCCGGGTTGTCCCGTGACGTTGACACCGCCGAAGGTCAGAGTGGTCGCAGGCCCACCCGCCAAGGTCCAGTTCACGCCAACGGACTGCCCAAATTCAACGAGGGTGCCCGGATTTGCAGTGAGCGAGGCCACGGAGGGCACTTGATTGCTGAAGGTGATGACCACATCCGAAGTCAACGTGCTACCTGCAGCGTTCGTGACGGTCAATGTGTAAGTGGTCGAGGCCGAAGGCGTAAGGGGATAGGAGACCCCGCTGGTGACGGCCCCGACGCCTGCGCTGATCGTGGCAGTGCCATTGCTGAAGGTCGGTGTCAGCGTCACGCCTTGGGTGGGAAAGGCGTAGGGTGAAGTCGAAGTGAAACTCGCGATGGCGGGCGCGGCCACCACCTGGATTG
>JANXXC010000099.1 GCA_025350765.1 Holophagaceae bacterium | reverse complement strand
GTTGCCGGTGGTGATCTTGCCGCCTCGGAAGCCGTGGATCGTGACCGATTGGGCGATGGTTTCTGTCGCGCTGCTGCCGTTGCCATCCAACCAACAGACCTTCGACCCGCCGTGGGCTGCTTGGCCGTAGGCGCTCCAGTTGCCGATGGCGCCGGTGGTGCCGCCCCAGCCCGTGGCGCCGCTTTCGAAGCCAGGATTGGTTAGGACCTGGGTGGTGGTGCCGCCCCCGCCGCCGTTATTCACGGTGAAGCTGATGGAGGGCGAACTGCCGTTCTGGTTGGCGGAATCATAGGCCTTGGCCACCAGGCTGTGACTGCCATCGGAGAGCTTGGTGGAATCGTAGGTGACGCTGAAGGGGCTCGTGGTGGAGGTGGCCGCGGCGGAAGAGGCGCCATCCAGGTAGTACTCCACCTTGTTGATGGAGGCGCTGCTGCTGCTGGCGGTGGCCTTCACGGAGAAGGTGACCGTGCCGCTGCTGCCGCTTTCGGAAGCGGTGGCCGATACGGTCCCGGCCGGTGGCGTGCTGGGGGCGGCGGCGCCCACGTTGATGCCGTGGTAGGCATTCATGACCGCGTAGTACTCGGCGCTGGTGTCGCCGTAGAGATCCTTGGCGGCGCTCAAGCAAGCCGTGCGGGCGGCGGCGTAATTGGTGTTCGAGTTCATGTAGACCGAGAGCGCGCGATACCAGACCCGTACGGCCTTCTCGGGCCCGATGCCAGTCATGCCGCTGGGCAGATAAGAGGTGTAATAGTCGTCGCTGGAGGCGCTGGAACCCTGACTCAGGAAGAAGAACATCCGGTTGTTGGGGCCGCTGCTGTAATGCACGTCCAGGTTGCCGATGCTGCTGGAATAGGCGTCGGGAGAGCTATTGTCCTTGTTGGGCTTGTACATCCAGCGGAGCGGCGTGGAGCGCAGTTGCTCGCCCACTCTCCAGCAGCCGTTCGTGTTGCTCACCGTGCTGGGAAGGCTGCCGCCATTGCTGGCGAAGAGTTCGATCATGTTGCCGTGGATGTCCGAGTTGGATTCGTTAAGCCCGCCGCTCTCCCCGGAGTAAACCAGGGCCGCCGTGTTGGCGCAGACGCCGTGGCTCATCTCGTGACCGGCCACGTCCAGCGCCGTCAGGGACGTGAAGCTGGAGCCATCGCCGTAGGTCATGCAGAAGCAACTGTCATCCCAAAAGGCATTGTCATAGCGGGAATCGTAATGCACCCGGCTGTAGGCAGCCTTGCCATTACCATCGATCCCGTTGCGGTTGAAAAGGCTCTTGTAGAAGTCGTAGGACATTTCGGCGCCGAAATGGGCGTCCACCGCGGCGGTCTGGCCGTTGTCCGACGTAGTGCTGCCGCCGCTGTAATTGGAGCCATCGCCCCAGGTATTGTCCGCGTCAGTATAAAGAGTGCCCGTGCCGCTTCCCGTCGCGTTGTTCATGTTGTAGGTGGTGTGCTGCATGCCGCGGGACAGGTCCTTCAGCTCATAGCCGTTGGAAGTGCTGTTGGTCTTGAGGGTGACGGTGCCGCTGTACTGGGATTTGCCGCTGCCGTTGGCGTCCGAGGAGTGGAGGTCGTCCCAGGTCTTCAGGATGGCGCCCGTGTGGGCGTTGATGATGTAGTCGGTCTGTTTCACCCCATCGGCATCGTTCGTGAGCATCGTGTGGACGTGGTAGGCCAGGGTGTGGCGCAGGACCCTGGTTTCAAAATCCTCGGCGTTCAACTGGTCGTAGTCCACCGCGCGGCGGCTGGCCTTCACCACCTGGCCAGCTTCGGGATAGATCACCAGTTCCACCGTGGGTTCGTAGGCGTAGCCGCCCATCGGAGCCAGGCTTTCATGGGCGATGGCCAGGGCCTCCGTCGCGGACAGGCTGGGCCTTACGTTCACCCGGATATTTTTGAAGAGGTTGGGGGTGGGGGCCAGATGACTTCTCCCCGCGTCCTGATGGGTGACAACGTCGCCGCCCCAGACCCGGACGCCGTTGTACTGCTGCTGGAAACGGACGTGGGTCTGGCCAAGCTCATCCGTATGCACACCCCTTTGCTTGAAGGCATGGGCCTCATCAAGGCCCAGCTCAGCGCGCTGGGCCATCAGGTGCTCCCGGGCGGCATCGGCGCGGCTGCTTTCTTCGGCCTGCAATTGGACGATGGCCGAGGGGGGCAGGCGGGTGAGGCCACCCTGCCCTGCGCAGAGGGGGAGGCCCGCCGCCAGCGCGGTGGTGAGCATGGATAGGGGGATACGGCGGTTGAAGGTTGCCATGGGCAACTCCTTATCAAAAAAAGGGGCGTGGAATCTGGCCTGGGGGCGAAGGGGATTCGTCCCGCTCAGCAGAGGGCCAGCGGCCTTCGCGTCGAACAGGCGCCAGATTGGATTGGAAAGAGCGGGATGATCGATTGGGCGTTGAGGGACGCCGCCACGGCGAGAACTATCCAAAAAAGCGATGAAGGGATTGCTGGAATCAATGGATGCCGATGCCTCCGGGGCGCCCCATAACCGGGCGTTTCCGGCCCCAGCCAAGCGCAGGCCATCAAGAGCCGGGTGGAAAGGTACACTGGATGAAGTCCTCAAAAGGACGCTGGAGGTGCCATGCCCGCTGCCCAAGGCCAATGCAGAATGGATGCGGCCCAAATGGAGACGGCAATTCAGCAGCTCGCAGGAAGCATCGCGGCCGGGCTCAGGCCCGACGAGGCTTTCGTTTTGCTCGGCATCCGCTCGCGGGGGCTTCCTCTCGCGGAGCGGCTCGGCGGGCAACTGCGGGACTTGACGCGCAAACCCGCGCCCGTGGGGGCTTTGGATATCACGCTGTACCGCGATGACCTGCTGGAAAAAGCCGGAACGCCGCTGGTGCGCCCCACGGAAATCCCCTTCACCTTGAAGGACCGTACCGTGGTGCTCGTGGATGATGTCTTGTTCACGGGGCGCACCATCCGCGCGGCCCTGGACGCGCTGCTGGATCACGGACGCCCAGACCGCGTGCTGCTGGCGGTGCTCGTCGATCGCGGGGGCCGGGAGCTGCCCATCCAGGCTGATTTCGCGGGGCTGACCATCACGGCTCA
>JANXXC010000071.1 GCA_025350765.1 Holophagaceae bacterium | reverse complement strand
CGCGAAGGCCGCGCCACCACCAAGGAAACCCTCATCTGCCGGCTCATTGACCGGCCGCTGCGCCCACTCTTTGAAGAGGGCTACAACGACGACACCATGGTCACCGCGCAGGTCATCAGCTTTGATGGCCAGCACCAGCCGGACACCCTGGCCATCGTCGGCGCTTCCGCGGCGCTGATCATCTCGGAAATCCCCTTTGTGAATCCCGTCGGCGGCGTCCGCGTGGGCCGCATCAATGGAAAATTCGTCGCTAATCCCTTAGTGAGCGATCGCGATGGCAGCGATCTGGACCTTATCCTTGCGGGCACCGAAGAAGCCATCGTGATGGTGGAATGTGGCGCCAAGGAAGTGTTGGAAGCCGACATGGTGGCTGCGCTGAATTTCGGCCACGACCAAATTAAAATGCTCGTGAAATTACAGAAGGATCTCCAGGCCAAGGTCGGCAAAGCCAAGCTGACGGCCACCAAGAGCGAGATCAATCAAGACATCTACGCCAAGGTCTCCAAGCACGCCGAGAAGCTCATGGCGGCCCTCACCATGAAGGTGAAGCTGGATAGCTACAAGGCTATTGACCTTCTGAAAAAAGAAGTCGTCGCTGAGCTCACCGCCGATGCTCCCGACAGCAAAAAGGATGTCGTCGCTTCCTTTGACTTGCTGAAGGAAACCCTCTTCCGCAACACGATCCTCAAGCAGAACATCCGTCTCGACGGCCGCGCTTTCGACCAGATCCGCCCCCTCAACATCGAAGTGGGCGTGCTGCCCGCGACGCATGGTAGCTGCCTCTTCACCCGCGGCGAGACGCAAGCCCTGGTGACCGCCACGCTGGGCACCATGGACGATGTGCAGTACATCGACGGCATCGAGGAGGAGTACGAGAAAAAGTTCTACCTCCACTACAATTTCCCCGGCTACAGCGTCGGCGAATGCAAGCCCAACCGCGGTCCCGGCCGTCGTGAAATCGGCCACGGCATGCTGGCGGAACGCAGCTTAATGGCCGTGCTGCCCAGCCAGATCGAAAATCCCTACACCGTTCGCGTGGTATCGGACATCACCGAGAGCAACGGATCCTCCTCGATGGCCACCATCTGCGGCGGCACGCTGGCGCTGATGGATGCGGGCATCAAATTGAAGGCCCCGGTTGCGGGTGTGGCCATGGGCCTTGTGAGCGACGGCGAGAAATTTGTGGTGCTGAGCGACATCGCTGGCCAGGAAGACCACTACGGCGACATGGATTTCAAGGTGGCCGGCACGACGAAGGGCATCACGGCCCTGCAGATGGACATCAAGATCGGCGGCATCACCACGGAGATCCTCACCAAGGCGCTCGCGCAGGCCAAGCTGGGCCGCCTTCAGCTGCTGGAATCCATGGGTGAGATCCTCGCCGTGCCCCGCGCCGAGTTCGCCTCCAACGCGCCGCAGATGCACAGCATCCAGCTGCCCAAGGAAAAGATCCGCGACGTCATCGGCAAGGGCGGCGCCACCATCCGCAACATCATCGATGTCTCCGGCTGCTCCGTGAACATCGATGACGACGGCATGTGCCAGGTGGCTGGCCCCACGCAGGAAAAGCTCGCCATCGCCCTGAAGATGATCGGCGATCTCATCCAGACCGCCGAAGTGGGCAAGACCTACATGGGGCGCGTCGCGAAGGTCGTGGAGTTTGGCGCCTTCGTGACCATCCTGCCGGGTCTGGATGGCCTGCTGCACGTCTCCGAGATGGCGCCCCACCGCGTCAAGAGCCCCGCCGACGAAGTGAGCGAAGGCCAGGAGATCATGGTCAAGGTCATCGGCGTAGACGAAAAGAGCGGCAAGATCAAGCTCAGCCGCAAGGCTTTGATGGCCGCGGAAGCCCCCGTCGAAGCGCCCGCCGAAGCCTGATCAGGCTCTAGGTTTCACCCTAACGCGGCCCTCTGGGGCCGCGTTTTTTTTGGACTAGGGCCTTCCGCCTGTCTCGAGCGTCACGCCTTTTCCACTTCGAATACGGGCTTCGATGGCGCTGCTGCTGTGGCCGGGCAGAAACGGAATGATGGCCACGCGACCTCCGCGCGCTTCCACTACATCGCGGCCAACCACCGTATCGGGCGTGTAGTCGCCGCCTTTGGCGAGGATGTCGGGTTGCAAGGCGGTGATAAGTTCCAGGGGAGTGTCTTCATCGAAACGCACCACCGCATCCACGCTGCGCAGCCCCAACAGCACCGCCGCCCGTGCCGCCTCGTCCTGCAGGGGTCTGCCCGCGCCTTTCAACCGGGCCACCGAAGCGTCGCTGTTGAGCCCCACCACCAGGAAATCCCCCAGGGCGCGCGCATCCGCTAAATATTTCACGTGCCCGGGGTGCAGCAAGTCGAAGCAGCCGTTGGTGAAACACAGCCGCTCCGGGCGCTGGGGCTGAGCCGCAGCGAAGGCCTGAGCGTTGTCGAAAAATCCGTTCGAAGCGTTCATGGGGGGTCCAGGTAAACTAGAGGCTCGCGGCAATCGTCGCCTGCTAGGAAGGATGCCATGCCCCTCTACGAGTACCGCTGTGAAGCCTGCGGCGCGAAAGAAGAAAAGCTCCAGAGTTTTTCGGCGCCCGCAGTCCATGATTGCCCCACCTGCGGTGGGGCCGAGGCTATGCATCGCGAAATATCCCGCACGGCCTTCGTGCTCTCCGGCAGCGGTTGGTACGCGAACGGCTACAGCGAGGGAGGCGAGGCTCCAGCCAAGGCCGTGAAGGCCCCAGAGACGCCTGCCAAGATCGAGGGCGGGGCAGGGGAGGCAGCCAGCGTCTCCGCCCCCGAAACCAAGGCCGCCTGCGCCACGGGCTGCGCCTGCCACTCGCCGAAGGTCCAGGAACTGACGAAGTCTGATTGACTTCTTCCTCCGGTGCGATAGGCTTATAAGTTCCCTGCCCATCTGGGCCGGTGTGCTTTTCATCCGTCCAACGTTGTTAGCCATCTCGATTGTGCGCAACCTCTCGGGCCTCGCTCTCCGGAATCCTCCGGATGAGCCAAACATGGAGGATGGTGTGCCAACCATCAATCAGCTGATCCGCCACGGGCGGAAGACGTTTATCAACAAGACCAAGAGCCCCGCGCTCGACGCCTGCCCGCAGAAGCGCGGCGTGTGCACCCGTGTGTTCACCACCACGCCGAAGAAGCCGAATTCGGCCCTTCGCAAGGTGGCCCGCGTGCGCCTTACCAACGGCATCGAGTGCACCACCTACATTCCGGGCGTGGGCCACAACCTGCAGGAACACTCCATCGTGCTCATCCGCGGTGGCCGTGTGAAAGATCTGCCGGGCGTGCGCTATCACGTGGTGCGTGGAACGCTGGACGCCACGGGCGTCGCGGGCCGCAACCAATCCCGCTCCAAGTACGGCGCGAAACGGCCTAAGGCCGGCGCTGCCGCCCCTGCGAAGAAAAAGTGAGGTAGGTGAAACATGGCTCGTCGTTCAGCACCCCCCAAGCGTGAGATCCTCCCGGATCCCGTCTATAACTCACTCCTCGTCTCCAAGTTCGTGAACATCCTGATGGAGCGCGGCAAGAAGGCTACCGCCGAGCGCATCGTGTATGGCGCGCTGGAGATCGTCGCCAAAAAGAGCGGCGAAGAGGCCCTCGAAGCCTTCACCAAGGCGCTCACCAACATCAAGCCTGCGGTGGAAGTGAAATCCCGCCGTGTAGGCGGCGCCACCTATCAGGTGCCCGTGGAAGTGCCGCAGAACCGCCGCACTTCCCTGGCCATGCGCTGGCTCAAGATCTACTCCGCCACCCGCGGCGAGCGCACCATGCGCGACAAGCTGGCCGGCGAAATCCTGGACGCCATGAATTTCCGCGGCGCTTCCATCAAGAAGAAAGACGATATCCACAAGATGGCCGAAGCCAACAAGGCCTTCGCTCACTTCCGCTGGTAGACCGGCCTCAAACATCGCGGGGCCGCCAATCCGGCGGCCCCGCGGCTTGAAGGCTCAGGTCCAAGTCCCACCAAATTCTCGATTTCGTTCCTTGATTTTCATCTCCTAAGGAGACTCCCGTGGCTCGCCACACGCCCCTCGAGCGCTACCGCAACATCGGCATCATGGCTCACATCGATGCCGGCAAAACGACCACGACGGAGCGCATCCTGTTTTACACCGGCAAGATCCACAAGATCGGCGAGGTGCATGACGGCGCTGCCACCACCGACTGGATGGTGCAGGAGCAGGAGCGCGGTATCACCATCACCTCCGCGGCCATCACGGCCAGCTGGACGCCCTTGACGGGCAAAGATACCGGCGTCGAGCATCGCATCAACATCATCGACACTCCGGGCCACGTGGACTTCACCGCCGAGGTGGAGCGCAGCCTGCGCGTGCTGGACGGCGCTTGCGCGGTGTTCTGCGCGGTGGGTGGCGTAGAGCCCCAGTCCGAGACCGTGTGGCGCCAGGCCGACAAGTACCACGTGCCCCGCATGGCCTTCGTGAACAAGATGGATCGCCCCGGCGCTGACTTTTTCCGCGTCGTGGAAATGATGAAGACCCGCCTGAAGGCGCGTCCCATGCCCATCCAAATTCCCATCGGCGCCGAGGAGCATTTCCGGGGCGTCGTGGACTTGGTGACCATGAAGGGCCTCACCTTCGACGAAGGCGACCGGGGCTACAAGGTCATCGAGGGCGAGATCCCCGCCGAGCTTCTTGAGACCGCCACCGAGTGGCGCGAAAAGATGGTCGAGATGGTGGCCGAGGCCGATGAAGTTCTAATGGAAAAATACTTGGGCGGCGAAGATCTCACCGAGACCGAACTCCGCGAAGGCATCCGCAAGGGCTGTATCGCGATCATCTTCACGCCGATGATGTGCGGCAGCGCCTTCAAGAACAAGGGCGTGCAGCCCATGCTCGATGCGGTGGTGAACTACATGCCGAGCCCCCTGGATGTTCCCCCCATCCAAGGCGTGGACATGGATGGCAACGCCATCGAACGCCACGCCGATGACAAAGAGCCCTTCAGCGCTCTTATCTTCAAGATCATGGCTGATCCCTTCGTGGGAAGCCTGGCCTTCATCCGCGTCTATTCCGGTGTGCTCGAGGCGGGCTCCAGCGTTTACAACTCCAACAAGGATCGTCGGGAGCGCATCGGGCGCCTGCTGCAAATGCACGCCAACAAGCGCGAGGACATCACCGAAGTCCGCACCGGCGACATCGGCGCCGCGGTGGGCCTCAAGGACGTGTTCACCGGCCAGACCATTTGCGACGAGGGCAAGCCCGTGGTGCTGGAGAGCATGGATTTCCCGGCTCCCGTGATCCAGGTGGCCATCGAGCCCAAGACCAAGGCCGACCAGGAGAAGATGGGCGTCGCCCTGAGCCGCCTGGCCCAGGAGGATCCCACCTTCAAGGTGCGCTCCGACCCCGAAACCAACCAGACCATCATCGCCGGCATGGGCGAGCTCCACTTGGAGATCATCGTCGATCGCATGATGCGGGAATTCAAAGTGGAAGCCAACGTGGGTAAGCCCATGGTGGCCTACCGCGAGACCATCCGTCGCCGCGTAGAGTGCGAAGGCAAGTTCGTGCGCCAGTCGGGCGGCCGCGGCCAATACGGCCACGTCAAGCTCATCGTCGAGCCCAACGAGCCCGGCAAGGGCTACGAATTCATCAACGACACCAAGGGTGGTTCAGTACCCAAGGAATACATCAAACCCACGGACCAGGGCATCCAGGAAGCCATGGAATCCGGCGTGCTCGCAGGCTACCCGGTGGTGGATATCAAAGTCACCATCTATGACGGCAGCTACCACGACGTGGACTCCAACGAAATGGCCTTCAAGATCGCCGGTTCCATGGGCTTCAAGGCGGGCTGCGAAAAAGCCAGCCCCGTGATTCTCGAACCCATCATGGGCGTCGAGGTCGTTGTGCCGGAAGAGTACATGGGCGACGTCATCGGCAACCTGAACAGCCGCCGTGGCCGCATCGAGAACATGGAAGAGCGCGCCGGCTCCAAGGTCGTTTCGGCCAAGGTTCCCCTCGCGGAAATGTTCGCTTACTCCACCAGCCTGCGCGGCATGACTCAGGGCCGCGGCAACTACACCATGCAGTTCTCGCACTACGACGAAGCCCCCAAGAACGTGGCGGAAGAAATCATCGCCAAGGTCAAGGGATCTAAGTAGGGAAGAGGTCTGACCTCACCCCTCGCACCTCATACCTCCACAGCCCCTCACCGGGTGAGGCCGTTTGAGATCCTGGCCATCCAGGATCGAGGCTTCCTGATACGTCCCGCCGACCCTCTGCAGGGAAGGCATCCAAAAGCCGCCGAGGCTCAAAAATAACGTTTGCGTTCCCGGCGGCTTTTGTTATTCTAGTCAGCCCTGTCCTCGTCAAGAGGACTCCAACTTAGGTTGGGCGACTAGCGCCCCACATCTATGGACGGCTGATCCGTCCCAATGGAGTGCCCATGAAAGACAACATCCGCATCCGTTTGCGGGCCTTCGACCATCGCTTGCTCGACCAGAGCACCCGCGAGATCGTAGACACCGCCAAACGTACCGGCGCGCAGGTCGCCGGCCCGATTCCTCTTCCCACTCGCACGAGCAAGTACACGGTGAACCGCTCGCCGCACGTGGACAAGAAGAGCCGAGATCAGTTCGAGATCCGCACGCACAAGCGTCTCCTCGACATCCTCAACCCCACCCAGAACACGGTGGACACCCTGATGCGCCTCGACCTGCCCGCGGGCGTCGACG
>JANXXC010000202.1 GCA_025350765.1 Holophagaceae bacterium | reverse complement strand
CGGGCTTGCGAGGCTAGGCCCAGCTCCCGCAGGCGTTCCGGCAAGGTGCGCTCGAGGGTGCGATGGCCTTCCTTGACATGGATCTTGATGCGTTCACTGGGCACCATCAGCACCTTGTCCCGAAAATTGTTGTCGCGGCGGACCGACAGGGCCAACTGCGAGGAATTCGGATCGTGCTCATCACGGCGCACCCAGATGCCCACGTCGCTGATGCGATCGCCCCACACACTGTTCTGGGAGCGGCCGATGTCCTCCCAGGAGATCTTCACGGGACTGAATCCGCGGGTGTTAAGCAGGGACAAAAAGCCCGGCTGATTCCAAAGGTTCACCGTGTCGTTGAAATAGGTCTCCCACGGGAGGGAGGGCGGCGGAAGAGGCGCTCGCGGCATCTCGGGCGTAGCATGGTTGAGATAGGCGATAGCCGCCACCAGGTTCTTGACCGTGGAAGACCCCGGCCCCGTATCGAGACCCAAATCCTGGGCGATCTCCACCGCCGCGAAATCCACCTTGCTGTTCCCGACGCCGTGCTCCCGGGCTTCTTTCAACGCGATCAGCACGTTGGAACGGACGCCCGAGGCTTCGGCGCCATTGATGCGGATGCCCTGCTTGGCGAAGGCCCCTCGGATCTGAAGGTCGCTGGGGTGGAAAGGTTCGCCGTGGTAGAAGATCGGGGCACCCGCCCGAGCGGCGGGTAGGGGCGCCAGTCCCGCGAGTCCAAGCAGGGCGTGAACCATCAGAGTTTTCATCGAGGCCTCCTATCGAATGGGCTTGCCTCTTTTGACAAGAGGTCCTCGATGAAAGTTCCTGGAAATCACAGGATGGGTTAATTCACACCCGCAATTTGAATTGCAGGATCAGTTTGAAGCGCGCGGCGTGGGGGCGGCCATCCACCTGGGCGGGCGTGAAGCGCCATTGCTGGGCGGCTCGGACGGCGTCGTTCAGGAAGATCGTGTCCCCCCGATCCATCCGCACGTCCGTAGGAACGCCCTGTTCGTTGATGGTCATCATCAGGATCACGTCGCCTTCCTTATGGGAGAGCCGCGCCAAGTTCGGGTACACGGGCTGGATCTGTTTGAGGACCTGGACCGCCGCGAAAGAGACTTCCACGGGGGCTTCGTGGACGACGCCATCCCCGTTCCCATCTGGGTGGCCATCGGTACGCGTGCCTATCCTCGGATTCTTCGAGATAGGGAGCGATGGATCCGCGGCGATCTGATTGCTCAGGTCCGTTGTGGGCAAGGCGGTGGGCGTGAACTCCGGCGCCATTTCCATGGGCGGCAGGACGAGGGGCACCAGGTTGTCGGGACGCGAGGCTTCTTCCCTCGAGCCCCGAGGCGTGGGCGGCGCAGGTGTGATCCGCGCCTCAAGGGGTTTCTCCACCAGATCCACGATGGCGATCAGAGGTTCAGTCTTGATGATCGCAATCAGCGCTGGGGCCTCCCGGGCCAGCAGCACACCGCCCCCGGCGATGACGCAGTAAATGGCTGCGCTCATCAAAAAGCTTAAGCGTTTGTCGGCCTTGGGTGCGGCGATGGAGTGGACTTGCAGCCCAGGATGAGGAAGCGCGATGACAGGCCGAAGGCTGCCCTGGGGAAGGGTCTGGGTGGACATTTGAGGCTCCTGATAGATGGGAATGGGACGAGTTCTGAAACTCGCTGGCCCGGCCGGTGCCAGCGACGCGGCGCCGGTCAAATATCCCGAGGACTCGCGTTCGGATCGGTGCGAAGCCGCATCCGGCTTGCACTCCGCTTCGATGTCCCAAAGATCGTTGCTAGAGGATCGTTGATCTGCGACGGCGGTCAAGGCATCCGGTGAGAAGTTACGGAAGCGCGACGAATCCCCCTCTTCGCCACGCCAGCGTCATGGTGAAAGGCCCATGTTCAGGGCCTTTCAGGGGCATCGGTCACGGAGGGACGTGACAGTGGAATGAGTTAAGCGTTCAGAGTTGAGAGTTGAAGGCGGTCCGCAGGAACGCATCCGTTAGAAGCTCTCGACTCTCGACTCTCAACTCTCGACTTCCTCAAAGCACCATCCGCAGCATCACGTCATAGCTCCGCAGTGGGCCGCCCAGCTCTTTCATCAGGCGGCCACGGATCAAATCCCGGCAGGCGCGCGAAGCTTCGCTATCCAGGTCTGGAGCCGCCTCGGCGGAGCAGGTTCTCAGGGTTTTCAAGTGCTCGCGGATGCCCACTGGCAGGGCCTCCACGGGATCCACGGGGGTGCAATCGGCGCAGAGCCATCCGTGATCTTCGGAGAGAAGGACGATGGTTGACCTTTCGTTTCCGCAGCGGCCGCAGGCTTTGGGATGGGGCATCAGGCCCAGGCAGTGGAGAAGCCAATGCTCCGCGTAGGCCAGGATGTTCATGGCCCGGTCCGGGCGCTCCTTCAAGGCCCGGCCACAGGCACTGAGTAGGCGGAACAGCCGTGGATCCTCCACGCCTTCTTTGGCCACGCGATCGAAGAGATCCGCCAGGCAAGCCATCACCAGATTCGAATCCAGATGGCCCAGCGCCAGGGGCGAATGCTGCAATTCACAGCGGGTGATGCGCCGCAGCTCCGCCTGCTCCCGCCCGAAGAAGCCCACCCTCACCAAACTCAGCGGCTCGAAGGACGATACCCATTTGGCCGAAGGTTTTTTCGCGCCCTTGGCCAACCCGACCTTGCGTTCCCCGAGCTCCGTGAGAAAGGACACCACCAGCCCACCGTCTTGGAAGGGCGTGGGCCGCAGCACGATGGCCTGAAGGGTTTCGATCAAGGGTGGCTCCAAATACCAGGGTAGCTGGATGGTTTTCAGAAAGGCTGACCGCCCCAGCGGCGCGCACCACAAATCGAAAATCCAAAATCTAATATTCCCATCCAACCCTTTCAACCAATCCAGCCTTCCGCACCTCTGTTCACCGAGGCACAAACCTTCGGAGGCCCCATGAACATCTCTTTCAAACGACTTGCACCCCTCGGTTTGGCGGCGGGTCTGCTGGCCCAGACGCCGCCTGCGGCACCTCCCCCAACTCCCGCGCCCGGGCATGCCCGAGCCTTCATGCGGGCCGGATTCCTCGCCCAGAAATTGAACCTCAGCGAGGACCAGCGGGCCGCCATGAAGGCCATCGCCCAGAAGCACAAGCCTGAGATGAAGGCCAAGCATCAGGCCTTGAAGGATGCCCGCCAAGCCTTTCAATCCGTGATGGCGGATCCCAACGCCAAGGACTCGGATATCCAGGCAGCCCATCAGATCCTCAGCCAGCGGGGCCTGGATGCGGCCCTGGCGGGGCGATCCCTCCACGCTGAGATGCGGGCTCTCCTAACTCCCGACCAGCAGACCCAGGCCGACAAGCTGCGAGAGGAATTCAAAGCCAAGCACCAGGAGCGCATGATGCACCTGCGTAAGGGGATGGGCCTGGAAGGGTAGGCCATTAAATGAACCTGAATATCGGCATCTCTCAGCCCAAAAAATGCTGAACGCAGAAGGCACAGAAACCCTCGTAAACGCAGGTTCAGCGCCGCGTCCAGCAGGGGTCATTTGGATGCGGGCGCGACCGTGATCGCTTTGGGGCGAGTCGCCGGTCGCGCCCACATCCTCAGGCGCGACGCGCCTGTGCCCGCGTTCGCGGGCGACCCATGCGACCCACCGCACGGCCCCCTTCCGTGTCCTCTGGCTTTTCCCCGTGTCTTTTGTGTCCCTGCTTTTCGTCCGGGCAGAGATTTTGGCTGAGTAAAGCCGATAATCAGGTAAATGAATTCTTGATTTCCCAGAAGAAAAAGATTGGACACATGGCTTTGGCGTCATTTCGCGTTGGATTTTATTGAGCTGAATTTCGGTGGCCGCCTGATGCCAGACTGATCGAATGCGCCTTTGCTTCCGCCTCACGCTTTGCTTCTTCTTAACCATTCCCGCCTTCGCTCAAGGCCCGGAGATTCAGCGATTCCGTCAATGGGTGGCGGGACAGGAGCTAGGGGGCGCCGAGGACCGCGCCAGCCTAGAAGGTAAGGCCGCCCGCAGGGACCATCGCGAGTGGATGAACTTCACGCGGCTCGGCATCGAGATCCAACAGGAGATCCAGGAGACCGCTTTGCGGAACGCGGAGGGAAACCTGCATTTCACCTGGCGGATGCAGCTCTCCAAGGAGCCCTTGGAAGGCGAAGCCGATTGGTCCCCCGCGCATCCCAAAGAGCTGCGGGTGAAATCCAAGGGCTTTGATGTGAAGGTCGTCCCCGTGCATCCCGGCGCCCTGC
>JANXXC010000200.1 GCA_025350765.1 Holophagaceae bacterium | reverse complement strand
CAAGGTCACTGCCCAGGCCCTCGATGACCTCGGTGAAAACTTCGAAAAAACCACGCCGGGTTTCATCGATTTCCTACTGCTGAACGGGAAGGGCTTCTCGCCCCCCGCCACCCAACAAGCCATCGTCGTCGAGATCGAAGCCGAGCAGGCCCTCGTCGCCGCCAACCGCGAGCTGATCGCCCGCTTCGAGCAAAAGATCCAGGCCACCCTCGCCCGCGTGTGGGGGGAATCATGATCCAAAAGCCCAAGGGAGCGCACCAGGAGTCCCATTTCCTGATCTACCAGGCCGAGAACGGCGCCATCAAGATTGATGTGCGTTTCGAGGACGAAACCGTCTGGCTTACGCAGCCTCTGATCGCGGAGCTGTTCCAGACCACGGTTCCCAACATCAGCATGCACCTCCGCAATATCTACGAGGAAGGCGAGTTGGTCCCCGAAGCAACCCTTAAGCAATTCTTAACGGTTCGCCAGGAGGGGGCGCGGCAGGTCCGCCGGAACCTGGAGCACTACAACCTCGATGCCATCATCTCCGTGGGTTATCGCGTCAAATCCCGCGTCGCGACGCGGTTCCGCATCTGGGCCACGCAGCGCCTGCGGGAATACATCGTCAAGGGCTTCGTGCTGGACGACGAGCGGCTGAAGCACCCGGACCGTCCCTTCGACTACTTCGAAGAACTGCTCCGGCGCATCCAGGACATCCGAACCTCCGAGCGCCGCTTCTACCAGAAGATCACCGACATCTACGCCACCAGCCTTGACTACGATCCCACCGCCGAGGCCAGCATCAACTTCTTCAAGACCCTGCAGAACAAGATGCACTGGGCCATCACCGGACAGACCGCCGCCGAGATCATCCCTACCCGCGCCGATCGCGCCAAGCCCAACATGGGCCTGACGAACTGGCGCGGGACCAAAGTCCGCAAGGAAGACATCGCCATCGCCAAGAACTACCTTTCCGAGCCCGAACTGGCCGCCCTGAATAATCTGGTGGAGCAGTACCTGGTGTTCGCCGAAGGCCAGGCCCTGCGCCGCATCCCCATGCACATGCATGGCTGGATCGCCAAGCTCGATGGATTCATGAGGCTCAACGAGCGCAGCATCCTTAACAATGCCGGGCAGATCTCTCACGAGATGGCTGTCCAGCATGCGGATACGGAATACGAGAACTTCCACCCGAGACGGCTCGCGGATGAAGCCCAGCGACCCGACGATTTCGAGAAAAGCCTGAAGACTCTGCCCATGAACAAACCCCAGGCAAAGAAGAAGCGTGGAGTGGAATGATCACAGTCCTCGGGAGGATTACTGATCGGGGTTCTGTCCCATCAAATTCAACGCGCTGCCCGCTTTGAACCACGCGATCTGCTGCTCGTTGTAGGTGTGGTTCAGCATGATGCGATCTTCGGTACCGTCCTTGTGCTTGGCGACCATCGCCAGGGTCACGCCGGGCTGAAAGTTGGTGAGGCCGAGAATGGAGATGCGGTCATCTTCCTGGAGCTTGTCGAAATCGGCGGGATCCACGAAGGTGAGGGGCAGCATGCCCTGCTTCTTCAAATTGGTTTCGTGGATACGCGCGAAGGATTTCACGATGATGGCGCGGCCGCCGAGGAAACGGGGTTCCATGGCCGCGTGTTCGCGACTGGAACCTTCGCCGTAATTCTCGTCGCCCACCACCACCCAACCCAGGCCCGCGGCCTTGTAGGCCCGCGCCGTGGAGGGCACTTCACCGTATTGGCCCGTGAGTTGGTTCTTCACGGTGTTGGCTTTTTCATTGGCGAAATTGATGGCGCCAATGAGCAGGTTGTTGCTGATGTTGTCGAGATGGCCGCGGTATTTCAGCCAGGGGCCCGCCATGGAAATGTGATCCGTGGTGCACTTGCCCTTGGCCTTGATGAGGATGGGGAGATCCAGCAGATCCGTGCCTTCCCACGCTTTGAAGGGCGCCAGCAATTGCAGCCGGTCCGAGGTGGGATTCACCACCACCGGCACCTTGGAACCGTCCAGCGCCGGAGCCTGATAGGTGTTCTCGCCCGCATCGAAACCGCGCTTGGGCAGCTCGTCGCCAAAGGGAGATTGCAGTTTGAAGGGCTCGCCATTGGCGCCCATGAGTTCATCAGTTTCGGGATTGAAGGTGAGGCGCCCCGCCAGGGTGAAAGCCGTGACAATTTCAGGGGAAGCCACGAAGGCGTGGGTGTCGGGATTGCTGTCGTTGCGGCCGGTGAAGTTGCGGTTGAAGCTCGTGATGATGGAATTTTTGTCGCCCTTTTTTACGTCGTGGCGCTTCCACTGGCCGATGCAGGGGCCGCAGGCATTGGCCATGACCACGCCGCCCACTTCCAGGAAGGTGGCCATCTGGCCATCCCGCTGGATGGTGGCGCGGATCTGCTCAGAGCCGGGGCTGATGGTGAATTCCGCCTTGGCCTTCACGCCGTGATCGAGGGCCTGGCGGGCCACGTTGGCGGCGCGTTCCATGTCCTCGTAGCTAGAGTTGGTGCAGCTGCCGATGAGGCCGACTTTCAATTCTTCGGGGTAGCCCTTTTCGCGCACGGCGGCGGCGAATTTCGAAAGGGGCCACGCGAGGTCCGGCGTGAAGGGGCCGTTGATGTGGGGTTCCAATTCGCTCAGGTTGATCTCCACAACCTGATCGTATTCGGCCCCCGCGTCCGCCCGCAGGTTCTCGGCAAAGGTTTCCGCCAACACCGCCAGATCCCCGCGGCTGGTGGCGCGCAGGTAGTCCGCCATGCGGTGATTGAAAGGGAAGAGGCTGGTGGTGGCGCCGATCTCCGCGCCCATGTTGCAGATGGTGCCCATGCCCGTGCAGGAGATGGAATCCACGCCGCTTCCGAAATATTCCACGATGGCGCCGGTGCCACCCTTGACGGTGAGGATGCCCGCCAATTTCAGGATCACGTCTTTCGGCGAGGTCCAA
Organism: Holophagaceae bacterium; assembly: GCA_025350765.1. Classification (GTDB taxonomy): domain Bacteria; phylum Acidobacteriota; class Holophagae; order Holophagales; family Holophagaceae; genus JANXPB01. Next base: position 2,081 of record JANXXC010000200.1, on the reverse strand, counting down.
CCTTTGAGGTGGCCCGTGAGTTTCACGCCGATCAATTTCGGCGCCTTCAATTCCCAAGGCAGGCCCGCCATGACGTCCACCGCGTCCGCGCCGCCCACGCCGATGGCCACCATTCCAAGCCCGCCCGCATTGGGCGTGTGGGAGTCGGTGCCGATCATCATGCCGCCAGGGAAGGCATAGTTTTCCAGCACCACCTGGTGGATGATGCCGCTGCCGGGCTTCCAAAATCCAAGGCCAAACTTATTGCTCACGGAGGCCAGGAAATCGTAGACCTCCTTGTTCTCAGTGTTGGCGCGGGCCAGGTCATTGGCGCTGCCCACTTCCGCCTGGATCAGGTGATCGCAGTGGACCGTGGAAGGCACGGCGGCCTGGGACAGGCCCGAGCTCATGAATTGCAAAAGAGCCATCTGCGCGGTAGCGTCCTGCATGGCCACGCGGTCGGGGCGCAAATCCAAATAGGATTTTCCGCGCACGATCTCCTGGTTCGCCGCGTCATCCAGATGCCCGTAGACGATTTTTTCGGCGAGGGAAAGGGGACGATTTAGGCGTTGGCGCACGATCTTCAGATTCGCGTCCATCTTGTCGTAGACGGATTTCACGAAGGCGGGCGTAGATTCGATGACGGCCATGGCACCCCTTTCAAACAGTCGGAACGTCCAGTTTAGCGCCCCAGCCGCGCGGCGTCCTGGATAAGGGGCCTAGGTATGCCTCACCACGTGGCCGAAAAGTAACCGCCTCGGACCAGATCCCTGGCTCCCACGTTATCGAAATGGATAGGGACCGAAGGCGCCGCAAATAGATCCGGGCTCTCTTGCAGCTGAAGGTGCAGATGGGGGCCGAAGGAATCGCCCGAATTGCCGAGCCGCCCCAGAACGTCGCCTCGCTTCACCTTTTGACCTTCGCGCACCTTCAAGGAGCCCATGGCCATGTGCATCAGGGCCAGGTATTCGCCATGGCCGAAATCCAGCACCACGCAGTTGCCGGCGATGGCAAAGGGCGCATCGTGCTGGCGATCCAACAAGGCCGGATCCTGCTGCTCGGGTTTGGGGTTGTCCGGCACATCGTTGCGGGCATAGCGCACGACTGCATCCGCCGGAGCCAGGATCTCCCGGCCATAGCCCGCGTAGGAGACGTTCTCGTCCCGCCCGTCCACCTGGGGCGCGTAGTTCTCCGTGAGGCCGATCACGTCCAACGCAAATTGATTGGAGTAGCCCGCATGACCGCCATCGGAAATGGGCCCTTGGGTCACGATGCCCGGCCCCTTGAACGGAAAGGCCAACGAGACGCGCTGGTGGTAAGCGCTCACGGGCACCTCCACCTTGAGCTGGAGAAATTTTCCATTGGGCGTGGCGGTGGAGAGGATCACTTCCACGCGATCAATGGCCCAGGCCTGGGGCTTGGAGAAGCGAAGGCGCAGGTCGACGGCCTCATCCAAATGAAAGCGATGGCGCAGGGAGGAGGGCGGCGCGTCTCTGGGCAGCGCGTAGCTCTGGGCGCTCAGGGCCTCCAGGGCCTTGCCTCGCAATTCGACGTGTTCTATCAAGGTCTTGCCCGCGAAGAGGGAAAGCTCCGCGGACACCGGCCTAAGGGCTTGGTGCTCGGGGTCGAGAATCACGAGGTTGAAGGTCCAGGACTCCAGCTTCTGCCGCCCGGTTTCGACCACTTTGTAGACCTTGGCGGGCACCACTTGCAGGGCGGGACCGGCATCTTGGACCTGAGCGCCGAGCGTCGCCGCGCCCATCAAAAACCACAGCATCAAGCTCTTCATGGCGCCCCCCGGGCACCAGCTTAGGCCCTTGGCTCCAAGGCGGCGATGGACCGCTGGGATAGGCGGTGCCGATGAACCTGGACCTTAGAATGGTCACGGATTCGTGATAGGCTTCTCGGTTCCGACCACCTTGAGGGGGGTTCCCATGGGGATCTTTGAGGGCCAATTGCGCGTGGACAAGGGCGATCGCTTCGCCTTGGTGGCTGCGCGTTGGAACGACTTCATCGTGGATCGCCTGGTGGGCGGCGCCACGGACTGCCTGCTTAGGCATGGCGGCACGGAATCTCAAATTGATCTCATCAAGGTGCCCGGC
>JANXXC010000196.1 GCA_025350765.1 Holophagaceae bacterium | reverse complement strand
CTAGCGTTTCAGAGGACATCTAGTCCTCTGAAATGCAAGTCAGATGTGATGGTGCTCCCACCCGGACTCGAACCGGGACGCCTTTGCGGGCTGCGGATTTTAAGTCCGCTGCGTCTGCCATTCCGCCATGGGAGCAGGGCTCTAGCCTAGCGGCATCGGAGCCCGCGCGCAGCCTGTTGGGAAAGCTCGGGGCCTTGGTGCCGCACTTTGCGCGTGTTAAGGTTTGCCAGACTTTCGGAGAAATCCATGGGCTTCAAGGTTGTCGCACTTCTTGTTGGAAGCTCGGTCCTGGGCTATTCCGCCGATCAGAAGGATTTGAAAGTCTTCTACCAACGCACCTGCGCGGCTTGCCATGGTGCCGACGGCGGGGGCCACGGGCCCAACGGCCAGAAGTTGCCGGGCCGCTCCCTCAGTGATGCCCGGTGGCAATCCAAAGAAAAAGACGGCGACCTGGTGAAGTCCATCCTGAAAGGCAAGGGCGGCATGCCCTCCTTCGAGTCTCAGCTCAGCGACGCAGAAGCGGAGCGGCTGGTGGCCGAGATCATCCGCCCTATGGCAGCGAGGAAGAAATGAAGTTCCTGGCACCTCGTTCCGTTGCATTCCTTCTGATGGTGGGGATGGTAGGGCAAGGTCAATCGGCCGAAGCCCCCGCGAAGAAGAACCTGCGGGCCTTCTATGCGCTCAACTGCGTCGTGTGCCACGGCACCGATGGCAGCGCCCGCGCGGCTGACGGATCAAAGCTCAAGGGCCAGGATTTCACCAACACCAAGGACATGAAAGGCATGACCGACGAGAAGATGACCAAGGCCATCCTCAAGGGGCTGTTCTTCGGCAAGCGCATGCCCGCCTTCAAAGACCAGCTCAGCGAGGCCGAGGCCCGGGAGATGGTGCGGCAGGTGTTGCGCAAGGCCGAGAAGGGAAAGCCTGTCTATTCCGAAACGCCGTAGACGTGCGGCCTGCGGGGCTTTTTATGGTGTTGGCCCTGCTCCTGGGCTGTGGCCCCCGGGAAGACCACGATCCGCCAGTGATGGCGTCCAAGGCCTTGCGGGATTTATTTTTGGAGAAGTGCAGCGGTTGCCACCTCCACCAGGATCACGAATCGGGGGTGCGGTATGGGAAATGGATTCGCGGCGCGCCCTCTTTCTATGGCGCCGCCTGGATGGAACGGCGCGGTGACGCGGAGCTGATGAACACGATTCGCGTGGGCATTCCGGGAACGGTTATGCCGCCCTTCGGTCAGCTCAAGGATGATGAGTTGCGTCAGTTGGTGCAGGGCATCCTGAGGCCGCTCTCCCATCGCAGGCAGTCCAGGGACCATGGTTTCCTGGCGCCGGTCCACACCGGTTCGGCCTGCACCGAGCGCTGCCTGTAGAATCCGCTGCCTGTAGAATCAAGGGATGCCCGAAGACACCACGGATCATCCGCTCTTGCAGAATCTGAATCCGCCCCAAATGGAGGCGGTGATGCACACGGAAGGCCCTCTACTAATCCTGGCGGGCGCCGGGTCGGGCAAGACCACGGTCATCACCCGCCGCATCGCGTGGCTCATCGAGGAAAAGGGCGCGCATCCAGGCTCCATCCTGGCCATGACCTTCACCAACAAGGCCGCCGAGGAGATGCGGGACCGCGTGGCGCAGTTGGTTTCCGTCCCGGTGGCCCAGCTTTGGGTCAGCACGTTCCATTCTTTTTGCACCCGCATTTTACGCCGCGAGGGTGAACGCACGCCGGTGGGCCGCGACTTCGTCATCTTCGACCCCAGCGATCAAAAAAGCCTGATGAAGCAGGTGCTCGCGGAATTGAAAATGTCCGAGAAACAATTCCACCCGCGCCGCGTGCTGGAGGTGATTTCGGATTTTAAAAACCGTTGCCTGCTGCCTGAAGAAGCCGTGGAAGAGGCGCTGGATCCCTGGACCCGCAAGGTACTGGACGCTTACACCCTCTACCAGAAGGGCCTGCGCAACCACCGTGCCTGCGACTTCGACGACCTGCTGCTCTACACCGAGCGGCTGTTCCGCGATGATGCGATGCAGCAGATCTATGGCGATCGCTTTCGTTACCTTCTGGTGGACGAATACCAGGACACCAACCGCGCCCAGTACCTGCTGGTCCAGCACTTGGCGCGAAGGCATCACAATTTGTGCGTGGTAGGTGATGAAGACCAATCGATCTATGGCTGGCGTGGCGCGGATATCCGCAACATCCTCGACTTCCAGCGGGACTTTCCCGAGGCGGTGCAGATCAAGCTGGAGCAGAACTACCGCTCCACCCAAAGCATCCTCGACGCGGCCTCCACGGTCATCGCGAACAACGCCCAACGGTTGGGGAAAACGCTGTGGACCGAGCGCGGCGTGGGCGAGCCCATCACCTTCAGGCTCAACGACGACGGCCGGGCAGAAGCCGAATGGGTGGTGTCGAAGATCCAGGATGCGCGGCGATTTGATCGTGATATCAAGATCGCCGTGCTCTACCGCGCCAACTGGCAATCAAGGCAGATGGAAGAGGCCCTGCGCGGCGCGAACCTGCCCTACAAGCTGGTGGGCGGTACGAAGTTCTACGAGCGCCAAGAGGTGAAGGATCTCCTCAGCTATCTGCGGCTCATCGCCAATCCCTACGATCTTCAGAGCTTCCGCCGCGCCGTCAGCAGCCCCACCCGCGGCGTGGGGCCCACCACTCTGGCGAAAATCGAAGGCGCCATTCCCGAGAATGGAACCGCCTTAGAGGGCGTGGCGATCCTCCTCAAGGCGGGGGAATTGAAAGGCCGTGCGGCCCGGGAGCTGCATCGATTCGTGGAGCTCTTTTATCGCGCCGCAAATGAGGCTTCGGCCCTGGGCCTTGCGGGCTTGGTGCGATGGACTCTGCACGAGAGTGGCTACCTTCAGATGCTCGAAGATGAGGGCACCCTGGAAGCCGAAGGCCGGGTGCGCAACCTCGAAGAATTTCTTTCCGCTGCGGCGGAATGTGAGTCGCTGGGACTGCGCCTTTCGGAATTCCTGGATCGCGTGACCCTGGCCGCGGATGCCGATCAGGTGGACCAGAGCATCGAGCTTTCGCTCATGACGATCCACTGCGCCAAGGGCCTGGAATTCCCCATCGTCTTTGTGGTGGGAATGGAAGAAGAGGTCTTTCCCAACCGCCAGGCGCGGGAGACCGACGAAGGCTTGGAAGAAGAGCGGCGCCTCTTCTACGTGGCCATCACCCGCGCGAAGGCCAAGCTCTACCTCAGCGGCGCGCGTCGGCGGCGCATCATGGGCACTGAGATGTTGGGGATGCCCAGCCGCTTTCTGCGGGAATTACCCGAGGGCGCCTTGGAGCATCCCATCCGCTGGGGCACGGAGCTGTATCAGGCGGGCCAGGGGGCCTGGACGCCGGAGCGCGCGCGGGGAGGGAGCGGGGCCTCGGTGGCCACGGAGCTGACCCGAATCCGCAGTTTCTTCGACAAGGTTCGCGCCACCGCCCAAGTGGGATCGGAACGAGAAACATTGCCGCCTGCCTCGATGCCTGCCTCTGAGCTTTCTGCGCCCTCTCTTCCGGTGCCAGGTGAAGCCTGGCCCAAGGGCACGCGCATCCAGAGCCCCCGCTTCGGCCGTGGCGTCATCACCGCCGCCACTGGCAGCGGCGAAGGTCTCACCTACACCATCCGTTTCGCCGAGGCCGGCGAAAAGCGCATCGTCGCGCGGTTTGGGATGTTGGAACGGGAGGGGTGACCAGGGATCATTCCCGAGTGGACGGAAGCGCGGCGCCTTCTCATCCCCTTCATCCCTGTTAATCGTTTTTTTGCCCCCCCAACGATGCGAATAAATTTGGGTTTCCAAAGCTCGGGTGGTGACTATTCGACAACCGGTTTGAAAAACGGAATTCACAGGGATGAAGGGGGTGAAGGGGATACCACAAATTTGTGTGAACCCTCGTTCTTCTCAGCTTCTGAACCAAAGCCCTGTGGGGTTTCGCTGAGAATTGTGATCCCCTTATAAACACCAAGCGCACCCATAGCCATCACCTACACCAGGAATCCCGTGAACGAACCCGCGCCTTCCACCTCATTGGCCCCGCGCAGCCTTGCGCTGCCTTCGGCCACCATCGCGCTGGGGGCCTTTCTTTTGTTCCTGGTGCAGCCGCTCCTGGCGAAGCGCATCCTGCCTTGGTTTGGCGGATCGGCGGCGGTGTGGACCGCCTGCATGTTGTTCTTTCAGCTCCTGCTGCTGGGCGGTTACCTGTACGCGCATCTGCTCCAGAAACTCAGGCCGAAACGACAGGCTCTGGTGCATTTCATCCTTCTCGCGGCCAGCCTCTTGGTGCTGCCCTTGAGCCCCAGTCCCGCGTGGAAGCCCGGCATCACGGGCGATCCGACCTTCCGCATCTTGGGGCTTCTGATGGCCACCGTGGGCCTGCCCTACCTGCTGCTCTCGGCCACGAGTCCGCTGGTGCAGGCCTGGCTCGCGCGCGAGCGTCCGGGCTGGCAGCCCTACCGCTTGTTCGCGCTCTCCAACGCGGGGAGTCTGGCGGCCCTTTTGGGCTATCCCATTTTGATTGAGCCCTTCTTGCGGCTGGGACATCAGGCCTGGATGTGGACGGCGGGCTATGCGCTCTACCTGCTTTGCGCCGTGGGGATGGTCTGGCGCGCGAGCCGACTTTCCCCAACGGTAGAAAGCCCACCTCAAGCCGCGGATGGCTCAAAAGCCGAAGCGGCAATAAATAGCCTGAAACCCGCTGCCAGCCTTCGTCTGCTGTGGGTGTTGCTGGCCTTCGCGCCCTCCCTTCTCCTGCTCTCGGTGACGAACCATCTCTGCACCAACGTGGCGCCCATCCCCTTTCTTTGGGTGTTGCCCCTGTGCCTTTACCTGCTGAGTTTCATCCTCTGTTTCGATCATCCGCGTTGGTACGCGCGGAAAATTTTCATCGTGCTCCTCATCCCCGCGCTGTTGGGCATGGCGTGGCTGATGCTGCCGGACTACCTTCACGTTGCTGTTCGGATCCAAGTGCTCGCCTTCGCATCGGCGCTCTTCGTGGCCTGCATGGCGGCCCACGGGGAACTGGCCCGGCTGCGGCCGCCGTCGCGCTACCTTACGGGCTTTTATCTTTCGCTTTCCTTCGGCGGGGCCTTGGGGGGCATCTTCGCGGGCCTAGTGGCGCCGCGAATCTTTAGCACCCTGGTGGAGTTTCCCTTGGCTTTGGTGCTGCTGGCGGTATTGATTTTCGCTTCGTGGATGCGGGATGCGGGCGAAGGCACGAAGGCGGTGGTCAGGCACGGAGGCTCGGTCTTGCTGGGGCTCTGCGCCACGGGCTTGGCGGTGCTGGCGGTGTGGCAAGAGCGCGAGCAGGCCCACAAATCTCTGGCCCAAGCGCGAAATTTTTACGGGGCGCTCCGGGTGGTGGAACGGTATGAAGACCGCGACCGCATGCGCCTGTTGCTGCACGGCACCATCAACCACGGAGGCCAATTCCTGGCGGGGGACCGCGCTTTGAATCCGACGACGTACTACGGTCCCGATTCCGGCGTGGGCCTTTCGCTAAGGGCGATGGGGGAACAAGGCCCGTTGAAATTCGGCGTGGTGGGCCTCGGCTCCGGCACCCTGGCGGACTATGCCCGGCCCGGCGATGAGGTGCGCCTCTACGAAATCAATCCCTTGGTGGAAAGCCTTGCTAAGGCTTGGTTTCAAGCGCTACCGCGGTGTCGCGGGAAAGCGGAAGTGGTGCTCGGAGACGCACGGCTTTCCATGGAGCGGGAGAGTCCTAAGGGCTACGATTTGATCGCGGTGGATGCCTTCAGCAGTGATTCCATCCCGGTGCATCTGCTCACCCGCGAAGCCTTCCAGCAGTACCGCCGCCACCTGCGTCCCGGCGGCATCGTGGCGGTCCACATTTCCAACCGCTATCTGGACCTGCGCCCCGTGCTCATGGCCGAAGCCGAGGCCGGCCAC
>JANXXC010000010.1 GCA_025350765.1 Holophagaceae bacterium | reverse complement strand
CGCGGGTGGAATCGGCGGTATCTCGTCGTTGGATGTCGGCGGCGACTTCTTCCAAGCTCATGGAAATGCCCTTGGCCTGTTGTTCCAGGAAGCGGCGCTGGGCCCGGGCTGCCACGGTGGCGGTGAGGAAAATCTTCAGGGCGGCGGTGGGGAATACCACCGTGCCGATGTCGCGGCCATCCACCACAAAGCCGCCGCGCTGACCGATTTTGCGCTGCTGCTCCACCAACACTTCGCGCACGCGCCCATCGGCGCTCACCGGGGTGACGAATTTAGTAATCTCGGGGCTGCGGATGGCATCGCTGACGTCCTCATCGTTGAGAAAGATGTGCGTGCCTTTCTGTTCCAAACGAATGGAAGCCAGCACGCGGCGCAGGGCACCATCGTCGTCCAGCCCAAGCCCCGCCCGAAGCAAGGCCAATGAAGTGGCGCGGTACATGGCGCCGGTGTCCAGGTAGTCCCAAGCCAGGGCCTCCGCGATCTTCTTCGCGGTAGAGGATTTTCCCGCGCCCGAGGGACCGTCAATGGCGATGAGCGAAATCTTTTCCATATCTTTAGTCTGCCAGCTTGCGGATCAAGGCAAGGAAGGGTTCCCCATACTGCGCAAGCTTCTTGGGCCCGACTCCGCTGATGGCCAGGAATTCCGGCTCGGTGGCGGGTTTGTACGCCGCCATCTGCTTGAGCGCGGTGTCGCTGAAAACCAGGTAGGCGGGCAGGCCTTTGTCATCGGCCAAGCGCTTGCGCAGGGCTTTGAGTTCCATAAAGAAAGCCTCGCCCTCGCCCACGGGCTCAGCGTCCTCCGGCAGTTCAATGGACTCGACCCGGAGCTTTTTTGCCTTGGGCAGGCGGATGGATTTGGGCGCGGTGGCCATGACATTCCATCCGCCGCAGATATCGCAAGAAGCGCCGCAGGCGGGCATCCGCTCCCCGAAATGCCAAAGGATGCGCTGGTGACGGCAGCCGCTCTCATCGGCCAGGCGGAACATGGCGCGGGTCTGCCGCTGCTGCTCGCGGCCCAATTCCGGCGAGGCATCATCGCTGAAGCGGTCCAGGCTCATGACGTCAGCCCAGGAATAGAACAGGATGCAGTCCGAAGGCTCCCCATCGCGGCCCGCGCGGCCGATTTCCTGGTAATAGCCCTCCACGCTCTTGGGCATATCGCGGTGGATGACGAAGCGGATGTTGGGCTTGTCGATCCCCATGCCGAAGGCCACCGTGGCGACGATGACATCCACGTCGTCCCGGCGGAAGGCCTCCTGGGCCGCGCTGCGCGCTTCGCCGCTCAGACCCGCGTGGTAGGCCATGGCCTTCACACCATGATCCGAAAGATAGTCGGCGGTGGATTCGACACCCTTGCGCGACAGGCAGTACACGATACCGCTCTGCCCCCGCCGGGCACGGATCAGGCGGAGGATATTTTCGCGCACCGAAGGCCCATCGCCCTTCTTGTTGGCCGAAAGGCGCAGGTTGGAACGGAAGAATGAGCCGTGAAATCGCGCGGCGTTATTCATGGCGAGCTGAGCGATGATGTCCTCACAAACTTCCCTCGTGGCCGTCGCCGTGAGCGCCAGAACGGGCACATTTCGGAAACGGTTTTTCAAGCCCGCGAGGTTGCGATAAGCAGGCCTGAAATCATGGCCCCATTGGCTGATACAGTGGGCTTCATCCACCGCGATCAATTTGAGATCCAGATCCTGAAGGAGATCCGCGACGTAGAGTGAGAGCCCTTCAGGTGCGGCGTAGAGCAGTTCGATATGGCCATCGCGAATGGCGCGGATGCGCTTGCCGCGTTCTTCTCCGTCGAGGCTAGAATTCAGAAAGGTGGCCTTCAGCCCCGCCTCGGTCATGGCGTCGACTTGGTCCTTCATCAGCGCGATGAGCGGTGATATCACGAGCGTAACGCCCCCCAGCAGCCGCGCCGGAAGCTGAAAGGTAAGCGACTTTCCGGCCCCGGTGGGCATGATGGCCAGTACGTCGCGGCCTGCCATCACCGCCCGGATGATGTCCTCCTGGCCCGGGCGGAACTGATCGAAGCCGAAGATGGATTTCAGCTGGGCGGCGATATCTGGCGCGGAGAGCGATTTCAATTCAACTAGGATTTCCGGCGTGAAAAGTTGGGGCTCGGCGCGGTAGAGCGACCGCAGCCCGTCCAGTTTTTCAACCCGGTCCGCGAGCGGCAGCAGGCGCAAGGCCTCGAGTTCAGCGTGCAAGTCCAAAGTGATTATGCCGGTCGCTCCGTGAGCACCTTGTCGATGATGCCGTAGTCCATGGCTTCGGCGGCGCTCATAAAGTAGTCGCGGTCCATGTCCTTCTGCACCTTCTTCACGGTCTGGCCCGTGTGCTTGGCGAAGGTTTCACTGAGGGCGTCCTTAAGGCGCTGGATCTCCTTGTAGGTGATCTC
>JANXXC010000007.1 GCA_025350765.1 Holophagaceae bacterium | reverse complement strand
CGTTGCCTTCCATCAGCCACAGCGCCGCCAGCCGCCCCGAGGCCTCCAGCAGCCAGCCCGCGTGGTAGCCGAACTCGCGGTAGTGCCCGTTGTAGGCCGCGCCCTCCTGCTGGCCGTGCAACGCCAGCAGGCTCGAATCCCCGTCGAGGCGAAGCGCCGCAACGCCCTCCGACGCCGAGGCCAGGAGGCCCTTCCTCAGCGCGGGAAGGCCCACCTCGCTCAGCAGCCCCACGAGCCGCGAGAGGTCGATCTGCGGCACGCGGCCTCCGAGGATCTCCCGCCAGAGGCGGTCGGCGTCCACCACGTCCGCGATCTCCTTGCCCGAGCGGTAGCCCATCGCCATCCCCGCGACCAGCGCCAGCAGCGTCCGCGTCACCTTCGCCTCCACCGCGAACCCGAACCGCTGGCCCTCGAAGCCCGCGATCGCCTCGCGCAGATCCCGCACCAGCCCGGGGAACCACGCCGAACGCCGGATCTGGCGCGCCACGAACACCGCGCCTCCATCCGTCGAGATCGGATCCCCGATCTCCACCCGAAGCCCATCGATCTGGAAGGTCTGCCGTCGCTGTCTCATCACCCAATGGGTGATACCATGAAACCCATGAAACCCAACACCAGCAAGGCTTTTGGCCGACCTAAGCAGGTGGGATGCTTAGGCCGGGTTTATGCATATGTGGACAATGATCCGATCAACAACATCGATCCATATGGTTTGAAAAAAGTCTGCTTCGGACACCGCATTCTCGTGACTGCCTATTCCGACATCGGACCTGGGCGGTTTTGGCCCAAGTTCAAGCCAAAGAAGCGTGGCAAGCCACCTGGAAGTGTCGGCCCGGGGGACATCGCTTGCGCGAATTCTGGTGACGATGACCCACCTCACTACTACCCTTGGAACGCGGATGTCACCGTCTACGGTGAGAACGGAAAACCGTTCTACACCGGTCACGTAACTGATACCGGGGCGGGCTGGGATCCCGACCATCACGATGTGGATCCGGGTCACTGGCTAGATATTTGGATCCCAGGGAATAATAACGCGAGAAAGTTTGGCAAGCACTGGATGTATGTCGAGATCTGTTACGACAATGGCACGCCTGATGATGGCAAAACGCCCACCACTGACAAGAGCTGCAAATGCCTACGGTAATTCCGGCAATGGTGCTAGCTGTAATGGCTCACAATCATGGCGGCAGCTTCAAGGTAGCCTTTCCATCCGAACGCAGCACTTTTGCCATGCCAGGATTCGTCCGCATTGACTGGAGCGAACCTTCGGAACATGGCCAATCCGGGCATGGACTTCGATGCTTCGGGGCCACAGGTGAACCTGTGTTCGAGTACCGGTTCAAGAGGCATGTGAATGTAGTGGGCAACAAACACGCTAACTGGATCGCAATCACCGACTTCTCCGGCAGTAGCGAGAGCACGGTGATCGCTTTCCGGCTTGACCATCCCGCCCGGAGGGTGAATCTCCGGGATGAGTTACAGAAAGATCCCAAGATTGAGCCTCTCTTGATCGAGAATCACCACGCCTACGTCGAGGCTTTGAGCCTGTCCGCGACTGGGGAGATCACACTGAAGATTTGGGGCTATGGGGATCGCAGTCCCAAGGGTTTCTCATTGCGAAAGAAACTCCGCCTTGACTCAATACAGGGGAAAGGCTTCTAGCCAGGAATCTTTGAGCCATGAGGTTTTCATCTGAGACCTGATAGCTTGGCTCATATCCCCTTATCTTCACTTGAACGCTGAATCCTTGGAGGCCACGATCTTTTTCCCCGGGTTCAGCCGGTCGGCTTCTTCCAACAGTTCCTGCGCCGCAGCCTTCTCCCCTCCAAAAGCCAGCGCTCGGGCCATGTGATAGAGGTTCACTGACACGCTGCGCCGCGCTGCTGCGGTCACTTGGCCTTGGGGCGTCTGCAGGTGATGCAGGTAGGCCAGGAAAACGGTCCTGGCCCCGGCTTTGTCACCCGCCATGTCCATCCCTAGTCCTTCGATCAATATCGAAATCACGTGGTCCGAAGGCCAGGCGCCTCGGATATCTGCGGAAAAGCGACGGAAGGTGTCCGCATCATGGAGATCGTGGGCCGCCAAGGCCAAGGTCAGCTTCATGAGCTTGGAGCTCGGCACATTCCGCAAACCCATCTCCAGCCTTGTGCGAGCCTCACTGGGACGGCCCAGCCAAAGCAGCGATACGCCGCTGGTGAGGTAGGTGTATTCCGCCGAGGGCTGGGCCTTGGAGGCGGCATCGGCCTCCGTGACCGAGCCTTCGAGATCGCCATCGTTCTGCAACAGCACCGCGAGACGGAAATGGGCGAACCAATAATCGGGCGCCAACTCCAGGGAGCGTTGATAGTGCTGCCTCGCGGTGGCGTGGGCCTCGGCGCCTTCTTGATAACCGTAGGCGTCGCCCAAAGTCGCGAAGGATTGGAAATCCGCCGGATCCAACGCCACGGCCCGCGCCGCAGCTTCGCGCGCTTCCAAAAACCTGCCCTGAAGATTGATGGCTCCGGCCAACACGCGATGGGCGAAAGCAAGATCAGGGTCTAACCGGATGGCTTCGCGGGCCTCTTTTTCGGCCTCGGCGAAATGGGATTTGGAGGCCTCGCCTTTTCCGAGATGGCCCTCTGAAGCCGCCATGCCTTGCAGGGCACGGGCAAGCCCCGCGTGGGCCGGGGCGTAGTCGGGCTCCTGGCTCAGGGCCTCGATGTAGACGGAGCGCGCGGCCTCAAAGGAATCGGCATTGCCCTTGGCCGCCAGATCCGATGCCTTCGCGTAAAGCTCGCGGGTCCTGGGATTCTTGGCCCTCGCGTGGGGATTGGGCGCTTCTTGTGCAGGCCTCAGCCCGAGCATCCCGGGGAGTTGATGTTGAAGATCGTCTTCGAGGGTCAGCAGCCCTTCGGTGGTGCCATTGGCGGAATAGTGGTCCGTGACCGCGCCGCGAGCCCCGTCCATGAGCCGCACATTCACCCGCATTTTGTCGCCGACCAGCTGGTAGCTGCCCAGCACCAGGACGTCCGCCTTCAGCTCTTTCACGAGTTTCTGGAAATTGTGCGAGGGCTGGCCGGGTGCGTCCCCCAGCCGGGTCATGGCATCCGCCACCCACAGGCGATCCAGCACCATCAAGTCGCCGCGCCGCAGTAGGCCCGTGCTCATGGCATCCACCAGGCTGGTGCCGACCCAAGTCTTGTCCGCGCTGACGCCGATGGATTCCAAGGGCAGCACCGCCACCACCTTGGGGCCGGTGGGAAGGACAAAAGTCGCAGTCCTCGCGGATTTGGACTGCCACCACGCCCCGACCGAAACACCCACCACGAGGACCGTCAAGCCTAGACGCAGCCAGCCTTTGCGTGGTCGGCCTTTTGGCGGTGAAGCCTGCGATCCTGGCGGACCCGCATCAACCGATAGTTGCGGCGTGGTGGTGGCGTCGGGCAGAACGATGGGACCGGCGCCCAGCCCTTGAAGATCACCTAGCATGGCCCCCACGGCCCGCAGACTGGAGAAGCGATGGGCCGGGTTCTTCTCCAACATTCGATCAAAGACCCTGGTCAGTGGCGGACTTAAATCAGGTCGCAACTTGGCCAGAGGAGCGAGGTCGTCTTTGAGAATGGCGTGGAGGGTTTCCACGATGTTGTCTTTGCGAAAAGGATGCTTCGCGGCGGCCAATTCCCGAAGCACGACGCCGAGGCTGAACTGATCCGAAGCGGGACCAATCTCTACCCCCCTCACCTGCTCAGGACTCATGTAGGCTGGCGTGCCCATGGAAAGGCCCGGCAGGGTGCGCTCTAGCTGCGTCACTTCGGAGCCCGTCGTTTCACCGGAGGCGGTTGAGGCCATGGCCGATGTGCGTTTGGCCACGCCGAAGTCCAGGATCTCCAGTCGCCCTTCGGGCGTCACCACCAGGTTCGCGGGCTTGATGTCGCGGTGGACGATGCCCTTCTGATGGGCGTGGTCCAGGGCTTCGGCGGCCTGGGACGCAAGCCGACGAAGATCCGATTCTTCCCAAGCGCGGCCGAGCTGATGGAGCAGGGTGCGGCCTTCCACGAACTCCATGGCGATATAGGGCATTCCCTCCACTTCACCAGCATCAAAAATCACGGCGATATTGGGATGGGTGAGCTGCGACGCGGTCTTGGCTTCCGCTATGAGCGCCTTGCGCTTGAGCTCGTCGGGCTCCTTTAAAACCTTGAGGGCCACCACCCGCTCAAGGCGCAGATCCAGGGCCTTCCAGACCACACCCATGCCGCCTTCGCCCAGGGGTTCCAGGAGGCGATAGGAACCGAAAATTGCGCCGGGTTCCACGGCCTAGTTCGCAGCGGGCGCGGGATCCACCATTCCGTAGATATTGTCCCGTTGCCAAGGCTCGAAACCAGCAGAGCGGATGAGGCGCAGCATCTCCTCCTTGTTGACGCTGAAACAGGTGCCCGCGGCGCTCACGACGTTTTCTTCAAGCATGAGGCTGCCCATGTCATCGCAACCATAATGCAGGGCCACCTGGCCGGTTTTCTTGCCCATGGTGACCCAAGAACTTTGGATGTGAGGAAAGTTGTCCAGGTAGATGCGGGCGGCGGCGATGGTGCGCAGATACTCAGTGTCCGTGGGCTTTTCGATCTTGCCTTCCCATACGGTGTGGCCGCTCTGGAAGGGCCAGGCCACGAAGGCGGTATACCCGCCGCCGTTGTTTCTGGCCAACGCGCGGTCCTGCTGTTCGCGGATGACACGGAAATGCTCGATGCGCTCCGCGAGCGTTTCGGTGATGCCGTACATCATGGTGGCGGTGGTCTTCAGCCCCGCTTCGTGGGCGGCCTCCATCACTTCAAGCCACTTCTCAGGACCACCTTTGAGCGGCGCGATCTTCTTGCGGATGCGCGCCACCAGGACTTCCGCGCCGCCCCCGGGAATGGAGCCGAGACCCGCTTCCTTCAAATCCTCGATGGTCTTGCGCAGGGATTGCCCGCTCAATTTAGCCATCATCTGAATTTCAACCGGGCTGAATCCATGCACCCAGATGCCCAGGTCATGGCTCAGGTAGCGCACCAGATCGAGGTAGTACTCCCAAGGCAGGTCGGGATTCACGCCGCCTTGCAGCAGGAAGCCCGTGCCGCCGAGAGCCTTGGTTTCCTCAGCTTTCTGCTTGAGCTGTTCCTTGGTGAGGGTATAGCCGCGCGGATCGCCGGGCTTATGGTAGAAGGCGCAGAAGGTGCAGTAGACGTTGCAGACATCGGTGTAGTTGACGTTGCGATCAATGATGAAGCTCACCCGGGCTGGATCGCTGTGGCGATTGCGCGAGCTGGTGGCCGCCACGCTGAGGTCCGCCAGGGTGGCGTGCTCCAGCAGATGCAGTGCTTCTTCCTCGGTGAGGCGCAGGCCCTGCTCGACCTTCTCAAGAAGGGTTCCCGCGAGGTCCATCTCCACGACCGTCATCTCAGACCTTGTAGCCCATGATCCGAAGGCAGCGGCGGCAGATGGAAGCCTGGTTCTCGATGCCATGGTTGAAATGGTCCATAGTGTATTTGGAACGGCATTTCTCGCAGACCTGGGTCGGAGCCGTCGTGTCCTTGGGGGCGTAGAGATGGGTTGGATCAGGCATCGCGCACTCCGTGAATCTCTAGATTAGCAGCGGGCGGGCAAATGCAAAAAGCCCGGAGCCAAGCTCCGGGCTTTTTGCATTTGCGGTTTCTGAGGGGCTAGTCCACGGATTCGACGGCTTCCAGCAGGGTTTCGCGCCTTGGAATGTGCTCCACGGTGACTTTCTTATCATGGCGCTTGTGGGCCTGGGCCTCTAACTTGTCCATGGTCTGAGCCAAGCTCTTGTACATGTCAGGGGTTTCGCTGGAGGCCACGAAAGTGTCGTGGCGGGTCTTGAGGGTGACCTCGGCCAAATGGCGATGGCTATCCACCGCGAAGATGACGTGGACATCAATGACGTCGTCGAGATAGGTCGTCATCTTGTCGAGACGCTCTTTGGACGCGGCCTTTAGGGCCTCGGAGACATCAACGTGGCGGCCAGTGAAGTGCACCTTCATCGTTTACTCCTTCAGCGGGCGGATGGCCCGGAAAAAACTGCATGGACACCTACCTCCTGCGTCGCCTGGACGCGGGGGGGATCTTGAGTTCTTCGCGGTACTTGTTCACGGTTCGGCGCGCCACCTGGATACCATCTTGTGCGAGCAGCTGGGCAAGGGTTTCGTCCGAAAGGGGTTTGGCGGCGTCCTCGGCCTGCACAAAGGCCTTGATCCGATGTTTCACCACCGTGGCGCTCACGTCGCTTCCAGTGTCCGAACCCAGTGAGGCGCTGAAGAAATAATTCATGTCGAAAAGGCCCTGGGGGGTGTGGATGGTCTTGGCTTTGACCACCCTGGAGATGGTGCTTTCGTGAAAGCCCGTGGCCTCAGCTACGTCCCGCAGGACCATGGGGCGAAGGCCTTCGATGCCCTGGTCCATAAAGTCTTGCTGCAGTTCCACCAGGGCCAAGGACACCCGCAGCACCGTGCGGTTGCGGTCCTCAACGCCGCGGATGAAATCCCGCGCGGAACGATATCGCTCTCGGATGAAATCCTTGTCCCCTTTCACGTCGGTGGAGGCCAAGAAATTGCGGTAATCCCCACTCACGCGAAGGCGCGGCAGGCCTTCGTCATTGAGGTAAACCTTCCAGCCACCATCGTCGCCCTTGAGCACGACAATATCGGGCTTCACCACCCGTTCGCCCTCGGGATCGAAGGCTCGGCCTGGCGCGGGATGCAGATGGCGCAGCACGCTCAAGGCCTGCTCCAGCTCCTCTTCGTCGCAGGAAAGAACCTTCTTGAGTTTCGTGTGATCGCGCTGCCCCAGAAGATCCGTATGGTTCCGGATGATGCGCACCGCCAGATCATCCGGCTCGGCGCCCGCGTGCCGCAGTTGCAGCAGCAAGGATTCCTTCACGGTGAAACAACCGACGCCGCTGGGATCGAATTCCTGAAGGATCTCCAGCAGGCCGCGGAGAACCTCCACCGTCACGACCAGTTCCGCCGCCAGGGCTTCGGGGCTGGCTTCACCGGGCTCGTCAGGATCCATCCGAAGGAAGCCCTTGGCGTCCAGGAAGTCCTCGATCAGGCGTTCCAGGAAAGGGATCCGCCCGTCCTCTTCATCCAGGGTCTGATGCA
>JANXXC010000267.1 GCA_025350765.1 Holophagaceae bacterium | reverse complement strand
AAGTACAACCGCCTGCTCCAGATTGAATGGGAGCTGGGTGCGGCGGCCCGTTATGCAGGCAAGGAGGCCTTCGGAGCGCGGCTCAAATGAACACGACCTCACTCCTGGAATCTCGGGTCATCATGACCGTTCTGGGGATTTCGGGATTCCTGTCGGTGGCGATCCTCTGGTCGCCCTTCGGCCTGCCCGCCATCCACAAGCGGGAGCAGGAATTCGCCAAGCAGAAGCAGATGCTCGTAGACCTGAACCGCAAGAATCAGGAATTGGCCATGGAAGTGAAACGCCTTCTCGACAAAGACCCGGAGTTGATGGAATCCCTGGCGCGGCAGCGCGGCTATGCCAAGCCCGGCGAGACGGTCTACACTTTCCGGAATCACGGCGAAAAGCGCTGAACCCGACGATCGGAATCTCCCACCAAAATCTCCCCATCCGTCGAAAAGCCGGGACACGGAGACCACAGAAAAAAGTCGGAGGACACGGAAGGAGTCGTGCGATGGCTCACCGGGGTCGCCCGCGGGACGCGGGCACAGGCGCGCAGCGCCCGAGCATGTCGGCGCGACCGCCGACTCGCCCCCAAAAGCGATCGAGGTCGCGCCCACATCCAAATGACCCCTGTTGGACGCGGCGCTGAACCTACCTTTCCGTGGTATTCCGTGAAGTACCGTGTCTTCTGGGTTCCGCTTTTTTAGGTTGAGCAAAGCCGGCAACCAGGAACCGGATTTAGCGGAGGCGACGAGCTCCCGTCGAGGCCCTGGTCATGGGGCGATCGCAGCGTGGAACGTGCTACGCTACAGTGTTCCACGCCCGAGGTCGCCCAGTGATTCACGATGCCGTTCAGTCCCCTGCTGCCAGCGGAGCCTAGGATGACAGCGCGCATCGTTGTACTGGCCAACCAGAAGGGCGGCGTCGGCAAGACCACGACGGCCATCAACCTTGCTGCCTCCCTTGCGATGCTTGAAAAACTCGTTTTGCTGGTGGACTACGACCCTCAGGGACATAGCACCACGGGTCTCGGATTCCCCAAGCCCGACCATCGCGCCGGTTCCTACGCGCTCATGAAAGGCGCGCCCGCCAAGGGCCTGACGCTCCACACCGAAGTGCCCATGCTCCAGGTGATCCCCGCAGGCAAGGATCTCGCCCAGCTGGAATTCGAGCTCTTCGAGCTGCCTCAGTTGCAAGAGCTTCGTAAGGCGCTCGAGCCGGTGATGGAGAACTTTGACTTCATTCTCATTGATTCACCACCGGCCCTCGGCATGATCACCCTCAACGCGCTCACCGCCGCCGATGAAGTCATCATCCCCATGCCCTGCGAATTCCTGGCGATGGATGGCCTGGCGGAATTGATGGAGACCATCCGACGCATCCAAGCGGGACCGAATCCGAAACTGGAGCTGGGCGGCATCCTCCTCACCATGGCCGAAGAGCGTACGAATTTGGGTTCTGCGGTGGCCAACGAAGTGCGCCAGGCCTTCCCGGGAAAGGTTTTCGGCACCACCATTCCGCGCAACATCCGTCTGGCGGAAGCGCCCAGTCATGGAAAGCCGGTGGCCTTCTACGACATCAAATCCAAGGGGGCTCAGGCCTACCTCAATCTCGCGAGGGAATGGCTGGGCCTCGAACTCGCCACGCCAAGCTCCGCTTTGCATGGGGAGGCTGAATGAACCTCAAGCGTCCGGCCCTCGGCAGAGGCCTCACCGCGCTGATGAGTCAACACTCGGCGGAAGATGCACCCCAGCGGGAAGTGCCCGTGGGCTCCCTCTTCCCCAACCGTCAGCAGCCCCGCACGCATTTCGATGAAGCCGCGCTGGATGATCTGGCGGCCAGCCTAAAGATGCACGGCATGGTGCAGCCCATCATCGCCCGCAAGGTCGGCGACAAGTTCGAGATCATCGCCGGGGAACGCCGCTGGCGCGCGGCGCGCAAGGCGGGCATTCCCATGGTGCCGGTGGTCCTCAAGGAAGTCCCCGACGACCGTCTTCTGGAATACGCGCTCGTCGAAAATATCCAGCGCCAAGAACTCAATCCCATCGAAGAAGCCAAGGCCTACTGGCAGTTGGGCGAACACTTGAGGCTCACCCAGGAACAAGTGGCAGACCGCGTCGGCAAGAGTCGTCCCCAGGTCGCCAACACCTTGCGGCTGCTTCGCCTGCCCTCCTCCATCCAGGAGTTCGTGGCCACGGGGAAGATTTCCACGGGCCACGCCAAGGTGCTCATGGGCCTGCCGGATTTGAAGCTCATGGAGCAGCTGGTCCAGGAAGTCATTGGAGAGCAGCTCAGTGTGCGGGCCCTGGAATCCAGGCTCCAGCACCTCACCAAGCCGGGCAAGCCCAGGGGCAAGAAAAAGCATCCCCATGCGGTATTCATCAAGGCCGCCGCCGAAGAGCTGACCCTCGCTTGGTCCACCAAAGTCGAGATCAAGGCCAAGGGCAAGGGTGGCGTGGTGGTGCTTCACTACGGCAGTGAGGGAGAACTGGATCGCCTCTTTGAAACCATGAAACAAGGGCCCAAGCGAAAGTAAAGGTCGAGGTACGCATGTCCTGGTTCATCAAAAAGCGTCAGCAGAAAACCGCGGTGGAGGCCAAGACCGTCCGCGTGCCCGAGGGCCTCTGGATCAAGTGCGACAACTGCCGGGAACTCATCTACCGCGCCGAGCTGGTGAACACCCACAACGTCTGCCCCAAGTGCGGCTACCACTTCCGCATCGGGGTGGATGAACGCCTGGCGAACCTCATGGATGAAGGCTGGGTGGCGCTATTTTCGGAACTGCGATCCGTCGATCCCTTGAAGTTCGTGGCCTCAAAAGCCTACGCGGATCAGCTCAAGAAGCTCGAAAAGGCTGGCCAAACTGAAGACGCGGTGATGGTGGTGGAAGGCTCGATTTCGGGACATCCGGTGGTCATGGGCGTCATGAATTTCGATTTCCTAGCGGCCTCCATGGGCAGCGTGGTGGGCGAGAAACTGAAACTCGGCGCCGAGCGGGCCCTAGCCAAGAAAAGCGCCTACATCATCGTCAGCTGCTCCGGGGGCGCGCGTATGCAGGAGGGGACGCTCTCTCTCATGCAGATGGCGAAAGTCAGCGCGGCCCTCGCCAAATTGGACAAGGCTGGCCTGCCCTATTTCTCCATCCTCACCGATCCCACCACCGGTGGCGTGTCCGCGAGCTACGCCATGCTGGGGGATCTCAATATCGCCGAACCCAAGGCTCTCATTGGTTTTGCGGGTCCGCGGGTCATCGAACAAACCATCAAGCAGAGCCTGCCCGAAGGCTTCCAGCGTTCGGAATTCTTGCAGGCCCATGGCATGGTGGACAAAGTCGTTCCAAGAGATCAACTCAAGGAGTTCGTGGCCTCATGTCTCGCATGGATGCTTCCGACCGGCGCCTGAAAGCCGCTCTAAAGCCGGAACCAGCGCGCCCCAAGGCAGAGCGCCAGGCTCCTAGCGTTGAACGCAAGGGCCCCGATGAATTCCACTGGCGGCGCGCCGCGGACTGGCCCCATTTGGAAAAGCTCGATCAGCGGGCCCACTGGGGGATCAAGAAGGGCCTTGGGAACACCCGCGCCTTATTGAAGGTGATGGGCCAACCCGATCGCAGCTATCCCATCGTCCTCATCGCGGGTACCAATGGCAAAGGCAGTGTGGGTGCGCTTCTGGCCCATGCCATGAAGGCCGCCGGCAGCGTGGTGGGTTGGTACACTTCGCCCCATCTCGTGGCACCCATGGAGCGCATCTGGACCGATGGCCATCACATCGGCCCTGGGGCCCTGGACCTGTTGTTGAACGAAGCCTTCGAGGCCGAACGCGAAGAAGGCCTCGAAGCCACCTACTTCGAATTGATGACCGTGGCGGCTTTCTCCGCTTTCCGCATGACGGGCGTGGAATTGGCCATCGTGGAGGTGGGGTTGGGGGGTCGCTGGGATGCCACCAACGCCTGTGATCCCATGGTGTCGGTGCTCACCAACGTGGGCCTGGACCATCAGCAGCATCTGGGAGCTACCCTCGAAGCCATCGCCCGGGAAAAGCTTTGCATCGCGCGCGAAAGCCACACGCTGGTGGTGGGTCCGGACCTGGATCCCGAATGGCTGCGCCCTCACCTGGAATGCCGACCAGCCATCTTTCCGGCACCCCGGGTAGCCGCCACCGAAATCCACTGGGGCCATTCCCGGGTGAAAGGCCATGTCTTGAATCTTGCGGGGGCCCACCAACTGAAGAATCTGGCCACCGCGCTGGAAGTGATGCGCCACCTGCGCTGCTTGGGCTACCCCATTCCTGATGCGGCCATGTGGAAGGGCATCGAAGAAACCCAGTGGCCCGGCCGGCTCTGGCAAGTGCCTGGCCTTGATGATGTGTGGATGGATGGCGCTCATAATCCCGATGGATCACAGGTGCTCGCGGACCATGCGTTAGCTTGCGATGTGCACCCGGACATCTTTTTCGGCGCCATGAAGGACAAGGATCTGGAGGCCATGAAGACCCAGCTCCTGCGCATGAATCCCGGTTCGGTCACGGGCATCGTGGGAGAAGGCGAACGATGGGCGGACTCTGCCACGCTCCGTTCGGTGTGGGGCGATGAGCTGGAAGTCCTGGACATTCAGGAGGCCGTTGGCCGCCTCAAGCAGAAGACCGGGAGAACTCGGCTGGTGACGGGCTCCCTCTATTTGCTGGGGGATCTCTTACAGGAACTCCGCATCTTCCCGCAAGCATGAGCGCCCACTCCTCCAAAGCCCTGGCTCTATCCCTGGCCGCCAACCTCGGCATCGCCATTTCGAAATTCATGGTGGCGGCCTTCACGGGTTCCGCCTCGCTCTTCACTGAGGCCATCCATTCCACCGCCGACTGCGGCAATCAATTGTTGCTTTTCGCGGGGATGAAGATGGCCCAAAGGCCCGCCACGAGGCGGTTTCCGTTGGGTCGGGGGCAAGCGGCTTTCGTGGCGAGTTTTCTCGTGGCGTTGTTGCTCTTTACCGTGGGCGGCCTCTATTCCGTGACCGAAGGCCTCCACAAGATCCGACACCCTGAAGCGCCGCATCATCTGATCTGGGCCATTGCCTTGCTGGTGTTCGCCTTCGTGTTGGAATCCATCTCCATGCGTGGTGCCTTGCGAGCCGCCAAAGTCGAGCGTGGCAATCGCACTCTGATTCGCTACCTACGCCAGAGCAGCGCCACAGAGTTGGTGGTGGTCCTGGCAGAAGACGCCGCCGCCCTGGTGGGTCTTGTCATCGCGTTGGCAGCGGTGCTGCTCACCCTTATCACCGGAAACCCCGTGTGGGACGGCATCGGTAGCCTGCTCATCGGACTCCTGCTCATTGCCGTGGCGCTTTTTGTGGGCGCCGAAGTAACCAGTCTATTGATGAACGAAGCCCCCCCCCTGGGCCTGCGTGCGGCCATCCGATCCACGGTGGATGAAGATCCCGAAGTGGAAGCCACCCTCAACCTCATCGCCGTGGTCATCGGTGGCGACAAACTCATGGTCGCCCTTCAGATCCGCTTCAAAAACCAGCCCACCGGCGATGCCTTGATCGAATCCATCAATGCCCTGGAGGTGCGCTTGAAAGCCCAGTTCCCTCAAATTCAGCATTTGTTCGTGGAACCGGATTTTCAGTAATTTCAGCGGCCTGTGAATCCACCGCAGACGCCCCGTCTCACACCCATACTTGTACCCTTGATGGGAGGCGGTTCCTTTGAGATCAATCTCACGGCGGCTCAACTATTGGATCCGTCCCGCGCGGACCCCATGAACGCCTCGCCCGCTTTCGGGCCTCAGGCCGGTGGTCCTGAGTTAAGGGGCGCGCAGCCGGAGTCCTGGCGCTGGGCGCTGGGGCTGGTGATTCTTTGTGTTTCGGGCATGGGGCTTCTCACGGCCCAGCTCGCAAACCTGATTCCTCGAACGGAATACTGGGCTGTGCTCACCGATGACACGCTCCGCGGTGTGTTGGCGCTGCTGGCGGGCTTTGCCTGTCGCCGCCGAGGGCGGGCCTTGGATGATGTCTACGCGCCGGCCTGGCGGGCTTTCGGTGCCTACCTCCTGTGGTTTGGGGTAACCACCGTCTACCTGATCGTCATGGGGGATCTGTATTCGCCTACGACTAAGCCTCCGCAATGGCGTCACGTTGGCTACTTGGTGGCCTTTGCTTATTTGGCCAAGGCCGTGCTGCTTTGGCCCACGATCCCGGGCCTGCGGAGCCAGCGCCTTCAGACCTTTCTGGATGGCCTGCTCATCGCCGTCGCTTCCTTGTTCCTGGGTTGGGACGTGGTTCTTCGAGGGCTGATGCAGGTCAATGCGGGATTTCTCCCGCTGATGTTCCTCATGATCTACCCGGCTTTGAGCATCACGATCACCGTGGCCTGGTTCATCCAGGAATCCCGCAGAGCCCGCCCCTACGCTCTGGCGCCTTTGACCCTGCTGCGGGCCGCGCTACTCCTGGGCTTATCGGAGTGGGTTCTCGCCGCCCAACTTGCCCAACATGGATCCAGCGGTGTGTTCGGACCCTCCGAGATCCTCGACATGCTGGCCCATCTTTCAATGCTCTGCTTCGGTCTGGCGGCCCTATGGCCTCAAGGCAACCGCAGGATTGAGCCAGTGACCGCTGGCCATAGTCGTCTTGAGTTGGCTCTGCCCTTTGTTCTACCCATGCTTGTGGCGGTCTATGCCGCCGACCAAGTGCTGATGGGGCATCCCCCGGATTCGGCGATGGCCATCACGGGTGTGCTCTTGGGGGGCCTGCTCTGCCTGCGGCAATACCTTGCGTTGAGGGACGTGCGGGAGCTTTCGCAAACCCTTGAATCCCGGGTGGAGGAGCGCACTCGGGCCTTGGAGGAAAGCCAAGCCGTGGTGCTCCGCACCCAGCGCATGAACATGGTGGCCACCCTGGGTGCGGGCCTGGTCCACGATTTCAAGAACCTGCTCAACATCATCCGGGGCATGTCAGCGGTGGTGCAAATGGATGTAGATCGAGGCTCGGCTCCAAATTCCGAGGATCTTGTGGCCATTCAATCCGCCGCTACCCAGGCCGATGATATGGCCGGACATCTCATGACGTTGGGCCGTCAACTGGAGCACGAAATTCAAAGCTTTGATCTCGGGGAACAGGTGCTCGAATTCCACCCCATCTTGAAGAGGCTGGTGCCCTCCAACATCACCGTGACCCTCGAGCCCGAGCCGGTGCTGCTCCCCATCAAAGGGGACCCGCTGCAAATCCAGCAGATTCTGGTGAACCTGGTCTCCAATGCCCGCGACGCCATGCCTGCGGGTGGGAGCATCCGCATCCTCACGGGGCTTCGGGTTTCCGAAACCACACCGCTTCAAGCTGAGCTCCGAGTCATGGACGACGGCAGTGGCATGCCTTCGGAAATCCTTGCGCGCATCTTCGATCCGTTTTTCACCACCAAGGATCCAGGCAAGGGCACTGGCCTGGGCCTTGCCTCCGTGAAGGCCATCGTCGAAGGCTCCGGGGGTACCCTTCAGGCCCAGAGCGAACCCGGAAAAGGAACCACCTTCAGGCTGGCTTTTCCTTTAGTGACGGCGTGATTGCGGGACGCGCCGCGCCGGTGATTCGCAGTTATTGGCCGATCACGCGCCGTTGGGAATGCGACCCAGTAGCCTACTTCAACGCCAGCAGAAGGTAGCCGCGGCCTTGCTCGTTCCAGGCCTGGGCCTGGAGCGCGCCACGATCCATCACGACACGGCGCCCTGCACGGCACGCCTCCAGTTCCTTCGGGAAAACGTAGACCTTGCGGCCATCGCGCAGGGAGTAATGCACGGTGGGGCCCCCGGCGATGCGGCAGGTGCCGCCTCCGGCGAGGTCAGTTTCAGCGATGCAGGCGGGCAGGGGAGCGCGGAATCCCGCGCGCACCTGGGCCCACTCACCACAGCCCTTGCCGGCGCAGCTTTCTTCTTTGAACGCCAGGTCGCGGGGGTCTACGAATTCCTGGGATGCCTCGGATACCGCGGTCACCAGATGCTTACTGCCCTTGCCTTCGCCGTTCATCCGGGAGGTCATCTGTGCGCCAAGTCCCAGGATCACGACTGCGGCCGCAGCGAGGAGGGAGGTTCGAAATGGCGGCCAAGGCCGGGCTCGCCGGCCCGCGCGGGCCAGTAGTTCTGAACGGAGGGCTTCTGGGGCCGGCGCAGGCTTGAGGACCTCGCGCAGGGCTGCGTCCAGATCGAATTTGGGAGCGTGGTTCATAACCGACCTCCGCTCAGGGGGGAAAGGTGGGTGCGAAGGGCCAATTTGGCCCGGTGAATTCGGCTCTGCACCGTGCCGATGGGCACGCCGAGCAAGTTCGCGATCTGTTCGTAGGAGAGCTCCTGCTGATAGCGCAGGCGGAGAACTTCCTGGGCCCCTTCTGAAAGCCGCTCCAGGGCACCGGGAAGCTCCGCCAGAAGGGATGGATCGATCTCGGAATCCAGCGAAGTCTCAGCGGAAACCTCGCCCGGCAACTCCGCCCACTCCGGTTCCTCCAGGGCGATGAGGCGGCTGCGAGCCCG
>JANXXC010000257.1 GCA_025350765.1 Holophagaceae bacterium | reverse complement strand
GGGCACGGTGATGCTGGCGTGATCGTTGATGAAAACCGGAAGGGCAAGGAGTTCCCTGCGCGCATCTTCCAGGTCCTGCCGGTCCTGGTTGCTAAAGCTCCCGGCTTCGACGCGTTTCATGTTCACGCGCGCTTTCGCCGCCAGAAGCCTCAGGAAGACTTCCTCCGCCGACATCTCAAGGGAGAAGAATGCGACATGGGCATTTTGCTTCATGGCCGATCGCAACATCCAATTGAGCGCGAGCGCGGTCTTGCCCACTCCAGGACGCGCGGCAAGAATTACGAGATTCCCGGGACGCAGGCCCTGGGTTAGATCGTCAAACCGTTCAAATCCCAAACGGAGCCCTGCCGATCCGCGACCTTCCAGCCGCTCAAGTAAGGCGGGCATAGCTGATGCTTCCACAGCGGCGATGTGCTCCAGGCCTCGGGCCCGCTGGTCGCCTTGGGCTAGGCGGAAAAGATCCTGGGCGGATTGTTCGATGAGCGTTTCCGGAGGCGCTTCCTCTGCGGCGGCTTGACGGGCCAGACCGGCGCCGATGCGGATCAGGTCCCGCAACTTCCGCTTCCGCCGCAGCAATTCTGCGAGGATCTGGGGGCGGCCTACTTCTTCGGCACTGAGCAATTCCACAAGGCCAGGAAATCCGCCCACCCTGCCAAGCGCATCATCTTGGTCCAGCACGTCCTTCAGCGTGAGCGCGTTGACTTCCAGCCGCGCTTCCACCAGGGAGCGCAGGCCTCGGAAAACCGCGCGGTGCGCGGGATGGACGAAGTCCTCTTCATGAAGCTGGAAGACGATTTCCGCCGCATCCTTTTCGGCGCCGGGCGCGCAACAGGTGGCCAGGAGCGAGCGCTCCGCATCCACGTCCTCCGGCAACTGGTCCGGAAGCCAATCCACCGCCATCAGAGGCCGGGAGGAAGGTAGCCGCCCCCATTCACGTCCACAAAAATCGGGTTCGTGATGGCGATGGGGTACATGCCCTTTTGGATCTTCGCCCAAGGGGTGCCCGGGCGATAGGGACCGCTCTGGCCGAGCGATACGCCTGCTTCGACGACGATCCACGCATCCTTGGCCACCGGCAGCGTCAGCGGCACCGAGATGCTGCGCTGGCGGAAATCGCTGCCTGAACCGAAGGTGCTGGGATCGAGGGTCTGAATCACCTGGCCATTCACGATGATCCTCACCTCATCCACCGGCACCCAGCCCGGCGCATACAGGTTGATGGAGACATTCACCGAAGCGCCATTGG
Source organism: Holophagaceae bacterium (assembly GCA_025350765.1). Taxonomy (GTDB): domain Bacteria; phylum Acidobacteriota; class Holophagae; order Holophagales; family Holophagaceae; genus JANXPB01. The sequence continues at coordinate 9,645 of JANXXC010000257.1, read as the reverse complement.
TGGTTCCGCCGGGGCCTGCGCTATTCACGGTGACATCAAGCAATGGGCCCGTAGACGCCACCGCAGCGCCACTCTTCAGAGCGTTTAGCACGGAGCTGAGATCGGTTTCGGTGGGAATCGCCGACCCAATTTTCAGGTAGGTGCGAGCCAGGCCCACCGGCGTGTCGAGGCTATAGAGCCCCGAAGAAAGGCCGAGACCCTTCGTGAAATTGGCGGGCGTCTGTTGATTCAGCAACGCGAACCAATCCCGCCGCACGGCCTTGAATTCCGTGAACCAGGGATCTGGATTGGAACCACTGAAGCCTTCAGCCCGCAGCAGTTCAAGGGCATTGAAACTCCCCTCGGTGGTGCCCTGAGAGAGTGGGCCGGTCGCATTCCACCAAGCATTCACGCCCGTACCAAGGAGCACCGCGGGATTGAAAGAACGCAGCGTAAATAGCCCGTTGGGGCCGCGGGGTCGTTGGACCACCACGTAGGATCCCTCGGACTGCTTGATGAAGTCAGCCAGGTTCCAGCCTGTTGAGGATTTCGCGCCATGATTCCGTTCGATGCGCGGAACCGGCGTGAAGAACGCGCTGGCAACCCCATCCTGGGTGAGCGTGGTGCTTCTCGCACCGAAGGTCAGCGGATCCGTTCCAGTAGCGGTGCGGTAGGAGGCATCCAAGCCCAGGAGATTGAACTCAAGGACAAAATCGTTGTAGGTCTGCGCAGCATCCGTGAAGCGGTCATTTTCCAGAAGCCCCACGACGCTCACGTTCTCGGCCAAGGCTGATGAGAGTTTTTCAGCCGGCAACATTCCTCCACCAGTGGCCTGGGATGGGCCTGGCACATCGAAGGCCGTCCAGCCGCTGGGGAGGGGTGCTGGAGTGATGATGAGCTGATGTGAGAAAGCCTGCCCGGAGCCGGGAACCGCGCTGGCATCAATGGCCAGGGAATCCAGGTAGCTCAGCGGTCCGCGGTTGGCGAACGCGGTGTACTTCCCGAGGGGGAATGAAACTGCGGCCGAGCTGCTTTCCGGTAGACCATCGAAGACAAAGCCTGAGCCGAAAAGTTGATTGCCCGCCAGGAATTGATAGCTACCGCTATTGGCCTGAACGATGACTTTCCCCTTTAAAACGGGGTCGAAGACCCCTGCCAAGCCCCGGAGTCTCTGGACGCTCAGATCAGGAGTACTGCCCTGGCCGACGAAGGTGAATCGGAGAGGCTGGAAATTACCCGTGACGATGTCTTTGGTGCGGGCGGAAAAGGAGTGGTACACCACCTTGCTGCCGATGAGCTGATTTCCCGAAGGGCTGGTGGGGCTCATCACATCCCCGCGTTCCGGCGCGAGCAGCTCGATCACGTTGAAACCTAGGGTCTTATCCACGATGAGGGCCGTGGCCAGATCCGGCCGGATCGTGGGGTCCGCCGCGTTGGTGAACAGGGTTTGAGTAAAGCTTTGGTTCCGGTTCCGGAGGATCATCCGGTACTTGCCCGTGGGCAGGTAGGTCGCCTCCAAATCCGAGCTGCGGCTGCGGGGACTTGAATGATTGTCAGCGGTTTCCCGCCAATCCACGCGCTCCAAATGCCAGACGGGATTCGCATCGCTGCCCAGGTTCCGCTCGAAGCGGACTTCGTACTGAAACGCGCCACCGGTCTCTGCGGATCCAAAGGTTGTATACAGAATCCGTCCCAAATCCTGTTTGGCAGTGGTGGCGCGATCCGACATCATCAGGTTGAACAGGCCTGTGGTGCGAAGGGGCGCGTAGCCAGCGGAGCTAGAGGCACCGAAGCTTGGGCCCCCAACAATGTACAGTTTCCGCTTGTAGGTGAGTGATTGACCCGGGCCTAGGTTTCCGGAAGGAAGACTTCCGACCACCACCCGCTGAGGGAAGATGGGCCTATTTTCAGCTAGGGCATCCTGGGCATCCGAGGCCACCAGGACATGGTCCGCGTCCAAGGACAGGAGCCCTAAGCTGGTGTGGAAATCGAGGGCTTCTGCCGCTGACTCCACCCCGATGAATCCCGCCATTCCCGCGCGCACGCTGCTGGTGAGCGGGCGGGTGAAATCGCTGCCGGGGAGTTGCACGCCCCAGGCGCCAGGAGGCAATGACGCGCCGTTCGCGTCGCCATCCGCTGGAACGACGACCCTGAGGCCTCCGCCAACCTGATACAGGAAATCACCGAGGCTCTGAACGGAAAGCGTGCCGCTCCCGCCATTGGTGACCGTGGTCTCCAGGGTGTAGAAGAAATGCTCCGTCTTCCCTAGCGTGACCTTATGGGACACCGTCGCACCCTGAACCCGGCCTACAGAATCCCAGGTAGCTCCGGTGAGTTTGTGCTTGGTGTCCAGCAAGTAGCCGGTCATCTGGATGCTTGAATCACTGATGCCCGCCACCGGCGTGAAGTGGTCAAAAACGAAGGGCAGGTCCGGATCCTGATTCACCACTGGGGTGAGGCGGTCCAGCATGTCACCCGGCATGGACACGCGCTTGTAGCTGGTGTCCAGGCCGATGAAGCTGACGTCGATGATGCTGCCCCCGCTGGCGGCGCCCGCCACCGGCTGCCCCGACCCGAAGGGAGTGCCATCAATGGCCAGTTCCACGAAATCGTTGCCCAGGTAATAGTCTCCGGCCGAGGACTCGGCCTTCATCCCCGCGGGCCTGTCCCCGCCGATGGCTGGGATCTCCACGCCCGCGAGAGAACTCCGCTGGATGCCCGTGGCCCTGAAGCAGCCTACTCCGCTGGCCAGCAGCAGGCTTAGGAGGGCGAGTGGGAGGATGTTTTCAGGCCCCCTGGAAGCAGGGACCTTCAATGCTGGATGGGATGGGTTCATTCGGCTTCCATTCACTTTCGGGTCCCCGCTCAGGATCAGGTGGTGGTTCAGGTCAGGGGACAGGGCGAAGGTTCTATGCTCGGAAATCTGAAGTAAAGAAGGTGGAGACGAGAACAAGAGCGAAGACTCTATCCTAACCCACGATGGAGAACTCTGAATCAGCTCGTTCCCGCCCGACGCCCCGGATCCGAAGGTGGATCGGGATCATTTTCATTTTGCTCTTCTTGGGCGATCTGCTTTGGACCTTCCAAAGGTTCCCGTTCCACAGCCGCGGGCGAGTTTTTTCATCGCTCCAGGCTCCTTCTTTCGGATCTCCGGTGCTGGTGCTCGGAGCCGGCGTCTATTCCGATGGCGAGCCCACCGCCGTGCTGGAAGGTCGCCTGCGCACGGCCTTGGATCTCTACAGGGCCGGGAAGGTGAGCTGGTTCCTGGTGAGCGGCGACAACCGCACCGCCAGCTACAACGAGCCTCAGGCCATGCGTCGCTGGCTCCTGAAACAGGGAGTTCCTGCGGATCGGGTGATCGCCGACTATGCAGGACGCCGCACCTACGACAGCTTGAAAAGGGCCCAGGTGGTCTTCGGCCTCCACCGCTTAGTGGTGGTCACCTCCGACTTCCACATGGCCCGGGCCATTTACCTGGCCAGCAGCCTGGGTCTGGAGGCTTTCGGCGTCACCGACAGCACACGCGAACACAGCCTGGGAACCCGCGTCTGGTTCTGGACGCGGGAATACGGAGCGCGGCACAAAGCCCTGCTCGATACCTGGTTTCCGCCCTCCACGAGACTGGGCCCCAGAGAACACACCCCGGATGATCCGCCGATCACCACGGAAAAAGGTGTGACGTGACCGCCGACGACATTTTTATTCTGGCGGCCAAGCGCCTGCCCCAAGGCCGCTATGGCGGGAGTTTGGCGGGCGAAGGGGCCGTCAACCTGGGCCATACCTGCGTCCGCGGGATGATGGAAGATCCATCTCTACCCACCCCAACGAACTTCATCTGGGGCATGGCCCGTAGTCACACCCAAGGCATGAACCCCGCCCGCACCATCGCCCTTGGCGCAGGATTACCCGTGGATGTGCCCGGCACCACCGTGAACATGGCCTGCGGCTCCAGCCTACAGGCCCTCATCTTTGGATCTCAGGCCTTGCGGTGCGGCGCTTCCGGGCCCGTTCTTGCGGGCGGCAGCGAGGCCATGAGCGATACGCCCCACCTGGTGCCGGGTCTGCGGTGGGGATTCCGCATGGGCCATCGTAACCTTCCGGATGTGATGCATCAGGATGGCCTGCGCTGCCCCATCACCGGCCTGCTCATGGGGGAAACAGTGGAGCTACTCGCCGCCAAACGCGGCGTTACGCGCCATCAAAGCGATGCCTTCGCGGTGCGAAGCCACCGCAGGGCCACGGCGGCGGACTTCTCCGCTGAATTCATCCTCCATCCGAATCTCTCCGTGGATGAGTGCGTGCGGCCTGACGACACCCAGGCTTCCATCGCAGCGTTGAGGCCCGTCTACGAAGAGGACGGACAGATTACCGCGGGCAATGCCTCGGCGCTTTCGGATGGCGCGGCGGCGCTGTTGCTCGCCCGGGGAGACCAACTCGCTCAGGCCAGACCCCTGGCCCGACTCCTCGGGTGGAGTGAATCGGCGGTGCACCCCTTGGACATGGGCGAAGCCCCGGTGCCCGCGGTGCGGCGCCTGTTGGCAGACCATGGGCTTTCGGCCCGCGATATCGCGCTGTGGGAGATCAATGAAGCCTTCGCCGCGCAGGTGCTGGTCTGCGCTCAGGCGCTGGATCTGGATCCTGACAAGCTGAACGTGGCGGGCGGCGGCGTGGCGCTGGGGCACCCCATTGGCGCGTCGGGCGCGCGCATCGTCGTGACCCTAATCCATCAATTGCAGAAGCGCGGAGGAGGCCTCGGCGTGGCCACCCTCGGCATCGGGGGTGGACTCGGCCTCGCGGTGCTGGTGGAAGTGCTCGCTTGAGCCAGGCCACCACCGAGTCCCGCGCTCCCATATGGAAAGAACGCCCTCTGCGCGGCTTTCTGCTGGCCGCGCTGGCATCGAACATCGGCAACTGGGTGCAAATTTTTTCAGAACAATGGCTGGTGCTGCTGCTGGCAGGGAGCCTGGCTCCACGCTGGGCGGGGCGCATGGGTTTCGCGTCCGGGTTCGCGGTGCTCATCTTCACGCCTTTGGGGGGAAGCCTGGCGGACAAGCTCGATCGCCGCAAGGCCCTGGCGGCCGCCCAATTTTTTTTGATGCTGCTAGCCCTGACCATGGGCCTTCTCGCTTGGTTCCACCAGCTCACCTTGCCGCGGCTATTGTTCTTCGCCATGGCCAGCGGCGTTGGTGCCTCGGTGAGCATGCCCATGGGACAAAGCCTCGTGGGCGACCTTGTCCCACCGGAAAAAATCCCCGCGGCCTTCGGCCTTATGTCGGCGCAATTCAACCTGAGCCGCATCATCGGCCCCGCACTCGCCGCCATGCTCTTCCCCATCGTTGGCGTGGCGGGGAATTTCTCACTCAACGCCCTCTCCTTCGTGGGCCTGGTGGTGGTTTGCCTTCGCCTTCGCCTTCCGACGGCCCACCACGAACCCCTGCGGGGAGGGTCCTATGGGCAGACCCTCAGAGCCTTCTTGGCGGATCCGCAACTTTCGGCCCTCCTTTTCATGGCGGCGGTGTGGGGCTTTTTCGCCTGGAGCTATTTTCCCCTTCTCCCGGTCTTCGGATCGCGCACCTTGGGCCTCGGAGAACGAGGTGTGGCGGGCCTTTTGTCGAGCTTCGGCCTGGGTGCCGTCTTGGGTTCCCTCGTCGTAGCCAGGGATGTTTCCGGCCGAGACCGCTTCCCACGGATTCTCATCGCCTTCGGCGGATTCGGCGCGGGGCTCGCGATCCTGGGTGGCCTGCCCCATGCGCCCGTGGCCTTTGTCGCAATGTTCACCATGGGAATCTTCCAGGCCACGGGCCTGTCCCTCATGGGTGGCACAATTCAACGCAAGATCCCGCCAGGACTGAGGGGCCGAGCCAATGCCATCTATCTCACGGCGATCATCGGCATCACGCCCCTGGGAACCCTTCTGGCGGGTGAAATCGCCCAAGCCCTCGGATCGGCCGGACCCCGGCTGGTGATCCTGGCCGATGGGCTCATCCTCCTGGCCTGCGCATCGGGACTGGGCCTTGCCCTTCGGCGTTCGAGGCAAACGGTTCATCCAAAGCCCTAAACCGTTCGCCGTCTCGTCCGAAGCCACCCTAGGCCATTGCGAAAGATTCTTAGTCATTCGTATGGCGGTTCGGCACAAGGGGCCGTAGCAAAACAATCTGAACCGCACAGATTGTTTTGACACGGTCCCTAGCCGAGCGAGGCATCTTGGCCTCACTCTATTCAGGCAACCGAAGGATTTGACATGACCGACGCCCCCCTGATCCAGCTCAAGGACATCACCAAGATCTACCAGATGGGTGACATGGAAGTGCGCGCTCTGGACGGCGTTTCCATGACCATCGGCCGGGGAGAATACGTGGCCATCATGGGGCCTTCAGGCTCGGGAAAATCCACGATGATGAATGTCATAGGCTGCCTGGACTCGCCGACGGACGGTACCTATGAATTGAATGGCAAGCTGGCCTCGGCCATGTCTGATGATGAGCTGGCGGGCATCCGTAACGAAGAGATCGGCTTCGTGTTCCAGACCTTCAACTTGCTGGCCCGCACCACGGCCTTGCAGAACGTAGAGCTACCTCTGATTTACGCGGGCATGAGCCCCAGCGATCGCCACGCCGCGGCGCAGAAGGCCCTGGAGAATGTGGGCCTCGGCACCCGCAGCGATCACATGCCCAACCAGCTTTCCGGCGGTCAGCGGCAGCGCGTGGCCATCGCCAGGGCCCTAGTGAACGATCCGTCCATTCTTCTCGCCGATGAGCCCACCGGGGCCTTGGACTCCAAAACCAGCATCGAGATCATGGCGCTGTTCGAGGAGCTGTACCAGAAGGGCAACACCATCATCCTCGTCACCCATGAAGAGGACATCGCCCGCCACGCCCACCGCATCGTGAAGCTGCGCGACGGCAAGGTCATCCACGACGAGCCCAATATTCCCATTACCACCGAAGAGCACCTGGCGCATTTGAGTATTTAAGCTCTGCTTAAGCCTGTAGCCTAGAGGGATGCAGCGCCTCGTCGACGGTATCCATCACTTTCAGAAAAACATCTTCCGATCCCAGGAGGAGTTCTTCGCTCAGCTCCAACATGGGCAGGCGCCGGAGACGCTCTTCATCACCTGCTCCGATTCCCGCATCAACCCGAATCTCATCACGCAGACCCTGCCTGGCGAGTTGTTCATCCTGCGCAACGCGGGGAATCTGGTGCCGCCTTACGACGCCCACTGGGGCGGCGAGGCAGCCACCATCGAGTTCGCCGTGACCTCGCTGCACGTGAAGGACATCATCATCTGCGGCCATTCCAATTGCGGCGCCATGGCCGGACTGCTGGAGCCCGAATCCTTGCAGGACCTGCCGGCGATGGGCCATTGGCTGGCTCATGCGGGTAAGACGCGCCGTATTATTGACGAGAACTACAGTCACCTAGAAGGCCGCGCGAAACTGCGGACCACCGTCGGCGAAAACGTTCTGGTGCAGTTGGAAAACCTGCGCACCCATCCCGCCGTGGCCGATGCCATGGCCAATGAACGCCTTCACATCCACGGGTGGGTCTACAGTTTCGAAACCGGCGAGGTCCTGGCCTACGACCCCAAGCGCGGTCAATTCGCCTCCATCACCGAAGGCGAACCCAGTCCTGCGAGCAACGCCCACATCACTTCCGAGCTGAGTATCTGAAGCGAAGCCGGGCTCAGAAAAAACCTTCCTGATTATCGGCATCTCTCAGCCTTAAAAATGCTGAACACAGAACGCACGGAAATCTCACGGAAGCCCACGGAAACGCAGGTTCAGCGCCGCGGGCGACCCCGGCGTGCCACTGCACGACTCTCTCTGTCTTCTCCGGCGTTTTTCTGTGTTCTCTGTGTTCTCTGTGTTCCGCTTTTTGACAGCGGGTAAGAGTTGGCAGAGCGAATCCGATTGAGCCCTACTTCCCCATCACCGGCAGCGTCAACCATGAGCCTTCGGCGCCGCGATAAAGGCGCTGCGTGGCTTTGCGGTAGTCGCTTGATTTCGCATGGCCCATGTGGACGAAGGTTTGCGGATTGCGGTCCACCAAGGGGAACCAGGAGCACTGCACCTGAACCATGAGGCGATGGCCGGCCTTGAAGGTGTGGCACACATCGTTGAGGCCGAAATTCACCGCGTCGGGTTTCCCCGGCACAAAGGGCTCCGGTTTTTCGAGCGAGTTGCGGAATTTCCCGCGCATGACTTCGCCGCGCAGCAGCTGCTGCATGCCGCCGAGCTTCACCTTTTTCGCCTCACCCTTTTCGTTTTTCTCCGATAGCTCCAGGTCCGCCGCGTTATCAGGATAGACGTCCACCACCTTCACGATCCAATCACTATCGGTGCCGCTGGTGGACACATTCAGGTGAACCTGGATGGGGCCCGCCAGGCGCAAATCTTCCTTCAAAGGTTCCGTCGCGAACACCATCACGTCCGGTCGGCGCGAGGCAAATCGCTGGTCCTCCACCACGTACTCCCTCGACACCTCCAACTCAATGGATTGGGTGTAGGGAACGGGATGGGCGGGATCGCTGATCCATTCCTCGAAGCCGGAATTTTTAGGCGCCTCAAATCCCAACCTTCCGTTTGCTCCGAAATAAATGCGTTTCGTAGTGGCCTCCTTGGGCGGCCAGACATCGTAGCTTCCCCATGTGTTCGCGCCGGTTTCATACACCATCGCTTTGGCCAAATGCGGATCGTGCGCGCCTTTCAAGTAGTGCATGAAGAAAGGGAATTCGATTTCCTCTAAATAGTGCTTGGAAACTTCGCTCCCAAAATCCACGTTTCCCAGGCGGTGGTAATTCGCCTGTGCCCAACCGCCGTGAAACCAGGGGCCCAACACTAGAGAGTGTTTGGTGGCGGGGCTTTGATGGTCCAGCGCGAGGTGGTACTGCAAGGGGCCAAAGGGGTCTTCGCAATCAAAAAATCCGCCCACCAGCAGCACCGCAGGTTTGACATCCTTGATGTGCGGGCGCAAGTTCCGAACCTTCCAATAGGCGTCGTAGGTGTCGTGATCCACGTCATCGGTCCAGCTCTTTACCTCACCTTTGAAAAATTTCGCATCCAGATCCGCGGGCGAACCGTTACGCAGGAAAAAGCGATAGCCATCTTCCGTTCCGGGGTCAAAGTCTCGGTCTTTGGGCGGCCATATATTGGTGGGTTCGGATCTCGGCCATCCGAAAAAAGTTTGGAAGGTGAAAGCCTGGCTCAGGAACAGAGCACCGTTGTGATGGTCGTCGTCGCCGGCGAAAAGATCCGCGATGGGCGCTTGGGGCGATACCGCCACCAGCGCGGGATGAGCCCCAATCAGCGCCGCCGCCGCGTAGAATCCGGGATAGCTGACGCCCCATTGGCCCACTTTCCCGTTGGTTGGTAGATTCTTCACCAGCCAATCCACCGTGTCGAAAGTGTCCGTGCTTTCGTCCACGTCTTTCAAGCCTTTCACATCCTTGTGCGGCGTCATTTCCAGGAACTTGCCTTCACTCATCATACGGCCGCGAACATCCTGATAGACGAAGATGAAGCCCTCTTTCATGAGCTGTTCCGAGGGGCCGATGCGCCGCGGGAATTTCTCTTCGCCATAGGGCGCGATGCTGTAGGGCGTTCGCTCCATCAGGACTGGATACGTTTTCGACGTGTCTTTCGGCGCGTAAATAGCCGTGAATAGCGT
>JANXXC010000146.1 GCA_025350765.1 Holophagaceae bacterium | reverse complement strand
GAAAGTTTGAGATCGCGAAGTCGAGGATGGCTTCCGCCGGCGCGCCGAGAAAGGATTGATTGAGCCCATCTACTTCCAATTGGTGGAACCGAGCCACGCTCATGGCGTCTCCTTAAGGGTGTGGATCGGGTCAGGAATATCCGAAGCGAAGTAAGCGCGAAGCCGGGGAAAACGCCAGGCGATGACCGACACGCTGAGGAGCATCCAGCCCGCGTGGGGGAGCCAGGCGGGAAGGCTGAAGGTGCTGGCGAGGGCGCGGCTCAAGCCGAAACTCACCGCAAAGGAATTGAACACGATGCAACCGTTGCGGAAGGCGCCTTCGGAGAGCCATTGAAGGGCTCGACCACCGAGCCAAAGCCCTAACAGCACCACAGGGATGAGAGGAAAGGCAGCTTTCACGATCTGCTTCGAAAAAAGACCCAGCGCCAGATAGACGAGGGCTGTCATGACCGATTCCACCAGCCGAAGAAAGCTGATGGCCGCGCGATATTCGGATTTTGGATAGCGCTGGCGATGAAAGTAGACGCTTAGGATGGGGCCCGAAACCGTGGTCAGGCCGTAGATCACGCCCGTGACAAAACCGAAGGGGGCGGCTTCTTTTCCGGCGGCTATTTCTGCGCGTTGTCGCCCGAAGGCCTGGAAGAGGACGAGGGGGAGAAGGAGCCCATAGGTGAAGAGACGCAGCGAGGAAGTGGGCGCGAATTTCAGAACGAGGGCGCCCAGTACCACGCCCGGCAGGAGTGCGTAGGCGAAGGGCAACACCTTGGCGCGGACCTTGGGAAATTCGCGGAAACTGAGTATGAAGGAGCCTGAGTTGAGGATGACTTCCAGCAGCACCAGCACGGGATTGAGCAGGCGCTGGACCACCACCAGCAGGGCCAAAGGCACGCTGAGGGTGCTGAAGCCGTGGCCCAGCACGCCGTTCACAAAGGCGCCCGCCAGCGCGATGAGCGCAAGCAATATCCATTGATTAAGAGTCAGATGTTCCATGGATGACTCAACTCGCTGAGACGGGGATGAGGGTTGCGGTCAATGATTCGCGGCCAATGCGCGCGGCGAAATCGCCGAAGCGTTCGCCTTGTTTTCCTTCGGCCTTCCAGACCCCGAAGAGGCGGTCCAGTACGTCGGGAAGCGCTTCGAAAGTCACCTTCTGGGCGACTTCGAAGGCGAGGCGAAATCCTTCGGCGTGGCCGCCTGCGTAAAGCGCGAATTTTCCCGGCGTCTGGCCCACCAGCGCGAGCTCTGCGGAGTAGGGCCGCGCGCAGCCATTGGCGCAGCCGGTGACGCGAAAGACCGGCGCGAGATCCGAGAGCCCGTAGCGTTCAAGTGGCGCCTGGAGGAGCGAAAGCAGATCAGGCAATACGCGCTCGGCTTCGGTGATAGCCAGGCCGCACAAGGGCAGCGCGACGCAGGCCAGGGCGCGATCGTGGAGTTTGCTAGGGCTGTTGGGATCAATGCCGCGGGCTTGCAGGATGTCATTCACCTCGGCGCGGTCCTGGGCCTGGATTCCGAGGAGGATGAGGTCCTGATCCGGCGTGAGCTGAACGTCCAGTTCGAAATCGCGGATCAATTCGCGAAGCGCGGTTTTCAGCGGATGACCCGCGCGATCGGCGATGCGGCCGCTGAGGGTGTGGAAGCCGAGGGCGAAAGATCCATCCATGCGTTCGACCCAACCCAGCACCGCACTGCTGCGCCACTCGGGTAATTCGCGGGCCTCGAATTTTCCGCCCCAGCGGGATTCCACTTCGGCTTTGAACCAGGACTTGCCACGGGCTTCGATCAGGTATTTGAGACGGGCGCGGCGGCGGTCGCCGCGATTGGCAAAATCCCGCTGGGTGCTCACCACGGCCTCGGCTACGGGCAGCAATTGATCGAAGGAAATCCATCCCAGTTCATCGGCCAAACGCGGGAAAGTGGTGGGATCGTTGTGGGTCATGCCCAGGCCGCCGCCGGCGAAGACGAAGAACCCATCGAGGTTTCCATCCACGCCCACCGTCGCCGCGAAGGCCAGGTCATTGGTGTAGAGATCCACTAGATTTTCGCCCGTGACGGTGACGGCAATCTTGAATTTGCGCGGCAAATAATTTGCGCCGAGCAGTGGCTCGGACTCCTGTTCCACATTCACACGCTCGCCGTCCAAAAAGATTTCGGCGTAGGCATTGGAATGAGCGAGGAAATGCGTGGAAAGGGTTTCAGCCACGGCGTCCAACTGCGCGATGTCTCCGCGGCCACTGGGATTCGGCGCCTGAGTCACGTTGCGAACCACGTCACCGCAGGCGCCGCGGGTGGTCTGCAGGGCGGCCTGCAAGTTTTTTAACGCGGCCTTCACATCGCCCTTCAGGATGCCGTGCAGTTCCAGGCTCTGCCGCGTGGTGAGGCGCAAACTGCGGTCTCCAAACTGGTCGGCGATGGTGTCCCAGGCCAGGTAGGACGCCGCGCTCAATCGCCCGCCAGGAATGCGGCCCCGCGCCATCAGCGTCGGCAACTTTACGGGAGAAACTTCAGCGGCCTTAGGCTTGTCGCGGTCCTTTTGTTGGTAGAGCCCATGCAACTTGATGAGCTGCTGAGCGTCCGCGCTGAGGCTCGGATCGGCGCTGGTCAATTCGGTTTCAAGCGTCCCGCGCAGATAGCGGGAATTGCGCTTGAGAACCTCGATGGGACTCTCAGGTTTGGACCCAGCATCAGACATTGGCAGCTCCGATTTCGGAAGGAAGGAGGTAGTCGTTTTCAAAGCTTTGGATGAGCTGGCGGAGAACGGCGTTGCGCGCCTCGGGCTCAGGCAGTTGTTGTTTCAAACGGCGGCGAAAAGACGCGAGCCGCAAAAGCAGATCGCCATCTTCTTTCGGTAGCAGCGCCTCCAAGGTTTGGCGGAGGCTGCGGCTCAGGCCGGGGAAGCGCCCCTCGGTGCCAATGGCCAGGGTGTAGGGTCCGCGCCGCAGGATGGAGGCGAAAAAGGCGTCGCAGCTTTCGGGGTCGTCCACCGCGTTCACCCAGATGCCGAGGGATTGGGCTTGAAAAGTAATGGCGGCGTTGGCGCGCGCATCGTTGGTGGCGCTGATAACCAGATGCACGTCCTCCAAGTCCGAAGGTTCGAAGGCGCGCTGCCTTAGCTCGATGGCGTGGTCCTTGGCCTCTTCGAGAAAGGCGCGATTGAAGCGCAGTGACACGGCGCGCACCTTGGCTCCAGACCCGCGCAGGGCTTCGAGCTTAGCCAGCGCGACGGTTCCGCCCCCCACCAGCAGCACGCGCTTGTTTCGCAAATTGAGGAAGAGAGGCAAGAGCGTCATTTGGATTCACATCAAGGAATTGGGGCAGGGTGGGATGCACGCGCTCGCCAATGGCGGCGCCGATATAGACGAGGCCGGGGCCATCGGTGCGCGAACACAGGTGGCCTTCGGCGGCGAGCCGTAGGACGGAAATCGTGGTGGCCTGATCCGCGCAAGTCGCATTTTCGATGACCGCCACGGGCAGGTCTGGCGGCGCGCCGTGGTCGAGCATTCGTTTCGCGATGTAGCGCAGGGTGCGCGTGCCCATGAAGATGGCCAGGGTGGCGCGGCTGCTGGCGAGCTCGTGCCAGTCCGTGTCGGATTCGAGCAGGTGGTGGCCCTCGAGAATCCGCACTTCCCGCGACACGCCGCGATGGGTGAGGGGAATGCCTGAGGCTGAGGCCGCGCCCTGGAGCGCGCTCACGCCCGGAATCAATTCAAAGGCGATGCCCGCGGCTTCCAAAATTTGAGCCTCTTCACCGCCGCGGCCGAAGAGCAGCGGATCCCCACCCTTGAGCCGCGCCACGCGCTTGCCAGCATTGGCGTGCTCCAACAGCAGTTCGAAGATGCGTTCCTGGGATGTTCCCAATCCGCCGCAGCGCTTCCCGACGGGAATGGCTTCCGCGTCCTTCGGAAACAATTCGGCGAAGCTGGGTTCCAGAAGGGCGTCGAAAAGGACGACCTGGGCTTGCTCCAAGGCTCGCAGTCCCCGCAGAGTTAGTAAGTCTGGCGACCCAGGACCCGCGCCGATGAGGCTGACGAAGCCCAGTGGGCTATTTATGGGTTTAGGTTCATGGCTTGGTGACACGGCGGCTCCAACCTGGTGGCGTGCTGATGGCGTTTAGGCACATACAGCGGCGACAGCAGACGGAAGCCTGGATGGATGGAAATGGGTTGGCGGTTTTGATCGCGGCTTGGTAGCGCATGGCGTCTCCCTGTTGCGGTGCCTCGGAGGAGGCGGTAGTTGAAACGCTCTTGCCGTTCCGACGCGATCAAAAAAAATCAATGAGCTAAAGGAGCCCGAGCCAATGCGAAGCGGCTGCTTCACGTGATTCGGGCCCTTTGAGCTTGGTCTCAGTTCAACACTAGCTCTTCATCTTTCCGGTGATTAACCGGTGGGAATTGGCACCACCACTGCGTTTGCAGCAGGTTGCCAAGGTTTCACAGGGCCCGTCCCTCCACCTTTCTTGATATCGCGCTATGGAACTGACAAAGAACAAATGGAACCTTGAAGTACTCAAGGTAAGATTCCCGACTGAATCAGTCAAGTAAAAAGTTTACCAATTCAGTAGGCTACCAATTTCTCCATGAATTCCTTGATCTTTTGGACACTTGGCAGGAATTCCGCCTCCAGTCCCGGTGCCGCCGGGGTGGGGGTGTCGGCGCTTCCCAGGCGCATCACGGGCGCATCCAGCCAGGAGAAACAGGTCTCAGTAACATGGGCGGCGATTTCGGCGCCGGGGCCGAAGGTCCGGTGGGCTTCGGTGAGCACAAGAATGCGATGGGTTCGTTTGGCGATGGATTCGATGGCTTCGAGATCCAGGGGCGCGAGTGTCCGCAGATCCAGCACGGCTACGTCCATATCCGCCACGGCTTCCAAGGCCCGGTGCTGCATGGCGCCGTAAGTGAGAATGGCCGCGCTGCCGCCCTTCTTTCGCAGGGCCGCCTCGCCTAGACGCGCCGTGGGTGCGGTATCCCAACTGTCCTTCAATCTTCGATACAAATATTTGTGCTCGAGAAAAAGAACGGGGTCTTGGTCGTCGATGCTCGCGCGCAGCAGAGCGTAGGCATCGGCCACGGTGCCGGGTGCGACGACCTTCAGGCCAGGGCTTCCCAGAAAATGATGCTCGGGATTCTGGCTGTGAAAGGGTCCGCCACTAACGCCAGCCCCGGAGGGGCCACGGAATACCACCGGGCAGGGCTGACCCCAGCGCCACTCCGCCATCGCCGCGAAATTGCAGATGAGATCCGAAGCCAGCAACGCGAAATCCATGAACTGGAATTCCGCCACGGGGCGACGGTCCATGAGCGCCGCGCCGATGGCCGCGCCCGCGATGGCCTGCTCGGCGATGGGGGTGTCGATCACCCGATCTGCGCCAAACCTATCGAATAGTCCGGCCGTCGCCTGAAAGGCGCCCCCGTAGTGGCCGATATCCTGGCCCAGGCAGAACACGCGCTCATCGGCCTCCATGGCGTCATGCAAGGCCCGGTTGATGGCGTCGAGGTAGGTTCCGGAAAACATGGCTTCAAAGGTAGCAGCCCAGGCCCCGGTATCCTCTTAAGATGCTTTCGTCCCTGCGCATCAAAAACCTGGCCCTGGTGGAGGACCTGTCCCTGGATTTCGCGTCGGGATTCACGGTGCTCACGGGTGAAACCGGTGCGGGCAAATCCCTGCTGGTGGACGCGCTGGCCTTGCTGGTGGGGGCTCGGGGAGATTCTGATACGGTGCGCCGAGATTCGGATCGCGCCGCGGTGGAAGGGATCGTCGAGGGTAACGGCGCGACCTGGTTGACGTTTTTGAATGATCACGGATTTCCTGAAGAACATCCGGTCGTCCTTCGCCGCGAAGTCAACGCCGCTGGGCGTTCACGGGCCTGGATCAATGGCGCGGCCTGTTCGCTTTCGGACCTGAAGGAAGCGGGGCGGATCTGGATGCGCCTCACCAGTCAGCACGATCATCAATCGCTGTTGGGGGAAGACAAGCATCTCGCGCTGCTGGATGAAGTGCTGGGCATTGATGCCAAGTTAGACGCCGAAGTCAGCGCCGTGCGCGAGGCAGAGGGCGCCCTGAAGGGCAGAAAGCGCAGCGAGGCGGACCGTGCGCGGCGGTTGGAACAATTGGCCGAATTTATTTCGGAGTTGCAGACTCTCGCGCCAAAACCTGGCGAGTGGGTGCAACTTCGCGCTGAACGTGAACCCCTTCGTCACGGCGTGCAATTGGAAGCGGCCTTTCGCGAGGCCGAAGAAAATTTACGCCTTGCCTTGCCTCAGGCTGAAGGAGCGAGCCGAGCCGTGGCGCGAGCGGCGATGGTGCTGCCCGCCGCGCAAGCGCAACTGGATCGTTTGCGATCCCTGGTTTTGGAGCTGGATGACCTCCAGGCTCTGGCCCAGGATCAAGCCATTCACTTCGCCGAACGCGGCGCGGATGCGCTGGATGCATTGGAGACGCGCTTGGCGGCCTTCGAAAAGCAGGCGCGGCGCCATCGCTGCGAGCCCGAAGAGTTGCCGAAAAGCTTTGATACCCTGCGGGAAGAACAGCGCCAATTACTGGGCGGCGAGGCCAGCATCTCCGAATTGGAAGTGGCCTTGAAGCACGCGGCCGAGGCCTATCGCGCCAAGGCCGAAATCGTGCACCAACGCCGGGCAGACGCGTTGGCAAAATTGGAATCCGAAGTCCACAAGCGCCTTTCCCAGCTTGGCATGAAGGGCGCGCGGATCCAGGTCCGGCTCTCCCTCGCGGAAGACGCGGGTAGCCCCGTGCTCCATCAAGGCCTCGCGGTTCGGGTGGCCTCAGCCGGTTTCAGCGACGTGGCGCTTTGGATCGAATCCAATCCTGGCGAGGGTTTCAGGCCCCTCGCGAAGATCGCGTCCGGGGGCGAGCTGAGTCGATTGATGCTATCCCTCCTCGGAGCGGGCATCGCGTTGAGGAAGCAGGACGGCGCGCCTTCCCTGACCCTCGTGCTGGATGAAGTGGACGCCGGCATCGGGGGCGAAACCGCGCTGGAAGTCGGCACGGCCATCCAGGCTCTGGGAGTGCGCCACCAGGTGCTCGCGGTCACGCATCTGGCCCAGGTGGCTTCCCGCGCGGACCATCATGGCCTGCTGCGCAAAGCTACCGAGGGCGGCCGCACCCGCAGCGAATTGGCCTGGGTTGTGGGGGACTTGAAACTCCGCGAACTGGCCCGGTTGCTGTCCGGCCATCCCGATCGCCCCGAAGCCCTGGAACACGCGCGAGTGCTGGTGGCGGACTAAAAAAGGAAAAGGCCGCCCTCGCGGGCGGCCTTTTCACTAGGTTTC
>JANXXC010000117.1 GCA_025350765.1 Holophagaceae bacterium | reverse complement strand
CCTGCCCAGCGGCATGAGCGGCGTCGGCAATGATCACGCCGCCCGCATCCACTACCGCGCCACCACCACCTACTACACCTCCAATGAAACCTACGCCCAGGCCCGCGCCGCCCACATCAGCGCCGCCAAGGACCTCTACGGCGCGGGTTCTGCCGAAGAGCAGGCCGTGTGGAATTCCTTCCACGGCGTCAACGTCGGCGCGGCCTGGGGCGTAACGCCACCGCCTTCGCCTCCGGGCAACAACGAGGTGGAGCCCAATAACACCCTGGCGACCGCCAACAGCGTGACTGTATCCGGCACGACCATGAACGGCACGATGTCCAGCAGCTCGGACATTGACTACTACACCTGCCAGTTGGGCGCCGGCCGCACCATCACCGCGACCATGACGCCCAACAGTTCCTCGGACTATGATCTCTACGTCTACAACAGCAACGGCACCCTCATCGGCTCCTCCGAGAACGGCACCGGCGCGGTGGATTCCGTGAGCGTCAAGAACACCGGCACCTCCACCTTCAAGCGCTACGCCAAGGTGATCTACTACGCTGGCGCCACGGGTTCGGCCGGCACCTACACCATCAAGCTGACTTTCTAATCCAGAAGCAGCAAAAAAAAAGGCCGCCCGCGAGGGCGGCCTTTTTCGTTTCGAGGTTGGACCTCCCTTTCGTACACTCAAACCATGCGCATTCTCGTGGTGGAAGATGAAGCCAAGACGGCCCGCCATCTGGAGCGGGGTCTGCGGGAGGCTGGCTTCGAGGTGTTGGCCTGCGCCTCTGCGGAAGAAGGCATGGAAGCCTGCGGCACTCAGGCTTTCGATGCCTTAGTCCTCGACGTCATGCTGCCGGGCCGGAGCGGCCTCGAAATGGTTCACAAGCTTCGAGAGTCGGGGATGTTGACGCCGGTGCTCTTCCTCTCCGCCAAAGACACCACCGAGGACCGGATCCGCGGCCTCAACCAGGGCGGCGACGACTATTTGGTGAAGCCCTATTCCTTGCCTGAGGTGGTGGCGAGGCTCCGGGCCCTTCTCCGCCGGAACGGGCGCCAGAGCGTCAGCGAGCGGGTCCAAGTGGCCGATCTGGTGTGGGAGCCCACGCGTCGGCGCATCAGCCGCATGGGAAAGCGTGTGGACCTCACCCCAAAGGAATACGCCCTGGCGGCACTGCTCCTACAAAACCATGGCGAGGTGGTCTCCCGCAATCAAGTCGTCCAAGCGGTCTGGGGACTGATCACCTCCGTGGATAGCAACAGCGTGGATGTGCAGGTCCTCCGCCTACGCAAAAAGCTGGACGACCCTTACGAAACCAAACTCATCCGAACCCTCCGCGGCGTCGGGATCGTTCTGGAAGCCCCCACATCGTGAGCGTGGCCCGTTGAGTCATCCGACCCATCCGCCTCATATGCCCCACAGTGGCTCCCTGCTGAGGCAGTTGCAGTTGAGTTTTGCCCTCGCGACGCT
This sequence comes from Holophagaceae bacterium, assembly GCA_025350765.1. Classification (GTDB taxonomy): domain Bacteria; phylum Acidobacteriota; class Holophagae; order Holophagales; family Holophagaceae; genus JANXPB01. The sequence goes on along the minus strand of JANXXC010000117.1, from coordinate 9,467 downwards.
CGCGATCGTCGGGCTGCTGGCGGTCTTCATGGATGTGGCCCTGCATCGCAGCCTTGAATCCGAGGACGCGGTGGTCTTGGTGGCCCAGGCAGACGCGATTTCACGCCGCATCGCCGAGAATCGAAGCTTCCCAGGAGACCGGGAGCGAGGCCCCGAAAAAGCGGCCTGGCGCTTGGTGGATGAGACGGGCCATGCGCTAGCCCAGAGCGTAGGGATGGATAGCCTTCCGCCCCTTCCTTGGCCCGCCCCAGGCCGCTTTCCTATCGAGATTTCGTCTCCAGGCGGCGATACCTATTCAATCCTCGTTCGGTCCCTGCCCCAAGGCACCCTACAACTGGCCATGGATCGCAGCCACGAACAGGCCCTGGTGACGGGTTTCCGGCGTACCCTCGCGGTGGCCATCGGCATCGCGGCGCTGTTGGCGGCACTGCTGGGGCGATGGGTCGCGCGGAGGGGATTGCGCCCCTTGGGCCAACTGGTGCGGGAAGCGGGGGACATCGACCCCCGCCGCCTCGATCGCCGGCTTCATGGAGAGCATTTCCCCGAAGAGCTGGGCGAGTTGGTAGGGACTCTCAACCAGGCCCTGGCCCGACTCCAGGAGGCCTTCGACCGCCTTGGCCGGATGGCCTCCGAACTAGCCCACGAACTACGGACACCCTTGCAAAATCTCCGGGCCGAAGTGGAAGCCATCCTCCTCGGACCCAGGAATGACGATGCTTCCCGCGAAGCCCTGGGTTCCGTGCTGGAGGAATGCGAGCGCCTGGCGCGGCTCATCGAGCAGATGCTCTTCCTGGCCCGCAGTGACAATCCCGCCAACGCGATTGATCGCAAACCTGTAAATGCGCTTTCACTGCTCCGGAGCGTCGCGGAGTTCTTCGAGGCGGAAGCAGAAGAGTCTCAAGTGATGCTTCGGGTGGACGCGCCTGGGACGCTGGAGACGCCCGGCACGATGGAAATTCCGGGGGATGAACCCCTGCTCCAGCGAGCCCTTCACAATCTCACCGCCAATGCCCTGCGCCACACGCCGCCCGGTGGGTCCGTGGTGCTGGGCACCAAAATTGAGGGCTCATACATTGGGCTCGTGGTGCGGGACAGCGGGGAAGGCCTACCCCTTGAAGTCCTCTCACGCCTTGGGGAAAGATGGGTCCGTGGCTCCCATCCCCGCGGCCCCGGCTTGGGTTTGGGCCTAGCCATCGTTAAGGGCATCGCCCAATTGCATGGCGGCGCGCTCAAGGTGGAAAATCTGCCCGGAGGGGGCGCCGAAGCCGCGCTTTGGCTTCCCTTGGCTTCCATAACGAAGGGATTGAACCCCGGAAAATGAGGCTGACATTTTCTTGGTATTTCTGACGGAAAATTCGCATTTCTGACCAGGAATTGTTGAAGGGACCGCAGTGAATACAAGTCAAAGTTGAGCATCACCTCCGCTCTTTGCATCTCCCTTTGACTGTTTGGATCCAGGCCGAGCCTCGGATCCAGCCGCGTCCATCTTCCTTCGGTCCCTTCCGGATCGGAGCGGTATTCCCGGAGAATTCATGATCCGATTGCGTCCCCTAACTTTTCTGCTGGCCTGCGGCAGTCTTCTCGTTCCAAGCCTCAATGCCGGTGAACTTCGCCGAGACCGTGATCGCGACCGGACTCCCCGTAGCGAGGAACCCGAAAAGGACGACGCCACCGCCCGCCGGGAGGCCATGCTCAACTGGTACGGAGGCGAATGGAGTCCGGAATTCCGCGCCTTCATGATGGAAGCCGCGGTCAAGGAACGGATCCGCTACGCCAATCAGATGCCGCGACCCGAGGGCGGACCGATCATGGGTGTGGCCGCCTCCGGCAACACCTGGACGAACCTCGGCCCCACCAACGCCGATAGCCAAACCAACGGCAGCACGCTGTTCGTCAGGGACAGCGGACGTCCCGTGACCATTCTGGTGGATCCCACCAACACGCAAATCATCTACCTGGCCACCGCCGACGGCGGCGTCTGGAAGACCACCAATGGTGGCGGCGCCTGGACCCCCATCACTGAAACCCTGGGCAGCCTTTCTTGTGGCGCCCTGGCCATGGATCCCAACAATCACAACACCCTTTATCTGGGCCTCGGTGATGCTTTTGATGGCACGGGCATCGGGTTTGTGAAGTCCACGGACGGGGGTGCCACCTGGTCTGCACCCGTTTTCCTTGGCACCTCCACCCAGATCCGCGACGTGCAAGTCTGCCCCACCGACAGCACTGTCGTATTGGCGGCCACCAATGCGGGCCTCTTCCGCTCCACGAATTCCGGCGCCAGTTTCTCCCAGGCCACCATCACCACCGGCGTGGCCACGGCCCCCGTTTGCTGGCAACTGGCCTCCGGCGGCGGCACCAACTGGGCCTTGACCCTCGAAGCCGACAAAGCCAATACCGCCGGCAGCGGTCAAATTTATTATTCCTCCGACAATGGCGTCACCTGGACTCAAGCCACGGGCGTGACCAAGAGCGGCGGCATCACGCGGCTCTCCATGGCCTCCGCCCCCAGCCTGCGCTCCACCATGTACGCCATGGGCTCGAACACCAGCAACCAGCTTGCTGACGTCTTCAAGTCCACGGATGGCGGCCATAGCTGGAGCGCCCTCAACGCCAACACCGCCAACTATCTCACCTCAAATTCGGAATCGTCCAGCATGTCTACCTTGCTTGGCGGTCAGGGCTTCTACAATCACCTCGTGATGGTGGATCCCACCAACCCTAATACCGCCTATTTCGGCGGCCAGTTGCTCCTCGCCAAGACCACGGACGGGGGCAGCTCCTACAACCAGATCTCCAACTGGCTGGCCCAATTCAGCTTGCCTTACGTGCACGCGGATTTCCACGCAGGAACCATCGACGCGAACGGCACCATCTACGCGGGCACCGATGGCGGCATCTTCAAGTGCACCAGCGTGGCCAGCAACACCTGGACCTCGGATCTCAACATCGGCATCACCAGCCATCTGATCTATTCCGTCGGCTCCAGCCTCAACAACCGCAACGCGGTCATCGGCGGCTTCCAGGACAACGGCACCCGCGTTCGTAGCGGCGCCACTTCCACCTTCAACCAGCAAATTGGCGGTGATGGATTCGGCTCCAACATCCATCCCACCAACGCCCAGAACATGCTGGGAACGCTCTACTACACCCGCGTGTACAAGAGCACCAATGGCGGAAGTAGTTTCTCTGCTGCGTCCACGGGCATCGCCGAATCCAACAATTCCACCACCGGCGTATTCACCACGCGCGTGGTTCCTGGACTGGCGGATGCCACGGGCAACACGGTCTACACCTTCGCCAACCTGAAAGTCTACAAAAGCACCAACTATGCCGGCAGCTGGACCGCCACCGCCGCCTCGCCGGTTACCACCGGCAACATCCGCGCGGTGGGCGCGGCCAAGTCTGATGGCACCAAGATCGGTGTCACTGCCAACAGCGGCCGTGTGTTCCTGAGCGCCAACAGCGGCAGTTCCTGGACCCAGGTGGCGGATCTCACCACCGCTAACCTTCCGAATTCCGCGGGCGGTTATAGCTACATTTGGTTCGACACGACGAACTTCAACACCGTCTTCGTCGCCTCGATCTACCCGGATGGCACCAAGAACCATCTTTGGAAAACTTCCAATTTCGGCTCCACTTGGACCGCCATTGATGGTTCAGCCGCGACGTCCAACGGCTTCCCCTTCGGCGTTCCCGTCAATGCCATCCAGAACGATCCAGGCGATAGTTTGACCTTGTATGCGGGCACCCACCTGGGCGTCTACAAATCCACGGATGGCGGTTCCACGTGGGCTCGCTTTGGTTCCGGAATGCCACTCGTGAACGTGACTGATTTCTACGTCGCGCCGGATTCCAGCTTGTTGCGCGCCTCCACCTTCGGTCGCGGTTTCTGGGAACTGAATCCCGGCGCGGTGGTCACCGCCCCCGCCATCACCACGCAACCCGCGAACCAGACCGTGACCGTGGGGTCCACAGCTTCCTTCAGCGTCGCGGCCTCGGGCACGGCACCCCTCACCTACCAGTGGAGCAAGAACGCCACGGCCATTAGCGGCGCCACTTCCGCCAGCTACACCACGCCCGCCACCGTTGCCGGTGACAACGGCGCCACCTTCTCCGTCGTGGTCACGAACAGCGCAGGAACCGCGACCTCCAACAACGCGACGCTGACCGTGAACGCTGCTGCCATCGCGCCGAGCATCACGACTCAACCCGCCAGTACGACGGTTACCGCCGGCGCCACGGCCTCCTTCAGCGTCACTGCTTCGGGTACCGCGCCGCTCAGCTATCAGTGGCGGAAGAACGGCACCAACATCAGCGGCGCCACCTCCGCCAGCTACACCACCCCCGCCACCGTCGCCGGTGATAACGGCGCCACTTTCTCCGTCGTGGTCACCAACAGCGCCGGCAGCGCCACTTCGAATAACGCCACACTGACCGTCACCACCACGGTCATCGCGCCAGCCATCACGGGCCAGCCCGCCAATGCCACGGTGAACGCGGGTTCCACCGCGTCCTTCAGCGTCACGGCCTCGGGCACCGCGCCCCTGTCCTACCAGTGGCAGAAGAACGGCGCCAATATCTCCGGCGCCACCTCCGCCAGCTACACTACCCCCGCCACGGTGGCCGGTGATAGCGGTTCCACCTTCCGCGCCATCGTCACCAACAGCGCTGGCAGCGCCACTTCCAACAACGCGACACTAACGGTGAACACCGTCATCGGTGGCACCTTCCTGGAAGTGGAACCCAACAACACCATCGCCACCGCCAACGCCGTGGGCGCAAGCTACACCGCCATCCAAGGCAACTTGCCCACCACCACGGATGTGGATAACTTCGCCCTGATCCTCACCCCCGGCCAGAAGATCACCATCAACATGACCGGCCCCAGCGGCCCGGATTGGGATCTCTACCTCAAGAATGCCGCGGGCACCACCCTCGCCAGCTCCACCGGCAGCACCACCACCGAGAGCGTGACTTACACCAACGCTGGTAGCACCAATTTGACGGTTTACGCCAACGTCATCGTGTACGCCACCGCCAGCGCCTCGCCTTACACCCTGGCGCTAAGCTACGTGACGCCGCCGCCTTCGGTCACCTACAACGAAGTGGAAGCCAATAACAGCATCGCCGCCGCCAACGCGGTGCCTGATACCGCCACCAAGATCGTCGGCTTTATCAGCAGCGCCACGGACAACGATTACTTCGCGGTGAACGTCGGCGCGGGCAAAACCCTGAGCGTGGGAATGACAGGGCCCACGGGTTCCACCTACGACTACGACCTGTACATCTACAACGCCGCCGGCACTCAGCTCGCCGCGTCCGAGGGCACCACCACCACCGAGAACGCCAGCTGGGTCAACAGCGGCGGCGCCACCACGGTGTACGTCGCCGTCAAGCGCTACGCCGGTTCCAGCACCACCATCCCCTACAACCTCACCGTCAGTCGTTAGGACGGGCCGCACCGAGAAAAGGCCGCCCGCAAGGGCGGCCTTTTGTTGCTCTTGTGGCAGTGCCAGGCACCGTTCAAATTCAACGTCACGATCTGGTATGATATTCATGTTGCGCCTCGGATCTCCGAGGCGCCCTTTTTTAGGGGCCGCAATACCGCGCCTGCCCGTTGCACCACCCGAAAATTCTTGAACAACGACATATGCAGCTCCCCTCCCAACCCACCCTCCGCCATCGCGTCGAGTTCCGGCTCTTCAGGGCCTTCGATCGCCTGCTTTCGGCCTTCCCCCGGACCACGGTGCAAGCGGTGGGACAGGGGTTGGGCGCCTTGGCTTTCCATCTGGATCGTCGCCATCGGAAGGTAGCCATCGAGAACATCCTGGCCTCGGATCTGGGATTTGATGAGGCGAAGGCACGGGAGGTGGCGAAAGCCTCCTTTCGCCATTTCGGCGCATTGCTCCTGTCCAGCATTCCGCTCATGCACGCGGAGCCTCTGGAATTAGACGCCTTGGTGAAAGTGGAAGGACTGGAGCACTTTGATGTGGCCGCTGCCGAAGGCAAGGGCTTTATCCAGCTGACGGGCCATTACGGCAATTGGGAGGCCATCGCGCTGGCCCAAAGCCGCCACGGGCGGTGCTTGGCGGTCATCGCGCGCGAGCTTGACAACCCCCTGCTGGAACCCGAGCTGGTAAGGCTCCGCAGGCGTTTCGGCAATGAGGTCATTCCAAAGGATGGTGGCGTCCGCGGCGCCTTGAAGGCCTTGAAGGCCGGCAAGGGTGTGGGGTTCCTCATGGATCAGGATGCCCTGGGAATGGGTGGCTTCGTAAAGTTCATGGGTCGGTGGGCCTCCACTTTCCTAACCGCTGGAACCCTCGCCGTGAAGTTCGATCTGCCCATCCTGCCGGTCTTCAGCTGGCCCGAACCGGATGGCACCATCATCGTCCGCTTCGAAGCCCCTTTCCATGCGCCCCTATCCGGTGATCTGAACCGGGATGTGTGGACCGCAACCCAAGCCATGGCTCGCCGGATCGAGGACCAGGTCCGCAAAGATCCACGCTGGTGGTTCTGGATGCACCGCCGCTTCAAGACCCAGCCCCGGGACGGTCAAACCGTTCCGCCTCAGGAGTGGGTAGAATCCTACTCCGCCGCGTTTCCACCTCAGGCCTGACTCCACTCCCGTCAGAGCCTCCTTACCGTTGGACTCAAGAGATGACCAAGCACGTCCTCGCCAAGCTGGAAACCGAGCTGAGAGTACTCAAGCAAGCCCTGCTCATTGAAATCCCCAAAGAGATCGCCAGCGCCGCGAGCCAGGGCGACCTCTCTGAAAACGCCGAATACGAGCAGGCTCTGGCCAAGCGCGACATGTTCCAATCCAAAGTCGTATCCATGGAAAAACGCATCGCCGAGGTGGCCACCCTCGACATCACCCGGCTGCCCAAAGACCGGGTGGCCTATGGCTCCAAAGTCACCCTGTTGGATCTTGATACGGACCAGCAGGTGACCTACCACCTGGTACTCCCCGAGGAATTGGGGGCGAGCAAGGACCAGTTGAGCATCAGCTCGCCCATTGGGCTGGCCCTGGTGGGCATGGAAGAAGGGGCCGAGGTGAGGGTCCGTATCCCAGCCGGTACTAGGCGCTACGAGGTAGTGACGCTGATGACCATCCATCACCTGAACAACCACAAAAAAAAGTGACAACCAAAATTCGACACGCGACACGCCAAGACTTGAGTAGTACGGTCGTCCCGGGGGGGGCCCCATGAACAAGACCAAGAAGGACCAGCACTGTTCTTTCTGCGGAAAAGCAGCTCCTGAAGTCGAACAATTGCTCGCGGGCCCCGAGGCCCTGGGCTTCGCCTTCATATGCAACGAATGCGTGGATGCCGGCCAATTGCAGATGCGCATGAGCCGGCAGGGTCGCGCCGTGGGGCGCGTGGAAACGCGCCTTGCCCGCCCCAAAGAAATCATGGGATTCCTCAACGACTACGTCATCGGCCAGGACCCTGCCAAAAAGCGCCTGGCGGTGGCCGTCTACAACCATTACAAGCGCATCCTTGTGGCCAAACGGCCCGTATCCGTGAAGGACGACGTGGAACTGGCCAAGAGCAACATTCTGCTCATCGGCCCCACGGGCACCGGCAAAACGCTGCTGGCGCAAACTTTGGCGCGAGTGCTCGATGTGCCCCTGGCCATGGCGGACGCCACCACGCTGACGGAAGCCGGTTATGTGGGCGAAGACGTAGAGAACATCCTAACCAAGCTGCTGCAGGCCGCGAATTACGACGTGGACCGAGCCCAGAAGGGCATCGTCTTCATTGATGAAATCGACAAGATCGGGCGCAAGAGCGAAAACCCGAGCATCACCCGCGATGTGAGCGGCGAGGGCGTGCAGCAGGCCCTACTCAAGCTCGTGGAGGGCACCGTCGCCAACGTGCCACCCCAGGGGGGCCGCAAGCATCCGCACCAGGAATTCATCCAGCTGGACACCAGCAACATTCTGTTCATCTGCGGTGGCGCCTTCGTCGGCATTGAGGATCTCATCAAGCAGCGCGTCCGCGCCAAAGCCATGGGGTTCGGCGCGGCGGTGTCATCGAAGGAAGAGGCCGAAAACCTGCTCAAGCTCGTGGAGCCCGAAGACATCATCAAGTTCGGTTTGATTCCGGAATTAGTGGGCCGCATGCCCGTCATCGCGGCACTGGACTCCCTTGACAAAGCCGCCCTCAAACGCATCCTCACGGAGCCCAAGAACGCGCTGACCAAGCAGTACATCCGGCTCTTCGACATGGACGACGTGGACCTCACCTTCGAAGATGGCGCGCTGGAAGCCATCGCCGATCAGGCTATGTCTCGCAAACTCGGCGCCCGCGGCCTGCGGAACCTGCTGGAAAAGGTGCTCATCGAGCCCATGTATGAGATGCCCAGCGAAGATCGCGAGAACCGTGAATCCCTGCGCCTCACCCGCCAGAAAGTGGAAGAGCTGCTCGGCATCCCCAGCCTGCCGATTTCCGCGGCGGGATGAAACAGGTGTGAAGAGCGAGAATTGAGGTCCAAGGCGTAGGCCAATGGCGAAGCTCACCTAGGGGTGCCGAAGGCACCTCGCGGGGGACTTGCGCGGGGTTCCTACAATGGATCTGAGCCCGATCTCTTTGGGTGGGGGAGTTCAAGTGGTCCTGCCCGAAAAACGCATCACCCTGCCCGCCATCCCCATCCGGGATATGGTCCTCTTCCCCAATGCCCGCGTGCCCTTCGTGGTGGGGCGGCGCAGCTCGGTGAAGACCCTCGAATCCTCCATCAAGGCCGGTGACCATCTAGTCCTTTTGACCCAGAAAGATCCCAAGGTCGAGGATCCGGAGACCGATGATCTCTTCGCCATTGGGACCTTGGCCTTGGTGGAATCCCTCATCGCCCTGCCCAAGGACTACTTCAAGGTGGGCGTCAAAGGCATCGCGCGCGTGAAGCTGGAGCGATTCATCACCGAAAGCGAGGCCATTCAGGCTGAAGTGAGCATCCTGCAAGAGCCGCCATCCGTATCAAGCGAGGCAACCTTACTGAAACCCTTCCGGCGCGCCGTGGAGGCCTTCCTAGGCCGGAATCCCGATGCCTCACGGCTCCTGAGCATGGACCAGATCCGAGAGCTGCCCTTAGGGAAGGCCATCGACACCGTGGCGGCCCTCATCCCCGCGGAGGTGCGGGAAAAGCAGCCCATTCTTGATGCCCTAGAGATCGAACCCCGGCTCGATGCGGTGCAAAAGCTGCTGGAGATGGATTCCGCGCGGTTCAAGATCGAGCGGGAAGTGGACGAAAAGACCCGGGCGCGCCTGGATCAAGACCACAAGCAGTACGTGCTGAATGAGAAGATGCGCGTCATCCAGCAGGAACTGGGCAAACAGGATGAGAAGGGCGAGACGAAGAAATTGCGGGAGCAGATCCTCACCGCGGGCATGAGCCTCGAAGCCGAGAAAAAGGCGCTGGAAGAACTGGACCGCCTGGAATCCATGCCCCCCCAAAGCGCCGAG
>JANXXC010000014.1 GCA_025350765.1 Holophagaceae bacterium | reverse complement strand
CCTGATTATCGGCCTTACTCAGCCTGAAATGCTTGAACCGCTAAAAACGCGAAACGCCCTGGGCGCGCGCGAAAGGCGACTGATACTGATTCGCAGTCAAAAATAGAATTTGACTATCGGCATCACCCCGCTTTTGGATTTCAAGATCAAAACTGAAGCCACAAATTCCGCAGATGACGCAGATGGGCGCCGACCCATTGGGCATGGGCCCGCCGCAGGCGGCCTCCGGCACTGCCGGAGGTCATGGGAGGCGTCATGGCCGCGCCCACCAAAAGGCGCAGCCATGACGCCTCCCATGGAGCCCATGCTTGCGAAGCGATACCGAAAAACGCCCGGCGGCTACCATATTGAATCGGTGTGAATCGTTGAAATCGCTGGACCCAAGGCTCTTTCTGCGTCATCTGCGGAATCTGCGGATTCATGGTTTTCAAGCTGAATCATGCCGATAATCATTTTGTCTTTTTTCAGCGTGGCGCTGTAGAGCTTGTGGGTGAGCAGGTCTGAGTGGACATTCCGCGGTGCTTGGCTTCGCCGAAGTCCCGTGAAAAAAAGAGATCTCGCGGAGGGTAGCGGAGAAGAACCTGAGGGCAGCGGAGGGGAAAATTTGTCTTTCTCGGCTTCCCTCCGCCCCTCCGCTGCCCTCCGCGTGGTGTTTTAGTTTTTTGAATCTGGATTTCTAATCAGCGCTCAATCCCGCTTCAGCATTTCTGGCCGCAGGAATTGTTCCACTTGCAGAACCGCCAGGACGCCCCTCGCTGGTGGTACCCGTTATAGTTGCCGAATGCCTGTTCTTGAAAGCTCTCGCCTTGGCCCCAGCCGGGTGGCTTTTGTGCGGGATCTGGCCGCCCACGGGGATCGCATCGCCCTTCGCACGGCGCGGGAGTCCTTCACCTACACGGAGCTCAGCGAACGCGTCGGCGACCTCGCCCTGCGGCTCGGCACCGGCCGGTGCCTGGTCTTCGTCCGCTGCGCCAACCAACTTGAGGCCGTCGTGGGATACCTGGCCGCGCTGCAAGGCGACCATCCGGTGCTGCTCCTGGACGCCGCAAACGACGTAGCTTTGGCGTCGCTCGTGGCGGCCTACGACCCGGACGTGGTGCTGCACGCCGATGGGAAGCTGGAACACCGCCACGCCGAGCCCATCCACGAACTGCACCCCGACCTGGCCCTGCTCCTGAGTACCTCGGGATCCACGGGTTCTCCCAAACTGGTGCGCCTTTCCCACGACAACGTGCAGGCCAACGCCGGGTCCATCGCGGACTACCTGGGGATCCGCGACAGCGATTGCGCCGCCACGTCCTTGCCGATGCACTACAGCTACGGCCTGTCGGTCATCAACACCCATCTGTTGCGCGGCGCGACCCTCGCGCTCACGCCCCTCTCGGTGGTGGACGCTTGCTTCTGGGAATTGTTCCGCGAAGCGCGTTGCACCACCTTCGCCGCCGTTCCCTTCACCTTCGACCTGCTCGAACGCATTGGCTTTGAGCGGATGGAACTGCCGAGCTTGCGCTACGTCACCCAGGCCGGTGGCCGCCTCCGCCCGGATCTCGTAAAGCACTACGCCGATGTCGCACAACGTCAGGGTTGGGAATTGTTCGTCATGTACGGCCAGACCGAGGCCACCGCGCGCATGGCCTACCTCCCACCCGATCTCGCGGGCTCCCAAGGTCATACCATCGGTCGCCCCATTCCCGGCGGGCAGTTCATGATCGAGGTCAACCCTGATGAAGCAGGCACCGGCCTCGAAATGGAAATCGGCGAGCTAATTTATTCGGGTCCCAACGTGATGCTGGGCTACGCGGAAAGCCCCGCCGATCTTGGCCTTGGCCGCGTTTTGGATTGCCTACGCACGGGCGATCTGGCTCGCCGCACGGCGGATGGCTTTTTCGAAATTGTGGGTCGCCGAAATCGCATCGCCAAGGTTCTCGGTCATCGCATTGACCTTGAACACCTTGAGACGATTTTGCGCGACCGCGGCATCACGGCCGCTTGTGTTGAGGGAGTCAATGCCTTGATCGTTGGGGTCGAGGGCGATGAAAGCGACGCGGACGCAGCCCGGCGCCATCTTTCCGGCGTCTGCGGACTGCCGGGTAGCGCCTTGCGGGTGGTCGCCTTGGAAGCCTTGCCCCGCCTCTCCTCCAGCAAGATTCATTTCCCCGCGCTGCTCGAACTTGGCGTTGGCTCTGGCATCAGAATCGATGACTCCTCGAAGGCAGAGGGCTCGGCGGATTCGCTTCTCAACCTTTATGCCGAGCTGCTCGGCCGCCCTCACGCGACGGTCCGCGACTCCTTCGTCTCCCTGGGCGGCGATTCCTTGTCCTACGTCGAGATGTCCTTTCGACTCGATGAGATCCTGGGTCGCGTCCCCGTTGGTTGGCACACGATGTCCATCGCGGACCTGGCCGCAGCGGCGCGCCCCCCGGCGACGGCCCAAACGGTGAATCAAGCAGGGGCCAAGGCGCGGCCGAGATGGTTCCATTGGCAGGCGATCGAGATGAGCATCGCGCTGCGGGCCTTGGCGATCCTTCTCATTGTCGGAACCCACTCGCTGCTTTTTCTCCTGAAGGGTGGCGCGCATGTGCTGCTTTGCATCGCGGGGTACAACTTTGCGCGATTCCACTTGTCCGAGTCGCCTCGCGGCGACCGGGTGCGCCACCTGCTGACCAGCATCGGGCGCATCGCGCTGCCCTTCATGGCCTTCGTCACGGTGCTCCTACTCCTGACGGATCGGTACTCGTGGTTCAACCTGTTCTTCCTCAACGATGTTCTCGGTCCCCGGAATCCTGCGCCGCAGTGGCAGTTCTGGTTCATCGAGGTGCTCGTCCAGACCCTCGCGGTCCTGACGGCGGTGATGGCGATTCCCCTGGTGGACCGGCTGGAACGGCGCCTGCCCTTCGCTTTCCCCATGGCGCTGGCCCTCGCGGGGCTCATCACCCACTACCAGGTACTGGATCTGGATCTCCTCCGTGGGGGGATCTACTCACCTCTCGCCGTGTTCTGGTTGTTCTGCCTCGGCTGGGCCGCCGCGCGCGCGCGCACCACCTTGCATCGCGGCGCGATCACCCTCTTCGTCTCCTTCGCGGTGCCCACTTTCTTGGGAGACCCCACCCGCGAGGCCCTTCTTATTGTCGGGATGTTGTTGCTGATTTGGGTTCCCGCGATCCGAGTCCCGAGGCAGCTCAGCTCCCCGGTGCGCATCATCGCGAGCGCGTCGCTGTTCATCTACCTGTTGCACTGGCAGGTCGTCGGGCCACTCGCCGGCATCAGCCCCGCACTGGCTTTCTGCGCGTCCCTTGCCACGGGCATCGCCTACTGGGCCGCATGGACTCACATGAGCGATTGGATCGGAGCCCGCCTCTGGATCCTCCCCATCCAATTCCGCCACAGGCCCCTTCCAGCCCAGACTCCAGGCATCCACTGAAACTTGCGTCACTCCCCCTTAATCAACCTCGCCCTCAATTCCTCCGATAGTTTCCTCTTAGTTTTGTCGCGTTCGAGCATGGCTTTGTAGGGCTTGTTGGTGAGCAGATCTTTTGGGGTGAGGCCTCGGTATTTGGACTCGCTCAAGGTTTCGCCGAAGGCTTCCAAATTCCCCTGTTTGTAGAGGGCCACCAGCTTGAGGGCGTAGGCGTCCGGGTCCATGGGCACCTCCTTGGGCGTGGCCTCGATGACGCCTTGAATGAGGGCCAGGGCTTCCTTCGGTTTGGTATCCATGAGCAGGGTGGCTTGATCCAGCACCACATCGTTAAGGTGGGGATTGGCGGCGGTGGGAGTCTGAATGACGAGGGGCGCCTGGGGCTGGCGCATCCAGACAAAGACGGCGATCAGCGCGACGATTCCGAGGCCCAGGATCCAGGGCCAGCGTGGGCGGCGCGGCGCGGCTAACTGCACGCGCTCGGTGGTGCCGGGCTGGGGCCGGGCCATGGCGGCCGTGGCGTCCAAGGTCGTAGACCAAAGGGGATCTTTTGCGGAGCGCAGGGCTCGGGCGAGATCACCCGTCGATGCAAATCGTTCGTCCGGTTCCTTGCTCAGGGCCCGCTCCACCAGAGTGCGCACGGCGGGGCTCACGCCTTTCAAGTGCGCAGGATCCAGTGGCCGCGGCGCGTCGTGGATGATGCCGTAGACCACGGCGCCCGTGGTCTCGCCGGTGAAGGGTTTGTCGCCCGTCAGCGCTTCGTAGAGCAGCACCCCCACGGAGAACTGATCGGATTGAGGGCTGGCCTTGCCGGTGCGCAAATATTCGGGGGCCATGTAGGCCAGCGTCCCCACAATTTGGCCCGTTTGCGTGAGATCGTGGCTGGCGGTTTTCGCCACGCCAAAATCCATGATCTTGGCTTTCAAACCTTCGTCGTCCCGCAGCAGCATTACGTTTGAAGGCTTGATGTCGCGGTGGACGATGCCCTGCTTGTGGGCGTGGTTCAGGCCGTCGCAGATCTGCGCGACGACTTCCAGAATTTCAGGGGTGCTCAATTCATCGCGTTGGAGGACCGCGCCCAGATCTTCGCCGGGCACGTATTCCATGACGAGAAAAAGAACGTCGTGATCCTCGCCGTACTCAAACACCGTGGCGACATTGGGATGCTGCAAGACGCCCGCGGCCTGGGCCTCTCGCGCAAAGCGCTGGCGCACGTCGTCCATGGGCACCAGGGACGGCAGGATGGTCTTGATGGCCACCTCGCGGCCGATACTCGGATCCCGCGCCAGAAAGACTTCGCCCATGGCCCCCTGCCCCAGGCGGCGGATGATCTCGAACTTGCCGATGCTGCGGTCCATGCCTTCATCTAAACAGAAGGCCTACCGCAGCGTCTTCCAGAGCCACGCGAAGCTCAGGGCATTGAGCAGGCTGTGGCCGAGCATCACCAGGCCCAGCCCGCCGCAGCGCCGCGCCACTTTCACCCCCAGCCAACCGCCCAGCGCGGTGTAGGCGAAGGCCGGCAGCATGGAGGCGGGGCCGAAGACGAGACCGTTGCCCACCAGGTGATGAAGGCCAAAGGCCAGGCCGTGGCGCGGGTCTGTCCAGCGGGGATGATCCAGCACCAGCGCGTGGCGCCAGTAGACCTCTTCGCAAAGGCTGTTGAAGGTCAGGGTGTAGATCACGTAGCTGGGAAAGCCGCCGGGCCAATGGGCCAAAAAGGCCTGGGCGCCCGCCATGGGCAACTGCCCGGGAAGGGCGCCGCGAAACACCAGAGGAATCACCAGGGCCCCCGCCCCAAGCCCGGCCCAGGCGGCCATGGGCATGGCACCCCATTGAGGCAGCGGATGTCGCGAGGCACCCAATAGGCAGAGGGCGTGATAGCCCACGAGGGTGAGCACCGGGAGCTGCGGCAGGGCCGCAAGGGTGAGGCCAATCCACAGGGCTGGAAGCCAGAATGGAATGCGCATGACGTTCCACGGAAGTTACAGGACCCATCAGCGTCGGGTCCTGGCTCCTCTATCGCAAGGAAATGATCAGGCTTTTTTCAGGGCCCTGCGCCGGATGAAAAGCCCCGCCCCCGCGGTGAAGGAGAGGGCCAACAGGTAGCCGTAACTCAGCAAGAATCCTTGTTCCTGGAGACTCGTCATCTGAACCATGGTCCAAGCCGAGGCTTTGGATCGAAGGAGCATGAGCCCCCAATTGGCCATGAACAGTCCCAGGTCTCCGCTCATTAAGCAGACCAAAGAGGCCACCGCCACCGCCGCGATCCAACGCGGCCAGGAGCCATCGCTGCGCCGGGCGATAAGGCCACCACCCCACGCCGCGCTCAACACCAGCATGAGCATCGCCGTGCCTCCGTGGACCCAGAGAAAGGAGCCCCGCGCGCCGAGTTCACGCATCAGCCAAAGACAAATCGCAATCACGAAGACCGCAGCGAAAAGCGCGCCAGTGCGATGTCCCAGCCGCATCAGATCAAGTGGTTCGGAGACGGCCACCAAGGCCGGCGCGGGAGAAAGGAAGGGATTCATAAACACCTCGTGGTGGAGAGGTGTGGCCGAGGGAAGAAGGGTTTCAAGGCCGAGTTGCGGGTCTTCGATCGCCGAGGGCCACCCGATGGAAGGCACAGTCCGCCGCTAGTTCACCAGGATCTCGTCGGCGAAGAAGAAGGCTGGATTGCCGGCGCCCGGATGCCACGAGGGCAGGTTGCCATAGTGGTGGACCCGGATGCGGATGAAGCGGGCCTTTCGCGGGGTGAAATCCACCGCCAAATCCTTGGTGACCATTTCCATCTGGTGCTCATCGACGCCTGAGCTAAGGAGGCCCAATTCCTGAAACGTTTTGCCGTCCTCGCTCAGGGCGAAGGAGACCTCTTTCGGCATCAGGATCCAGCTGCGGGTGTCCTGCATGAAGCCCATGCCAAGGCGGTGGAGCTCCTGCACAGAACCCAGATCCACCACGGCTTCGAGATCCTGGCCCTGGTAGCCCTGCCAGCGGCCCTGGCGCCATCCGCCGCCGCCTCGCAGCCCGTCAATGAGGGCCTGATCACCGCCCGCGCTGTACTGCTTGGAGTATCGGGCGCTGAGGGTGATGCTGCGTCCCTCCGGCAGG
>JANXXC010000011.1 GCA_025350765.1 Holophagaceae bacterium | reverse complement strand
CGGCATAAGGGGCCGTAACGGAATAACCAGGAAAGCACTAGTTATTCCCTAACGGCTCCTAACCTATCATGCGGAATGAACATGACCGACTTCCACTTCGACCCCGATCTCTCCCGCGCCGCGACCCTACCGTCGCAGTGTTATACGGATCCGGAAATCCTACGGACCGAGCAGGAGAGGATCTTCGGACGCACCTGGCAGGTGGCGGGAAATCTAGAACAGTTGAAGGAAAAGGGCGACTTCATCACCACCACCGTCGCCCATGAACCGGTGCTCGTGACCCGGGCCGAGGACGGCGCCCTGCGCGCTTTTTCGAATGTCTGCCGCCATCGCGCGGGACCGGTGGCCACGGGCTGTGGGCATCGCCGGGCCTTGCAATGCGCCTATCACGGCTGGACCTACGGTCTGGATGGGCGCCTGAAGGGCACGCCGGAATTCGAGGGCGTGGCGAACTTCAACAAGGAGGACCATCGCCTGCCATCTTTTCGCGTGGAGACCTTCGGCCCCCTCGTGTTCGTGAATCTCCATGCCGATGGGCCAACCCTGGCGGAATGCCTGGGCGCCATCCCCGAGGAAACCCGGAGGTGGAAACCCGAAACCCTGCGCCTGCACCATCGCAGGGACTATGAGCTGGCCTGCAACTGGAAGGTCTACGTGGACAACTACCTGGAGGGCTATCACATTCCCGGGGTGCATCCAGAGCTGTTCCGCCAGCTGGATTACGCCGCCTATCGCGTGGAATTGTTTCGACATTATTCGAAACAGCACGCGCCGGTGAAGGTCGCGGCCTCGGTCTATCATCGCGATCTGGCAGAAGGCGAAGCCATCGAGGCCCCCGTGGCGCTGTACTACTGGGTCTTCCCGAATCTGATGCTGAATCTTTATCCGGACCACTTACAGGTGAACCACATCCTGCCCCTGGGCCCTGAGAAAACACTCACGCGCTTTGAGTGGTTCGCGCCGGATCCACTGCCAGAAGATTGGGCCGCCAAATTCGCTGAAAACCTGGCTTTTAGCGACGCGGTGCAACAAGAGGACATCTTCCTGTGCGAATCCGTGCAGCGGGGCCTCCGCTCACGCACCTATGACCGCGGCCGCTACAGCGTCACCCGAGAAAATGGCGTCCATCATTTTCACGGGCTCTGGTGCGAGGTGGTGGGGGTCAGCCCAGAACCTTGAGGATCTCCCACCGCTGAGAGCCCGCCACCACGAGGGGAGCCAAGGCTTCGGCGTACTTCACAAAGCGTGGCTCTCCCATGCCTGCGATGGACTCTTCCCAATCCACCAGGGATTCGAATTCGTATTCCGCCACGAGGTGAGACGCCGAGACGCCCACATGGCCCGCCAGCAGGCGCGCGCCCTTGGCCTTTCGAAAAACCGTGGGCAAGGCCTCCTCCTTCCACGCGTTCATGGTCTTCACCGCCTCGGCTTGTCTTCCAAATGGAATGTCGAGATGCCATCTGCAGATGTACATGGGAACCCCCAGGAGGAGGCTAGGCCTTAGGAGCCCGCGCGCAAGGGGAGCGATGAAAATTCCAGCTATTGGCTGCCTCAGGCCGAGGTGACCCGACCGCGTATTCGCCAGAGATAGACTGGAATTCCAAGGATGACGAGCACCAATCCCGGCCAGGTGAAGGCGGGTTTGTAGCGCAGCAGAAAGACCATGATGGAGCCCGCGCCTAGGACATAAATGACCGGCACCACAGGGTAGCCCCAGGTCTTGTAGGGGCGCTCCATGCTGGGCCTTTTGATGCGCAGCACGATGACGCCCGCGATGACCGCCACCACGAAGAGAAGCTGCGCGAAGGTGCTGTAGTCCACCAGCTGCTCGAAGGATCCACTGAGGGTCAGGACGCAGGCCCAGGCCGCCTGGAGCCACAGGGCCCAGGCGGGTACGCCATGGGAGTTGAGCTTCCCGGCGCCGCCTACAAATAGGCCATCTTCGCCCATGGCCTGGTAGACCCGGGCGGTGGTGAAGGACGCGCCATTCACGTAGCCGAACATGGAAATCATGATGGCGCCGGCCATCAAGGAACCTCCGATGGGACCGAAGAGCGCGTTCAGCGCCATGGCACCCACGCGATCATCCGGGGCATTGGCGATGCCCGTGGGCCCCAGCAGACGCAGGTAGGCCAGGTTTGCCAGCAGGTAGAGGCCGATGACCACCACGGGCCCCACCAACAGTGAGAGGGGCAAGGTGCGCTTGGGTTCCTTGATCTCCGCGGCGACGTTCCCGATGAAGCTCCAGCCTTCGCAGGAAAAAAAGCTGCCCACTTGAGCCACCATGAGCGCCGCCAGCAGCGTGATTGGCGCGACGCCCAACGGCGCCACGTAAAGACCCGCGACCGGCAAAATTTTGGGGGTCATGGTCAGGCCGAAAATGATGAGCGCGGCCATGGCTCCCAGTTTGGCGACGGTGAAGAAATTCATGGCCCACGCGCCGAGTTTCACGCCATAGGTGTTGATTAGGCTAATCGCGATGATGACGCCGATGCCCACGGCCCGCGCCGTGGTGAGTCCGAATTCGTAAGGGCCGAGCGCGATGTCGTGCGTGATTTGAAGTGCCTTGATGTTCCAAGGACCCATCAGCCAGTGGGCTTCGCTGATGGCGGGCACGAAGGTCCCCATGTATTTTCCGCTGCCCACCGCCACCGCGGCGATGGCGCCGCTCTCGATGACCAGGAAACAGGCCCAGCCATAAAGGAATCCGGCCATGGGCCCATACATCTCCCGCAGGTAAACGTAGATGCCGCCAGCCTTCGGCATCATCCCCGTCAGCTCGCCGTAGGAAAGCGTCGCGCATAGCGTCAGCACACCCGTCAGACACCAAGTCGCCAGCAGCATCGGCCCCGTATGCACCTGGCGGACGATGTCGGCGCTGACGATGAAGATGCCGGATCCAATCATGGAGCCCGCGATGAGCATCGTGGCGCTAAAGAAACCGATGTCGCGGCGATAGCCGGAAGAACCTGACATGGATGCCTCGGAGTGATCCTTCAAGGATGCCCGGCCAGGATGAATTTTCGTTTTTTGATTTCCGATTTCTGATTCTCAGCTTGGCTCAGCCTGATCGGTTCACCCGTGGCTCAGGAAAACCTGGAACCGCGAAAGGCGCGAAAGGGCGCGAAACTCAGCAGTGATGGGCCGCCTGGGCCTGTGGCCCCCAGCCGCGCTCTGCGTGGCTGGCCGTTCACGGGGCGGAAGGCACACTCAGTCGCCTTTCGCACGCCCCCAGGGCGTTTCGCGTATTTCGCGGTTCAAGCATTTCAGGCTGAGTAAGGCCGATAACCAGGTTTCGATTTTTGATCCATCGCTACGCTGCTGCCACCTCAACCCTCGACCCTCACCCCTCGACCCTCATACCCTAAGGAATGGCCCGTTCCCGCACCTCAAAACGATTGCTTCTCGCCACGCTGCTATTGACCTTGCCGCCGCTGTGGGCGGCGTGGTCCTGGAAGCGGGACGGGCCCTTGCAGGCTCAAGGGACGGTGCTAATCCGCAAAGGCGCGACGGTGAATCAGATCGCCGATCAGTTGGAGCGGGAAGGGGTCATCCGATCGGCGTCCCTCTTCAAACTCTGGGCCCGAGCGCGGCATCTGCAGCTCATCCGCGGTGAATACACCTTCAATTCCCAAGCCAGCATCTCAGACGTGGCGAACAAGCTCCGCCGTGGCGAGATCCACTTCACCAATATTGTCATTCCCCCTGCCGCTCATGCCTGGATGGTTCAGGGGCGGCTCAAAGAGTTTGTTCCTGAAGATGTTTTCTGGAAGCTCTGGAAGAGCCCTAATCTGGCCGCCACCGCGGGTTTTCCTGATGCACCGAGGCTTGAAGGCCTGGTCGCTCCGGCCACCTATCGCGTCCACCACGCCATGGAACCCGAAGAGATTTTTCTGGCGATGGTGGAGACTTTCCACCGTTCTGTGCGGCCGAAACTGGAAGGGGGCGAGCTTTCTCCCTATGAGACATTGATCCTGGCGAGCCTCGCGGAAAAGGAAACGAATCTGCCGAATGAACTGCCGATGATCGCCGGTGTTTACGCCCGGCGATTGAAACTAGGGATGAGGCTCCAGTGTGATCCCACCAGCCTTTACGCCCGTTGGCTGAGCGGTGATCTGCGCTTCACCGCGCCCTTGCGGGAGGATATCGCGCGCGTGCATCCCTTCAACACCTACACCAGCGGAGGGCTTCCGCCTTCGCCCATCGGCATCCCCAGCGCCGCCGCCATCGAGGCCGCCAAGCATCCTGAGGAAGGCCAGGATCTCTACTTCGTCGCCACGGGCACTGGGGGTCATCGCTTTGCGCGCACTCTTTCAGAGCACAATCAAAATGTGGCGCTGTACCGCGTGGAAGTGGCCCGCCAGAAGAAGGAGAAAATATGAACAACCATCCCATCCGCTCCTTTCGATTCATCGCGCTGACCGCGACAGTCTTCGCCTTCGTCTTTTCATTGGCCCATTGCGGCCTGCTGCCCCTGGGCACCAAATCCATCGCCGAAGTGCGCCAATCCGCGCCGAGTCTAGAGGGCCGCTCCGTGCGCGTGAAGGGCAAGGTGGTGGACACCACCCAGCTTCCCTTCGTGGGCACGCGCTTCTACAAGATTCAAGATGGCAGCGGCGAGTTGTGGGTCACCACCCGGGATCCCCTGCCCGGCATGGGGGAGTTGCTGGTGGTCTCGGGCGAATTGCACAATGCGGCGGTGCTGGGTGGCAGCTCCATGGGCATCCAGATCCGTGAAAGCAGTCGCGCCAAGGCTCCCCTCTGATGAAGCTCCGCCTGGACCTCCTCCTCGTCCAGCGGGGTCTGGTGGAGAGCCGGACCCTCGCCCAGGCGCGGATCCTGGCGGGCGATGTACTGGTGGAGGACCGGCCCGTGACCAAGGCGGGCACTTCGGTGGATGAGGCCGCCAATATCCGCCTGCGCGGCGAGGCGTTGCCCTATGTCAGCCGTGGAGGATTGAAATTGGCGGGTGGTTTGGAGGCCTTCAGCGTCGACCCAAAAAATCGCGTCTGCTTCGACGCGGGAGCCTCTACGGGAGGATTCACGGACTGCCTGTTGCAGCGCGGTGCCACCAGGGTCTACGCCGTGGATGTGGGCACCAACCAGTTGCATTGGAAAATGCGCACGGATGATCGCGTCGTCAGCATCGAACAGTGCAACCTCCGCACCTGGGATTCAAGCCGGATCCCCGAACGCTGTTCCCTTCTGGTGGCGGATCTCAGCTTCATCTCCCTGCGGCTGGCCATCCTTCCCCTGCTGCCGAGTCTGGTGGAAAAGGCCGAAGCCATTCTGTTGGTAAAGCCCCAGTTCGAGGCTGGCCGAGGCGATGTGGGCGACGGCGGGATCGTGAGGGATGCCGCGGTTCACGCCCGGGTGTGCAAAGAAATCTGGCGCTTTTTCGAAGCCTCGGAACTGGCCCCGCAGGGCTTGATGGAAAGTCCCATCCGGGGCGGCGAAGGCAACAAGGAATATTTGATCCATTTGCGAAGAGGCGCTGTGGCAGGTGTTTTACCAGAGGCCCTTTTTTATTCGTAGCTCACCAGGCTTTCATCGGAAGTGCCGATGACGCTGGAGGTGTTGAGTACCAGCAGCGGAAAAGAGGCCACCTTGCTTCGGCCGCCGGGCCCCCCGTGGGATCCCACTTCGCAGTCCCGCAGCACCACCCATCTCCCCTGGTTCAAATAGTCCGAGATGCGGATGTCCGCCTCGATGGTCATGTTGCCGCTGACGCTCCCGGTGGCCATGAGAAAGGAGGTCTGGTGGGTTTCGGCATTGCCGGTGATGGTGGGCAGGCTCAGCAGATCTTCCTCGCAATCGGGAATGATCATGATGGCGGAATCGCGCCGCAGGCCGAAGAAGGCCAGTTCCCGTTTGAGGTGGGGCAGGGTCACGTCCGTGAGTTTTAGCAGCTCGCCCATGCGGTTGAGGAAATCCAGAAACCCATGCATTACCGGCACGTGGAACTGCCCACGGATCCAACCCGACGACGTGAATATGAGGGCGGGAATGTGGCGCAGGGGCGGGTGATATTTCTTGGGTCTGGGTTTCGTGCCAGGCGCTGCGGCCGGGCCCATGGGTCTTGCAAGGATCCCCGCAGGGGCCGAGGGCTGCATGGTTTGAGTGCGTCCTGGCTGCATGGTTTGGGTGCGCCCAGGCTGAATGGTCTGGGTGCGGGCGGGATTCACGAGTCCAATAGCGGTGGCTGAAGGTTCTTGCGCCAACGGAATTCGTGCCGAAGCGCCGGCCTTTGGAATGGACCCCGTGGGGATCCTCTGGGATTGCTTCGCCTTGGGCAGGGCGACTTCGCTGGTGTTGGAGGGAGAAACTTGCTGTTCCAGTCCCGTTGCGCCATCCAGGATGGCCTCGGTGAGATCCGCGCCGCGCATCAACGCGCCGCGCATCATGGCGCCGGTTAGGTTCGCCCTGCCCAAGTTGGCCATGCGAAAATCCACCACCGAGAGTTTGGCGCGGGTGAGGTCGGCGCCTCGCAGATCCGCTTCGGCGCAAATGGCGCGGGAAAGATCGGCGCTGCGCAAATCCGCGCGCAGGAGCCGGGCGCCGCTTAGATTCGCGTCCGTCAAGTCGGCCTTGCGCAGGATGGCCCCTTCCAGGTTGGCGTTCATGAGCTTGCAGCCAGAGAGTTCCGCCTCGCTGAGGTCCACCCGGGTGAGGTTTGCTTCCGTGAGCCGGTTGCCATTGAATTTCACCCCCGTGAGATTCGATCCGGTGAAATTGATCCGCTGGAGATCAATGCCCCGCAGATCCATGCCCTCGAAGTCCATGTGCTCGAAGTTTCTTTTTTTGTCCTTGAGGGCCTCAAGGAAATCATCCCGATTTAGATCGGCCATGGGGGACTCCTTGAGGAACGGGACTTGGGGGGTTAGGGAAGGTTAGCGCAGGAATTATACAACTCCCACCCAAAGGTTGCGGAGGCCCTGGCGGGGGGGATGTGGCGCTGCTATTCTCGGGAAGATTCAAGCGCTCGCCCTCATTCACCTTTTATTTGGCCACTCGGCCCTATTGAGATCTGGATGTCCCAGAATCCTACTTCCATCGGCAGATATCAGGTCCTGGAGCTTCTGGGGCAAGGAGCGATGGGGGCGGTTTATCTGGCCCAAGATCCTCTCCTGAAACGGCGATTGGCCATCAAGGTCGTGAAGGAAACCGGCGATCAGCAGCACGGCGCGCTGATCAGGTTTCAGCGCGAAGCCGAGATCTCGGCGCGGCTCAATGATCCGAACATCATCACCATTTACGACGTGGGCGAGGACCCGGCCATTGGCCCCTTCCTGGCCATGGAATACGTTGAGGGCAACAGCTTGGGATCGCTGATCCGGGGCGATGCCCTGGACACCGAAGACGCCCTGCGGCTATTGCTGCAATGCGCCAAGGCTCTGGTGGCGGCAGAGGGCGCCGGCGTGGTGCATCGGGATGTGAAACCCGAGAACATCCTGGTGAGCAGTGATGGAAGGCTTAAGCTCATGGATTTTGGCATCGCCAAGGGTGGCGACTCCAAGCTCACCACCGCGGGAATGATCGTGGGCACGCCCTCCTACACGGCACCGGAATTACTGAAGGGCGCCGATGCCAGCGCCGCCACGGATCGTTACGCCCTTGCCGTGACGGCCTTCGAGATGTTTTCGGGCGGGCGCATGCCCCATCCAGGGGACACGCTGGGCGCCATCCTCTACCACATCGTCCACGAGCCGCCGGTGATTCCCGATGGCATGGATCCAGTGTTGGCCAAGGTCCTGCGCCGCGCCTTGGACCGGGAAGCCGCCCTGCGCTACCCCAATACTCGGAGTTTCCTGGTGGATCTCGCCGCCGCGGCGCGCGTGAATTCTGCCCTCCAGACGGAGGTCTCGGCGCTACAGGTGCCCGAGCTGCACGGCCTCTTTGGAGATGAAAAATCCACCATGACCGTGGATCAGATTTTCGGGGATAGTCCCTTTCCTGACTCCCCTCTGTACAACGCGCCGCTCAAGATTTCCGGCGAGCCTTCCGGAAAACTGCTGATGCCGAAGCAGCCCAGCAGCGGTATGGCGCAGGAGGATGTCCCCACGGCGGATGCCCTCGCTTCCGTGGGGCCTGCCACCCCAGAGCGCAGAGCCTCTGCGGCCCGGGTGAACCCCGAAGAATCCCACTCCACCCTGATTCCCCCGCAAAGCTTGTTGCGAGCCTCCAGTTCAGCCCGTGCGGCGGAAACCTCGGCCCCGCGGAAGGCCAGCCCCGCTCCGGCCTACCACTACACGGCGCCGGAGCGCCTAGCCCCCGTCGCCGAAGAAAAGTCCGCGTCCCAGGAGCTCCCGGCCTCCTTCACTAACTGGGCCTTGGCGGCCGGTGTCCTGGTGCTGGCTTTGGGGGGGTGGGCCTGGCATAACGCCTCGGCCACCCGGATGATCCACATTAAATCGTATCCGCCGGGCGCCGAGGTCCGGGTGGATGGCCAACCGCTTACCGGCCGCACGCCCCTCACGGTGGAGGTGAAGGCCAGCACCAAGGAAGTGATCGTGGACAAGCCCTTCCACAATCGCGCGACCCTCAATCTGAAGTCTGAGGACACCTCCCAGAGCGTGAATCTGCAGCTTTGGAAGGACTACACCTACGTACTGAGTGATCCAAGCAACGCGGAGGTCTACGTGGATGGCGCGCCCAAGGGACCGACGCCGATCTTTGGCCTAGAGCTGCCCGCCTCTTCTCGAAAGCAGGAATTGCTCATCAAGAAGGATGGCTATCGGCCTTGGCGCGGGACCCTTGAAAACGGGCATCCCCTCTCTGCGCCCGTGCGCCTGGTTCCGGAATCCTAACCTTTAACGCGCGGCCTCCAGAACGGCTTCTGCCGTAGTCAGGGGACTGGAGCAGGTGCCCTTGCCACACAGGAAGGCGGCGGGTTTTTTTAGCGGCGGAAATCCGAGATCCGGATTTTTCGGTGCGCCGTCTGCGGGGTCATGAAGGATCACCGCGAGATTCGGTCGTCCGGATTTCAGCGCCGCATGAAAGAGTTCCAGGGTGCGGGGATCCTGACGGGGACCCACCACCACCAAGTGGCTGGGCTCTTCCAGTGCCTCGTCCGCCGCCTGTACGAACTCGCCCAGCCAGCGGCCCTGGTCTTCGAGTTTCTGTTTTGAGCCGAGCATCCTCAGCAGGGATTTCGATCTTTCGCGATGAGCTTCTTTGCCGGTGAACGCGTAGAGTCGAAGCAGCAGATGGGCCGCCTGGCCATTGTCCTCGAAGGGGGTGCGGATCTCCGCGAAGGCCCCGATGGCAGGGGCGGCATTGACCGCGAGGGTGCGGCTGCGAAAGAGGCCCTTGCCATCGGAAAACTGTTGGTCCATGAAGGCTGCTAGGCCCTCGGCTCGATCCAATAGTGCCGATTCGCCGGTGCATTCATGCAAGGCCAGAAGCCCCCGCAACATTCCCAACTGATCCCCGAGGAAGAAGGCCTCACGCGCCTCGGCGTTATGCCGGTAGCCCCCCTGCTCCATCAAGTTCGCATCCGCGAAGGTCAGGGCCGCGCGGGCTTCGGCCAGAAGAGTTTCCTCTCCGGTGGAGCGCTGCAGCGAGGCCAGGGCCGCGATCATTTGACCGTTGACCGAGGCGTAGCGACGTTGATCGATGCGAGGCAAGCCCCGCTTGACGCGTCCCGGGTCATCCAGGGCGTAGAAAAGGTGGCCATCCACGAAGGGCACCGACTTGTCGTAGCCGCCCACATCCGCATCCATGGTGGCGCTGAAGCCGCCATCCGGATGCTGCATGAAGCGCCGCAGGTACTTCAGCACGGCGTCGGCGTCCTTCAGGAAGTCTGCATCGCCCGTGACACGGTGGGCCTCCGCCAGATTTTCCAGATAGCCCGCCTGCAGGCCCGTGAGCTTTTCAAAATGCACATCGTGCCAGGTGGGGCCGACGCTGTACTGGAATACGCCGCCCCAGACGGGGTCGGTGATGGCGCGCTGCTGCTTGAGCGTGTAGAGCGAGCGCAGACGCCAGCCTCCATCCTTGCGGCGAGCCGCTTCGGCGAAGGCCGCGGCGACGTTGGCGGCGATGGGGTATTTCTGACTGGAGCCCCAACCGCCCTGGTCCAAGTCGTAGGTGTCATCCATCAAGGAGAGCGCCAGATCGCGCGCGGATGCGAGATCCGAAAATTCGGGCGGAGTGTCCTTGGGGGTCGTCATGGTTTCGGCCCAGGGTTTCAGGCTCCCGTTTTTCTGATCCAGAATGAAGCCCTCCAACACCTCTCTGAATTCATTCGGTGGAATGAAGCCGCGATGGCGGTAGAGCACGGTGCCATCGGGCCCGTAGATCGCGGTGCCTGGCCAGCCGATGTCTTCGAATAATTCGTGGGCGTCCGGATGCACGTCAATGTCGGCTTTGATGGCGACGAAATGAGCTTGGAGCAGCGCCCGGATTTTTGGATCGCTATAAGTCTTCTCATCCATCACATGACACCAGTGGCACCACGTCGCTTCGGCATCCACCAGGACGAGTTTCTTTTCGGTTTTGCCCTTGGCGAAACTAGCCGGGGACCAGGGCTGCCACGGCACTGGCTGGGCTTGAAGCGCCAGTGTTGCGAGGGAAATGTACAGAGCTGTAGGGAGGGCTCGGAATGGATTCATTCCCTTTCGATGCCGGAAACCAACCTCGCATCTCCAAAAAATCTTATCCTGTAACCCAAGGAGGCGCCCATGGGCCCTGAGGTCTTGCACCATGTCGTTGTGGCGGGCGGTTCGGGGTTGGTGGGAACCCCCTTGGTGGAGACGCTGCTGGCCCAAGGGACCAAGGTCTCGGTACTGAGCCGGAATCCTTCGGGCCTTTCTGTTCCGGCGGGCGTCAGCGCCCGGAGCTACGAGGAACTGCCGGGGGTCCTGGAGGGGACCGATGCGGTCATCAATCTCGCCGGCGCGAGCATCGCTGGGAAAAGATGGAATGAAACCTACAAGCGCGAGCTCGTGGAAAGCCGCGTGGGGACTACCTCCCGGTTGGTGAAGGCCATGGCGGCCTGCGCCGCGGGCCCCAAGGTTTTGGTGAATGCATCGGCCATCGGCTTTTATGGGCCCCGGGATGGGCGTGCCATTTCCGAGCAGGATCCTGAGGGCAAAAGTTTTCTGGCGGTGCTCTGCGCAGCGTGGGAGAAGGCCGCGGACGAGGCTCAGAAATCCGGTATCCGCGTGGTGAAAGTGCGCAGCGGCGTGGTGCTCAGCAGGACCGGTGGCGCCCTGGCGAAGATGGTTTTTCCGATGAAATTTTTCCAAGGCGCCAAGCTCGGGAACGGCCAGCAGGGCTTTTCTTGGATCCACATCGACGACATCGTGGGCCTCTACATTGAGGCGGCGAGAAACAACGGTTGGAGCGGTCCCATCAACGGCACGGCGCCCCGGCCGCTCACCAACGAGACCTTCACGCAGCTCCTAGGCGCGCGGATGCACCGCCCCGTCATGCCCATTCCGGCCTTCCTCACGGAGATGGGCGTCAAGCTTCTCCTGGGTGAAATGGCTTCGGAAGTCCTGGAAGGGGCCTTTGTCTATCCGCGCCAGGCGTTGAAATGGGGCTTTCCGTTCAAGTTCGAGAAGGCCGAGGACGCCCTCGCTGATCTGCTGCCCTGATGCGCGAAGACCTGTTCCAGGCCACCCAAGATCTGCCGATTCCCCGCGCCGAGGTCTTCGCCTTTTTCTCCGACCCGGCGAATCTCCAACGACTCACTCCGCCCTGGCTGCATTTCCAGATCGAGACGCCCACACCGCTGCCCCGAGGCGAAGGCGCCGTGTTTGAATACCGCTTGCGGGTTCGGGGCTTGCCCATTAAATGGCGCACCCTCATCGAGGCCTACGAAGAGGGGCATCGCTTCGTGGACCGGCAGATCCAGGGGCCCTACGCCCTCTGGCATCACACGCACATTTTCGAGGATCTGCCCGAAGGGGGCACCCGCATCATCGACCGGGTGCGCTACAAGGTTGGCTGGGGGATTTTCGGCCGCATCGTGCAGGCCCTGTGGGTCCGCAAGGACTTGGAGACGATCTTCAATCACCGAAAGAAGGTCATCGCCGAAGTTTTTGCTCGGCCTGAATGAGTCAGGGTTGGTCGCTTGTCACTCGATCACTTCCACCCGCTCGATCTTCGCGCCGAGCTCCAGGTCGTCGAGAATTTTCAGCGCCTGGTCCAGGTTCTCCACCTCGCCCATGCGGGTGTACTTGCCCGTGAGATGCGGCGTGGCGTTGGTGGTGATGAAAAACTGGGAACCGCCCGTGTCCTTGCCGCTCAGGGCCATGCCCACGCTCCCCGGGCCGTACCAATTCAGGCTGTTTTCGCAGCGCACGGAATAGCCCGGACCGCCATCCATGGTGTCGTAGGGCGACCCCATCTGCACCACGAAATCCGGCACCACCCTCGGCACCCGACGGCCGTTGAAGAAGCCCTTTTTCGCGAGCAGCTCCAGGTTCGCCACGTTGATGGGGGCGATGGTGGGATCCAGGCGCAGAGTCACTTGGCGCTTGCCCGAGAAGGTGATGCGCAAACGTAGCGGCTTGCCTGCCGAGGCCAGGCGATTGGCTTCCACTAGCAATTTTTTTTCTCGTTCATTCGGCTCGGGGGCGGTCGGCCAAGGCGCTGCTGCGTCCAACTTCACTAGCTGCTGATAAGCAAGGTAACGACAGGCCCAGTCGGGATGTTGGAGCCAGGGCTTGAGCAACTCCATTTGATTTTCCTTCGGCAACTTCCAGCGCGAGTAGCTCTCGATGAGCGTCTGCTGGGGCTCTAGATCTTTGTCCTTCCATGTGAGCTGGGTGAGGGCATTGAGATCGGCGGGAGCTTCGGGAAGGTCTTCAATGGCGGCAGAGCGGGCGATGGGGTTGTCGCCGTTGAGCAGTCGCGCCCTGAGCATGTCCGCCTCGGCGGGATCGAGCTTACGCATGGTCGGAAGCGATGCCGTTACTAATACGCCGGACCAGCCTTCCTGCCAGGCAGTGTAGATTTCCATGGCATCACGGAGTTCTTGAAGCGCCTCCGGTGAATTGAACCTCCCGAGTGCCTGGATACCCGCTATGACATGGTGGAGTTGTTGGGATTTGTGTGGAGCTAGTACACCGGATACATCGTCCAAGAATCCAGTGGGTGTGTTCGGAGGGAGGGCCTCACAAAGCCGCTGCATGAGCCCTTGAAGCATGGGTTCGTAGCGCTCATCACTCAGGGGTTTCTGCATGCCGAGTGTTCTCCACCAAGGGTGAGTTGGTTCAGTTGTGTAGGACCATTGGGCGAGTGTTTTCGTGTGATCTTTTCGCTTCTCCCACGGCCCTTTATTCCACGCATCCATCAGCGCCAACACACTGCCCGGCGTGGCCTTCACCAACGGCAATAACCCCTTCTCCTTCCCCGCCATCACCAGCCTTAGCCGCGCCGCCTGGGCCCGCACGGGCTCTACCTTTCCGGCTTTCTGCAGGGCATCCAGGAAGGCCTGCAATTCCTCGGACACTTCGCCGCCTTGGAGCCGCGCGGTGGCGATGTTGGCTTCGAGGTAGAGATGCTTGGGCCAGGTCTTGGCGTCGTCGGGTTTCAGGCCCCCCAATGCGCTCAATGCTTTCGGGCTCTTCAGGCGGTTGAGGAAGTGCAGGGCGGTGAAGCGCTCCTTGGGTGTCTTCGCTTCCTTGGCCTTGGCTTCCCAGATCTCGACAGTGGGAGTCTCTAACTCCGGGGGCAAAAGCCTGGGGCTGCCCGGCGCGCCGATGCGCTGCAAGCTGAGCTTGTAACGCTCGCGATCTCTCAGAGGCAGCGCGTCCACCTTGAGGTTGGGCGCGGCTCGCATCCATTCAGCCTGGATGGCGTCGTGGAGGGTGAAGCGCGGAACTGCCGCGAGAGGTTTTTGAACCGGCTGGCTGCGCGCGAATCCAACGATCAAGACAAAGGGCAGGCCTTTGCGACAAAATGACTTGAAGGATGAATATCGGATCATGGGAAGGCCCTTGGAAAGTCGCACCAGTGTAGGCGAGATCCCGCAGAATGCTGTGTGGGTGCGGCTGCCGCGCTTTATCGGCGATTCCATGATGATCCACCAGGCGCTGGAGCCGCTGCGGGCCACGGGCGTGCCGCTGGTGGCCTGGGGCTCGGCGCACCTGATGGAATTGTTCGATGGCAGCAGCGGGTTCCAGGCCGTCTGCCGCGATCCCCAAGGCAAGCCGGGCGCCCTGGAATCCGTGAAACTGCTTCGCAAGCACAAGGCCGCGGCGGTCATCAACCTGCCCCGGAGCACCCGTGCCCTGCTGGCGGCCTACCTGGCAAGAGTCCCGCTGCGCCTGGGTTGGCGCGAGACCGGCGGGCGGCTCTTGGCCACTTCGACCCTCGCCTTCAAGGGGCTTGGAGGCCATCAACTGGAACGCTATCAGGCGCTCATCCGCAAAGGGTTTCCCGATCTGCGCGACGTACCCCACATTCCCTTCAGGCCGAGACCCGAAGCCGAATCCCACGCCATGGAGGTCAGCCGCGAACACCTTCTGGGCGATAAATTCGTGGTGCTGTCCCTGGGCGCCATGTCCTGGAACAAGCGCCTAGGCACCTCGGTGTGGGTGGACGTGATCCATCGGCTGCTGGGGGATGGCATCCGTTTCGCGCTGCTCGGCGGCAGCGGCGAGGATGAGCGGCAGGCCCACCACATCGCGGAATTTGTCCCAGGCATCGTGGATCTCACGGGGCTGCTGCCTCTGTCCAGCACCGCCGCATTGGTGGCCCGCAGCGCGGTGGTGATTGCCAATGATAGCGGCGTGGGCCACATGGCCTCCGCCTGCCAGGTGCCCGTGGTGTCCATCTTCGGGCCCACGACACCCGAAGTCTCCGCCCCCTACGGTCCGCGCACCCGCGTGATCCAGAAAACGGGCCTCGAATGTCTCGGCTGCCACCGCTTTGATTGCCCCGTGGAAGGCCATCCCTGCATGAACGCCGTCGAGGGAGAGCGGATTTTCGCGGCGGCGAAAATGTATCTTTGAAAAAACACTACGCGAAGGTGGAGAAGAAGAAAAAGATCGCGAAGAAGGAAATGGACGAATCCTGCGGTGCATCGAATAAATATTTCTTCTTCGCATTCTTCGCGTAGTGCTTTTGGTTAGAGTCCCAGCGCTCCGCGCATCCACTCGGTGGTTTTCCGCAGGCCTTCATTCAGGCGGATCTGGGCTTCCCATCCAAATCGTTCGAAGGCCCTGGTGGTGTCGAGTTTGCGTTTGGGCTGGCCATCGGGATAGGCGGGATTAAAGCGCAGCTCGCCTTCAAACCCTGTGATGGCGCGGATCTTCATCGCCAGATCCAGGATGGTGATTTCTTCGCCGGTGCCGAGGTTCACGGGATCGGCGTCTTCGTATTTCTCCATGCCGTCCACAATGCCGTGGGCCGCGTCTTCCACGAATAGGAACTCGCGGGAGGCGGCGCCAGTGCCCCATAACTCCACGTGATCCCGGCCTTCGGCCTTGGCCTCCAGGAATTTACGGATGAGCGCGGGGATGACATGATTGGTTTCCAAATCCAAGTGATCTCCGGGGCCATAGAGATTCACGGGGATGAGAAAGATGCCGCGCGTGCCATACTCCTGGCGATAGCTCTGGAGCTGCACCAGCAGCGCTTTCTTGGCGATGCCGTAGGGCGCGTTGGTTTCCTCTGGATAGCCGTTCCAAAGGTCGTCTTCACGGAAAGGCACCGG
>JANXXC010000258.1 GCA_025350765.1 Holophagaceae bacterium | reverse complement strand
GGCATGTCGGTGGGGAAGACCGGCCGGATCACCAGGGTCTGGCTGCCCGCCTTTTCGATCTGCTTCAGCACGCTGCTTTTGAGCCCCTGCACCAGACTCACGACGATGATTACCGCCGCCACGCCGATGATGATGCCGAGGGTCGTCAGCGCCGAACGCAGTTTGTTGGCTTTGAGGGCGCGGACCGCCGCCGAGAGGGGTTCCCGGAAGTTCATCTTTTTTTCTCTTCGGAGCTTTTGCGCTTTTTCGCGGCTTCATCCAGCTCCGTATCGGACTTTTTCTTGAGCTGCACCGAGGCCCGGTCCTTCAAATCTTTGAGTTTCCGGATGGGGCCCGTGAGCACCTTGTCGCCTTCCGCAAGGCCGCCCTTGACCTCGAAGTGCTGCGTGTTGGCGATGCCAGTCTGCACCAGCTTCTCAGAGGCCTTGCCCTCCTTCACCACCATCACGACGTTGCGGGAGGCCGGCGCTAGGAGGCCCTGTTTCTGGGCGTCTTCCATGGATCCATCCCGCTCCAGCACGGCCTGCAGCGGTACCCGCAAAACCATCTTGGCTTCGTTGGTCAGGATGATGGCGCGGGCGCTCATGCCGGGCCGCAGTTGATTCACGTCCTTGGCGTTCATATCCAAGGACACCTTCACCTTATACATGCTGGCGTCGGTGCCGATTCCCAGAGAGCCTGTGGCGACTTCACTCACTTTTCCATGGAAGACGCGCCCAGGTAGCGATTCTACGGTGACCTGGGCCACTTGTCCTGCCTTCACGCGCACCACTTCGCTTTCGTTGACCTTCACTTCCGCCAGCAGATCGTGCATGTCAGAAATGATCATTAACGTCGCGCCGGGCAAGTTGCTCATGCCCGGGATGGCCATCTCGCCCTTCTCGGCTTTCAGGCTGGTGATGCGGCCATCGATGGGCGCCCGGAGCGTGGTCTTGCTCAGGCTGTCGCGCATGGAACCCAAGTTCGCTTCACTCTGGGCAATGTTGGATTGAGCGCTCTGGAAAGTGAGGTCCGCGCTCTGCTTGTTGAGCTTGGCTTGGCGGAATTCCTCGTCGCTGATGAGGCCCTGCTTGAAGAGACTCTCTTGGCGGGAAAATGTTTCAGCGGCCTTTTCCTTGGCAGCCTTCATGCGCTCGGCGTCTTTTTTGGTGCCATCCAGCCCTGCCACGGCCCGCGCCATTTCTTGCTGCAAACGCACCTGATCTATCGTGACGAGGAGATCCCCGGCCTTCACATCCTGACCGTCCACCACATGAATGGCCTTGATTTCGCCGGCTACGTTGGTGCCCACGTTCACGCGGGTCTTAGCCTGAACTTCGCCCGAGGCGCTGATGGTTTCGCGAATGTCGCCCTTTGAAATCGTGTCCCAGGCGTAGGCATCTGCGTCCTCTTTATTGCCGCCGAAGGCCACGGCCAGGAGCACTAGAAGCGCGGTGGCGAGACCGAACCCGAGAAGCAGTTTCGAATTGCGCTTCACTGAAGGAATCCCCCCAGGATGCGGAAGATGATTCCGAAAAATCCAAAGAACGCCAGGCAGGACCCAATGGCCCAAGGCTTGGCACGCAGGGTGTGCTTCATGGCGATGGCGAGCACCACGAAGGAGAAGATCCAGAGCGGATCCACCAGGCCACAAAGGCCCCGCAGCAGGCCGCTCTCAGGCTTCACGAAAAAGGAAAGCACGGTGGGCATCAGCTCCTGGATGTTGCGCCCACCCACGGGCTGGATAAGCGCCATGACTCCGGCCAAAAACATGGAGGGCAGCGTCACCAGGTAGTGGACCGTTGCGACGGAAAAGGCCTGTTTAAAGCTCGGCGCTTCGCCATCCACTTGCCTTCCCACATAGGCGAATCCCCAGACGATGAGGGCCACCAGAAGAAAAATAATCGGAGTCCCCATGAGAGGACCGAGGACCGCCGAAATCCATGGATGCTTGCCATCCTGCTTGGCGATGGCGTCGTCCAGGGCCGAGTCAGGGATGTTCACGTGGAAGACGTTCTTCATCATCTCCATGCTCCGCCGCGTGGATTCGGCCATGTCCACCTTCGAGGCCCAGAGCAGCATAACCACGAGGCTCACGGCGATGGTGAGGATCAGGGCCGGAACCCATGAGGGCGCCTCCCGCAATTTCTTAAAGAGCGATGAGGGCTCCGTGAAGACACCGACAAACTGATCAACGAGGCCCGGTGGCGGCGCTTGCTCGGCGACTTTTTCGCTCGAGCCAAACAGGGATTCAGATTCGTTCATGGGTGTCTCCGGGAGATGATGCTTCTACTTTAGCGGGGCGGGGTGGATCGGGTTCCCCCCTTCGGCCAGCGGAATAAATCCGCCGTTGATCGGAACACGCCGAGGGGTGGGACCGCCCCCTGACAAGGTGTCAAAGGAGAGGCATTCCCTTGAATTCATGGGGTTGAAACCCAAGGATAGAGTAGAGGTTCCCATGGCTCAGATCGTATCCATCCACATCGCTGCTAAGGGACGGGGCCCCATGCAAGCGGTGGATTCCGTGCGCGCCGTGCCCGGCAAAGGGCTTGTGGGCGATCGCTACTTTCTGGGCGCGGGTTCCTTCTCGCAAAATCCAGGCACCGGGCGGGAAGTGACCCTGATTGAAATGGAGGCTATCGAGGCCTTGCAGCGCGAACTGGGCCTGGAGATTCCGCCCGGCGATGCCCGCCGCAACATTGTGACGAGCGGCTTGGCGCTGAACCATTTGGTGGGGCGCGAATTCAGCGTGGGAGCAGTGCGTCTACGCGGCATGCGCCTCTGCGAACCCTGCAAAGACCTAGCGGGAATGACCGGCAAGCCCAGCATCCTGCCGGGTCTCATTCATCGCGGCGGCTTGCGCTGCGAGATCCTGAGCGAGGGTGTGATTCAGGTTGGGGACGGGATCAACGCCACAGATGAACTCTGATAAAAAAGGGCAAGCTGTGGCATTTATTAGGATGGGTGAAGATGGATTGAGACTTGGGAGAAGGGTTACGAATTCTTCGATGGTTCTTGTTGGGGCTCTTGAGCCTTCAAGCCGCAGTGGCGCCATCTCCCAAAGCGCGAATTCAGGCATTGCAGGGGATGATCCAGAAACTGGAGCCCCTGCAAAAACGGCTGGGGCCGCCCAAGCCTGGCGACTGGCTATCTATTCATCAAGAGGACGGCCAGACCTTCCAGGAGTACCTGGATTACGATCCAGTGCTTCCCAAGGGAAAGCGCAGGGTGCTCTACCTCCAGCCCCTCGGGGCCTTCACGGCTGATCAACGCAAGATCGTCGGACTGACGACCGAGTTCATGGGTTTGTATTTTGGCCTCCAAGTCAAAACCCTGGGGGATCTCCCGCTCACGGTGATCCCCAGTTCTGCGCGACGCACGCTGCCGGGCGGCAAGGGACCTCAGATTCTCACTCGCTTCGTATTGAAAAAAATCCTGAAACCACGCCTGCCCAAGGATGGCGCGGCGTTGGTCGCGTTGACGGCCTCGGATCTCTATCCCCGTGAGAGTTGGCAATTCGTTTTTGGAGAGGCCTCTATAAGCGAGCGCGTCGGAGTCTGGTCCATCCACCGCCTGGGCGATCCGTCCGATGACATCAAGTCGTTTCGGCTCTGCCTGGTGCGCGCCATCGCCACTGCGACTCACGAAACCGGGCACATGTTCTCGATGCTTCATTGCACGAAATTCCTCTGCAACATGAACGGCAGCGAGAGTCTGGAAGAATCAGACCAGCAGCCTTTGGCACTCTGTCCCGAATGCCTAGCCAAGCTCTGCTGGGCCACGGGAATCGAGCCTAAAGATCATCTGCGAAAGCTAATGGATTTCTGCGAACGGAACGGCCTCCACGTAGAGGCCATCTCCTATCGAAAATCTTTGAGAGCCCTCAACGCGATGAATTTGAAATCCATGGCGCAGAAATGAAAAGCTAAACAGCCACAAAGGCACATGAAGAAAAAAGCCCGAGGAAGGGTCTTTGATTTTTCAGCAGTGTTCATCGTTCGTTCTGATTGCTTTTCTATATCTGTGGCTCAGATCCGCGTCATCAATTCCAACTGGATCAACCGCATGAAATCCTGGGCGTTGGTGACGACGCCGAAAGCTTGGTGCGTGCCACGATCCTTGAGCTTGCTTACGAGGAATTCCGTCTGGTCCACGCAGATGGTGGTGATCTCGGTCATC
>JANXXC010000234.1 GCA_025350765.1 Holophagaceae bacterium | reverse complement strand
TGGCATCTCCGGGAAGAATCCATTTTGGGGCATAGGGGGCGTGGCTGGACACGGAAGACGCGGAAAAAAGCTGAAGATCTGGAAATCCCTCAATTCGCCTATGCTTCCAAAATGCTGGCCTTCGACTATCCCACTTGGTTTCTGGCGCTGATGATCGCGCCTTTCGGATTGGCGGCCGGGTCCTTCGCCAACGTGCTCATCTACCGACTGCCGCTGGAAGAACCCGAAGACCGCAACGTCGTCACCAAGGGCAGCCACTGCCCGAACTGCAAAACCAAGATCAAGCCCTGGCACAACATCCCGCTTTTCGGCTGGCTCTGGCTGCGGGGCAAGTGCGCCGCCTGCGGATGGAAAATCCCCGGGCGCTACCCGTTGGTGGAATTGTTGGGTGGACTTATTTTCGCGGCTTCGGTCTACGTGTTTCCCGTGGGGACGCTCATTTGGCTGAAGGGGCTCATCTGCGCTTTCGCTTTGCTGGTGCTGTTCTTCACGGACTACACGGAATTTTTTCTCCCGGACGTGATCCAGTTTCCGCTCATGGCCTTGGGGCTGCTTTTCACGCTGCCACAACTGTTCTGGCCCGATGCGACGGTAACTGTCATCAGCTCCTCGAATCACTTTTTGGTGGCGAGTCTCTTTCACAATGGTCTACAGCCATCACCGCTGTGGACCTTGATGTTTGAATCCGTCACCTGGAAATCCAGCCTCATCGGAATGGTGGCGGGCTACGGCCTTCCCGCCCTGGTGAATGCCACGTACAAGCTCATTCGAAAGGTTGATGGCTTGGGCATGGGCGACTTCAAGATGCTCGCGTGGCTGGGCGCCTTCTGGGGCTTGGGGCCGATGTTGGCCATCCTCTTCGCGGGGACCTTCTTGGGCACTTTTGTCGGCATCCCCATCATTTTCTTCAAGGCCCTTCACCGCTTCCCTAGAGCCATTGAAATCGGGCAAAAAATGGGAATCGAAAAATCACGGTTGTTGTGCGCCCGGTTCATGTTGTACCTGCACACCAAGATGATCCCCTTCGGCTGTTTTTTGGCGGTGGGGGCCTTCCCGATGATCTTTTTCGGCGCCTCCATTTGGGCGAGCTATTGGCGCACTTTCGTGGAATGAATCAATCCCTGGTGGACTGGCTCAATTCCATCAACACGCCGCCTGTTGCGCTGGGATGGATGAAGGCCACGCGGCAGCCATGAGCGCCGCTGCGGGGTTTTTCGTCAATCATGCGAACGCCTTTTTCGACGAGCATGGCCACGGCGGCTTCGATGTCATCCACTTCGAAACAAACGTGGTGGATGCCGGGGCCACGCTTGGCGATGAACTTGCCGATGGGACCTTCAACATCCGTGCTCTCTAGGAATTCCAGGCTGGATTCGCCCACCGGATAAAAGGCCGTCTTCACTTTTTGATCCGGCACTTCTTCGAGGTGATCGGCTGCCATGCCGAAGAGCCGTTCCATGCGGGCCATGGCTTCCGAGAGGCCCGTGGAAGCGATGCCGAGATGATTGATGCGAAGAAGTTTCATGAAAGACCTCGATGGCTTCATTCTAAGGGAATGGAACCTCGTCGCCGCGATGAGTGCTTGGAAGTCTGCTGTGCGGGGGCGAGGCTCTCGTCATCGCGCAGAAAAAAACAAGGCACGATGGCACACGAAGGCACACGAAAAAGACTCTACTGATTCTCGGCTTCGCTCAATCTGGTCCTACCCGCCATCAAAAAGAGGGGACATAGAGGCCACAGAGAAAAGCATGGAGATAACCGAGGGGCCGTGCGGTGGCGCATAGGGCTTTTCGTGTTATTTCACGATGTTTTGGGCTAAGTTTTCTTGGTAGTAAGGATTTTTTTCTTCGAGTGTCTTCGTGTGCCTTCGTGGCGATTCCGGTTTCATCCCATCAACCCAGTTCATCTCGCCGCTGGAATCACGTGCCACAGCACCGCGAAAAAATGGCAGGCGCTTCCGGCCACCACGAAGAGGTGCCAGATGGCGTGGTGGAAACGCAGGCTGCGCCAGGCGTAGAATGCCGCGCCCGCCGTGTAGCAGAGCCCACCACCCAAGAGCCAAACCAAGCCGTGAGGCGATAGCGCTCGCCACAGGGGCACGATGGCGATGACCGCGATCCAACCCATGAGCAGGTAAATGGCGGTGCTCAGGAATTTCATGCGGTGGATGAAGATGGACTTGAAGGTGATTCCCACGGCCGCGAGACCCCACACCAGGCCGAAGAGCGTCCATCCCCAAGGGCCATTCAGCGGGCCCAAGCAGAAGGGCGTGTAGGTTCCAGCGATGAGTAAAAAAATCGCGTTGTGGTCCAGGATTTTGAATACCGCTTTCACGCGGGGGCCGCGAAAGGAATGGTAGAGCGTAGACATGGTGTAAAGCAGCACCAGCATCGTCCCAAAAATACTGACCCCTACGATGTGCCGGGCGGTGCCTCGCAGACTGGCGAAGACCACCAACAACACCAGCGCCGTCACCGAAAGCGCGGCACCCAAACCATGGGTGATGCTGTTGGCCAGTTCGAGCTTCGTCTGTTCACTCAAGGCCCGGCGGGGCAGTGGTTCATTCTCGGAGTTCACGGCGCCTCCACCTTCAGATGCCGGTCGAACCAACGGAGCATTTCCCAAAGGCAATGTTCGAGGCTTTCTTTCGCGGCGTAGCCGTGGGCTTCGTTGGGCAAGGTGACGTAGCGGACCGCCTGATTGTTGCCTTTCAGCGCCGCAAAGAGGCGTTCGCTTTGGATAGGGAAGGTGCCGGGGTTGTCGTCGGCCTCGCCGTGGATGAGCAGGATCGGGGCGTGGAATTGGTGGGCGCTCAGGAAGGGAGAGACTTTCAGATACATCTCTGGCGCTTCCCAGATGGTGCGGCGCTCGCTTTGGAAGCCGAAGGGCGTGAGGGTCCGGTTGTAGGCGCCGGACCTCGCGATGCCCGCTTTGAAGAGATCGCTGTGGGCCAGCAGGTTCGCGGTCATGAAGGCTCCGTAGCTGTGGCCGCCCACCCCTACCCGCTTGGGATCGATGACCCCCAGTTCATCGGCCTTGTGGATGGCGGCCTTGGCGGAGGCCACCACTTGTTCGAGATAGGTGTTGTTCACGGTTTCCGGATTGCCCACCACGGGCATCGTGGTGGCGTCCAGAACCACGTATCCCTGAAGCAGGAAGAACAGGTGCGATGCGCCGCCCATGCTGGTGAATCGATCCGTGGAACCGCTGACCTGGCTTGCGTCTGCGGAGTTGGTGAACTCCAGGGGATAGGCCCAAACCACCGCAGGACGGCGTTCGCCTTCCTTATAGTCAGGCGGCAGGTAGAGGGTAAAGCTCAGGTCCACGTCATCCGGACGCTGGTAGCGCACCAACTTTTTCGAGATCTTCCGGAGGATCGGAGAAGGATCCTTGAACTGGGTGATCTGGACGGCTTCGCCTTTCCCGGCGGGATAGATGACGTAATTGGGGGGCTCGGTAGAGCTTTCCCGGCGCGTGATGAAGCCACCGCCGGGCAGCATCGTGACGGGCGATTCGTAGACGCCTTCCCGGCAGCGGAAGATGTCATTGGCCTTCAATGTGTCCAAGTCGAAACGCACCAGGAAGGGGCGATCTCCCTTGGGCGTGGCGCCATTTCCGGAGAGGAAGAGCGAGCGGCCCTCCTGGCGAAGCACGGAGCCTCCACTGGGCAGGCGCTTCTGCACGAAGGCGCCGGGA
>JANXXC010000210.1 GCA_025350765.1 Holophagaceae bacterium | reverse complement strand
CGCATTCGCGCGCTTGAGCGCTTCGATGAGTTCGGATTCAGGAAAATGGTCCTGCCACACCGGTGGCATGGGATAGCCCGTATAGCGCGGGCCGGGGCGATCGTAGCGCTGGATGAGATCAGAGAGGCTTGGCATGGATTCCTTTTTTTCCAGCGATTCCTGCGATTGAAAGATCTTACTGATTATCCGCCCTGTTGAAGCAAATCACACCCACCGAGGAAAAGCGGAACACGGAATACACAGAAAAAAGCCCAGACGCGACAGAGGGAGTCGTGCGGTGGCACGCAGGCACCGGCGCGGCGCGCCGGGGATGGGGACGCGGCCGCCGAGCGCCCCAAAAAAGCGATCGCGGTCGCGCCCTCATCCAATGACCCCTGCTGGAGCTCGATCGCAGGAATCACTGGAATCGCTGGATTCATTTTTTCACTTCATCAATGACTGCTTGAAGCACGTCAGGATCAGTCTCCGGCACCAGTCCGTGGCCCAGGTTGAAAATGTGCGGGGCGCCCTTCATGGCATCCACGATGGCCCGAGCCTTTTTCGTGGCGGTTTCCTTCCCCGCGAGAAGCGCGATGGGGTCCAGGTTGCCCTGAAGCACCTTGGAAGCGGAAAAACGCTGACGGGCTTCGGCCATGGGCATCTGCCAGGGCACCGCCAAGCCTTCGCAGGGCAGGTCCGCCAACTCCTGCGGCAGGTAGCCGCTGCGGGCGAAGAAGAGGCGCGGCGCCCCGTGGACCTGCTCCAAGGTGCGTGTCACGGCGGGCAGGGCAAAGGCTCGGTAATCCGCCGGATCCAGCTCACCCGCCCAGGTATCAAAAAGTTGGACGCCTTGGGCCCCGGCACCGATGTGGAGGTTCAACAGGCGCGCAGAGGCGTCCGCGAGGCGATCCATCCACTTCCGCGCCATCGCGGGTTCCTGATGCAGAAAGGCCTTGGCGCGGGCCCAGGTCTTGCTGCCCTTGCCTTCAAGGCCATAGGCCAGCAGGGTCCAGGGCGCCCCCGCGAAACCCAGCATCGTGACGTGTTCCGGGAGCTGAGCCTTGACTTTTCGAATGGCGTCCTGGACTGGATCGAAAATTCGTTCGTTAAGCTCAATATCCGGATCCAATTGATCCAGGGTGCGCGCCAAGCGTGGCCCCCCTTCTGGAATGGTGACACCGCAGCCCAAGGCATCCAGGATCACCAGGATGTCGCTGAAGATGATGGCGCCATCAATAGCAGGGAAACGGCGGATGGGCTGAAGCGTGACCTCGGCGGCGAGATCGCTATCCCTCAGCAAGTCCTCGAAACTCGCCTTGGCCCGGATGGCGCGGTACTCCGGTAGAAAACGCCCCGCCTGGCGCATGAACCACACCGGGGGCTTGTCGAGGGTTTCGCCTTGGAGAACGCGGAGGAGGGGTTGGGTCATGAAATTCTCAAAAAAATTAAACACTACGCGGAAGGGAGGGACGGTGGATCACGGAGGAAGAAGGAGGATTAGATGGCCGTCTCAGTTGCCCTCCGCTTCTCCGCGACCCTCCGCGTGGTTTAGTTGTTATGCATTTGAAGCGCCACTTTCTCCACCGCCTTTTCAAAGTGTTCCAGCGCCTTTTTATCATGAGCCAAGGAGAGGAAGGCCACCTCGTAGCCGCTGGGGGCCAGGTAGACGCCTTGGTCCAGCATGAGCTTATGGAGCTTGTTGTACTGCGTGATGGACGCGCTTTTCACGCCATCGCTGCGGCGGACGCCTTCCTGGAAAATGGGCCAGAGCAGGCTGCCGATGTGGGGGACGTGAAGGCCTGGAATCTTCTCGAAAGCCTTGGCCCACAACGTGGCGCGATGATTGAGGTCCGAATAAACGGAAGACGTCAACAGCTCCAGCGTCGCAAGCCCCGCGGCCATGGCCACGGGATTGCCTGACAGCGTTCCGGCCTGGTACACCGGGCCATCGGGGGAAACGACGCCCATGACGTCCCTGCGGCCGCCATAGCAGCCCACGGGCATGCCGCCGCCGATGATCTTGCCGTAGGTGACGAGATCCGGCTGGATCTTGTACATCTCCGCGGCGCCGCCAGGAGCCACGCGAAAGCCACTGATGACCTCATCAAAGATCAGTAACGCGCCGTGCCGCGTGCAGAGTTCCCGAAGCGTTTTCAGGAATTCCAGCTGCTGGGGCAGCAGGCCATTGTTGGCGGGCACCGGCTCGATGATGACGCAGGCGGTCTGAAAACCATGCTCATCGAAATAGCGGGCCAGGGCGCCGAAATCATCCAGGGGGAGCACCGAAGTCAGCTCGCCGATGGCCGCGGGAACCCCCGCCGACGTTGGTTCGCCGAAGGTCACCAGACCCGAGCCCGCCTTCACCAGCAAGCCGTCGCTGTGGCCGTGGTAGCAGCCTTCGAATTTCAAGATGCGGTCGCGCTTCGTGAAGCCCCGGGCGGCGCGCAGGGCGCTCATCACCGCCTCGGTACCACTGCTCACGAAGCGCAGCTTCTCCATGAAAGGCACCATCTCCTTGATGCGCCGTGCCAGGGCCAATTCCCGCCGCGAGGGCGCGCCGAAGGTGAGGCCTTCCTGCATGGCTTCCGAAACCGCAGCGAGAACGGCTGGATGCGCGTGGCCGAGGATCAACGGCCCCCAGGACATGCAGAGATCCAAGTAAGTCTGGCCATCCTCGTCCTCGAACCAACACTGCCAGGCCCGCTTGAAGAATTTAGGCGTGCCGCCCACGGCGCGGAAAGCCCGCACCGGGCTGCTTACGCCGCCGGGAAAATGCGTCAGGGCCTCCTGAAACATCGTGGCGTTGCTCATGCATTACTCCTGGCGCTCATCATTAGATTTTCGGTTTTTTGATTTTCGATTTGCGGTGGGCGCCTTCGGCGCCATCATCCCACTTCTTGCGTGGGCGCGAAGGTGCGCAGCAGATGAATCAGCGAAACGGTCGTGGGATCACACACCCCATGGACTTCCACGCCGGACGCCTCGAAGGCCTTGGCGGCGCGTTCGCCCCACGCGAAACGCAGGGCATCGCCGGGAACGCTCGCCATGTATTCCGCCTGCAGCGGACTCAGGGCCAGCAGCGCCTCGACGCTGGGCAGGGTGGGTTCGGGGTGGGTGGGCACTTCGCGATGGGTGATCCAGGGATGGATGCGCCAGGCCGTTTCCCGGGCGGCATGTTCAAGGTATTTGCGGCTGCGCTCGCCCCGGGCCAGGACGAATTCACCGCCCTGTGGAAAGGCTCGCGTGAGCATTTCCCAAAGCCCTTCGGCGGTGGGAACTTGAGGCCGTCGGATGCGGCCGGAATCAAGGCCCAGCGACTGTTCCGTGCCTTGGCCCTGCACCACGACATCCATGGATTTCGTCACCCACACCTTCACGGCCCTCGCGGCCGCGGGACTCAACACCAGCAGGGCGGCGGCGGTATCAAGGGGAATGGGCGGCGAGGTGTGCGTGAATTCCTGGCGGGTGATGAAGTAGGGCACCGGCTCCCACCCCGCTTCGGCCACGGCGCGGCAGAGCGGATGATCCAGGGCGCGGGCCAGAGCCACTCTCATGAAATCCCCATCTGGCTCAGCACCGTTGAAACCAGCAAGCCGTCATCATTCCCGATGGCTTCGCCTCGATGAATGGCGGTCCCAAAGGCGAAGGCGCCCCGCAGCCGGATGCGCCCATCCTCCAGCGCTTGCGCCAAGGCGCCGAGGGGTTGCTGGCAGCCGCCGCCGATGCCCGCCAACACTGCGCGTTCAAGCTCAACGCAGCAGGCAGTCAGTGGATCGTGGAGATCGGAGAGCGCATCGATAAGGTCGTTCCGATCACTTCGCGTCTCCGCCAATAGGGCCCCCTGCCCTGGCGCCGGAAGCAGCTCTTCGGGGGTGAGGGGCCGTACGTCCAGATCCCCGAGATCCAGCCCCAGCCGGCGCAACCCGGCCGCCGCGAGCACGGTGCCGTGCAGGGGCTCGCCGCGCATCTCCCCATCCCGCACTCGCTGCACCCGGGTCGGAACATTGCCTCGGATCCAGGTAAAGTGGGCCTCGGGGAAAGTCACCGAGAGCATTCGCTCCCGGCGCACGGAACTGGTCCCGATGACGCATTCCTTTGGCGCGTCCTTCCGCATCACCAGCCAATCGCTGAAATCCTCGCGGCG
Source organism: Holophagaceae bacterium (assembly GCA_025350765.1). Classification (GTDB taxonomy): domain Bacteria; phylum Acidobacteriota; class Holophagae; order Holophagales; family Holophagaceae; genus JANXPB01. The sequence continues at coordinate 7,944 of JANXXC010000210.1, read as the reverse complement.
TGGTATGCAGGCCATCTGAACCCCTTCGGGCCTTTGCAGGGAAACATCTTTCAGGCTGTGGATGAGCAGATCCACGCTGCCCTCCAGAAGGGCATCCTCCAGCTCCTTGGTGAAGAAACCCGAGCCGCGGGATTCATCGAGAGGCCCGTTCAACCACTGGTCACCGGAGGTGGTATAGCGCTTCCAATCCACCTTGAATCCCTTCGATTCCAGGTGCTTCACCAGGAACTCCCCCTGTGCCACGGCGAGCCTGGAACCCCGGGTCCCGACCACGACCTTAGAGGCGCTCAATCCCATGACCCTTCCTGTAGGTGGCCGATGGCCTCCCAGTCCCATTCCGCGGTGGATGGCACGGAGCCCTCCCGCAGATCCTGCTGGGTGAGGTAAGCATCGTAAATCACCAGGGCCGCCATGCTTTCGGCCACAGGAACGATGCGCGGCGCGATGCAGGGATCGTGGCGTCCCTTCGTGGAAATCTCAGCGGCCTCGCCTTCCTTGTTGATGGTTTTCTGAGCATGGCTGATGGAGCTCGTCGGCTTCACCGCCAGCCGCACTACGATGGTAGCGCCCGTGCTGATGCCGCCCAGGGTGCCGCCCGCGTCATTCTTTTCGGGGCCATCGGGGGTGAGCGGATCATTGTTCTCGCTGCCGCGCTTCCGGGCCGACGCGAAGCCGCTGCCGATCTCCACGCCCTTGACCGCGCCGATGCTCATCATGGCGTAGGCCAGCAGCCCGTCTAGTTTTGCGAATGTGGGGTCGCCCAATCCGATGGGCAGGCCCTCGATCCAGATTTCCGCCACGCCGCCCACGCTGTCGCCTTCGCTGCGGGCTTGTTCCACAGCGGTTTTCTGGGATTCAAAGATGTCAGGGTCCCCCACGCGAAGCGGATTTTTCTCCACGAAGGCCCAATCCACCTTGCGGCCTTCGATGCCGCCGATCTCGCGATTGAACCCTCGAATGGAAATGCCGAGGGAAGCCAATTGTTGCTTGGCCCAAGCGCCCGCCGCCACCCTTGCAAGAGTCTCGCGCCCACTGCTGCGGCCGCCTCCGCGGGGATCTCGGATGCCGTACTTGCGATCAAAGGTCAGGTCCGCGTGGCCCGGGCGGAACAGTTCCGTGATGGCCTTGTAATCCGATGATTTCTGATTCTCGTTGAACACCACCAGCGCGATGGGGTGGCCCGTGGTCTTGCCTTCAAAAACGCCCGAAAGCACCTGAACGCGGTCGCCTTCATTGCGGGGCGTGACGAGGTCGCTCTGGCCCGGCCGGCGGCGATCCATTTCTTTTTGGATTTCATCGAGATCGAAGGGAAGCCCCGGCTTCACGCCATCCACCACCACGCCCACCGCCGCGCCATGGCTCTCGCCGAAGCTCAGAATGCGAAAAGCGCGGCCAAAGGTGGAAGGGGAATCGAAGAGCATCTTCTCAGATTAGCCGCTCAAGCCTGCATCACCCACTCCACCGCATCCGATGGAGCATTCTGAACCGTGGGAAGGCCGCCCAGGGGCATTTGCGTATCGCTTACCCAACCTACGATATTTTCGCCCCCGAGCATTTCAGCCAAGTAGCCCAAGTAGGCCGCCATGGGACCCTTGCCCCGAATCCAGACATCTCCTTTTCCACTGGCTTGATAGGGGATGAGCAAGCCCGAAGCCAGCTCCGGTGGCATACGGCGCAGAACCGTGTCCTCAGGGCTCAAGCCCGCCATCAGCCAGCGGAATGGCTGCATGAGACCCGGGCCAAGGCTTCGATGCGTCAGCTTTCGTTTCCGCGGCCGCAGCAACACGGCGCTCTTGATAAGTTCCGCGTCCAACCCATGAACCTCAAGCCCGAGCATTCGGCCCGGAACGGCATCCAGAAAACCCTTCGGCGCCCGGCCGAGATCCGCGCAGGCCCAGGCCAGCCAGAACGAGGCCGGACCCGTGCCTTCAATCCACACTTCGCGAGCCCCAACGGTTTTCAAAAGCGCAGCGGCCACGGAGAGCGCCATAGCCGAGGCTTTGGCCACGTGGGCGCGAACCCTTCCCAACAGACCCGCGAAGGGATCCGGCAGTTCCGCGCTCCGCTCCCGGTACGCCTTCAAGGCACTGCGGTGGATGGCGCGGCGCACTTCCATGCCTCCGGACAGTTCTGTGCGGGACTGGCCGTGCACCCGGTATTCCATCAACGGTTCTGAGATGTGCACCCGTGGGCTCAGCCCATCGGCGCGGAGCACGAAGTAGACATCGTCCGCCAGATCGTCGGTGGTGAAGCCTCCAATGCGGTCCGCGAGAGCCGTGGTGGCGGCAAAGGGCACGCCCAGCGAATCACTGGAGAACAACTGAGGAAGCGGAAAGGGATCCGGACGGCGATGCATCTTCCGCCTCTTTCCCCCATCGTCAATCTCGAAAAAATCGCAGTAGGCAAGGGCTTGGGGATGGCGCGAAAGCGCGGCGCGATGCTTCCGCACGTAGCCCGGCAGCAGGCGATTGTCCGTATGGATGAAACTGAAATGGTCGCCCTTCGCCCTGCCGAGCAGCTCGTTCAGGCAGGTTCCCACATCCATGCGCACGGGCCGGTGGATGGCGTGGATCCGGGGATCCGTGAAGCTTCGAAGGATTTCCGGTGAGGCGTCGCTGGAGTTGTCGAGGATCCAGAGTTCCCAAAGGGGATCGTCCTGATCCAGGCAGGATTGGATGGCCTCCGAAAGAAAATGGGCCTGGTTGTAGGAGGGCATCAGCAACAGGAACGGACTGGGCACGGGGTTCAAGCCTTTCCTTGGAGAAGATCCCGCAGCGCGGTCTCCAGCCTTTCGCCCAAGTCCTGGGCGGCATAGTGGGCGGCGGCGTGGTGATAGGCGTGCTCCCGCAACCGCAGGGCAGCGTCGTCGGTCAGGGCCAGGATTTTTTCTAGCGCCGAGGCGAAGGCATCCGCCTGGAAAGGATCCACCAGAATCCCACCCTGGCCCTCGCCCAAAATCTCAGCGGGCCCGCCGTGATTGGAGCCTACCGCAAGGACACCCCGGGCGGCGGCTTCCACAAAGACCATGCCGAAGGGTTCATCCACGGGCAGCAGCGCGAAAACATCGGCAAGGGACCACGTCGCTTCGAGTTCCGCCGACGGGAGGTATCCAAAGAACCGCACGGCCTCGCCCAAATCTAGTTTCGAAGCCATGGACTCCAACTCCGAGCGGTCTTGGCCCTGCCCCACGATATCCAGCACAGCGCGCCCAGGATTTGATTTCAGGAAGGTGGCCAGTCCCTTCAACAGCGTCTCAAATCCCTTGAAGGATTCCAATCGGCTGAGACTCAGGATTCGCAGGCAGTGCCGGTCCAAGGGCCGGAAGTCTGGCGCCTGATCGGGAAAAGGCACCGCGGGACTGAACACCGAGGCTTCGCGGCCGTAAATGTGCTGAACATTTTCTGCGGAGAAGAGGCCCAGGGCCCAGATGCCGTCCATAGCCCGAACGCCCTTCAGATCCAGCTGGGCGCGGTCCCGATGGTGGGGCGATACGATCTGTTTCCACCGATGTTTGTTGAGCGCTTTGCGGATGCGCGACCCCATGAGGCTATGGGGGGCCAAGCGGCCCGTCCGCAGGGCTTCGGAAGTGCGCGGATTGGCACCCGCCACATGCAGGCTCCGGGGCGGTTCCAGGCAGTACCAGAGCTTAAAAGCTGAAGTGCCACTGAGGGCCAGCACCGCCGCCGCCGGATGATTCACGGCCATAACCACGTCACAGCCCTCGCATGCTTTCTCAACCGCACCAGCGCTACGGCGATACCAGGCCTCTCGGCTCCAAGGGCGGAATTTCTCCCAAGTTCCGCGAGAATCCAGCTTCACCACTTCCGCCCCGAGAAAGGCTTCATTCCAGCGCTCCGCATCGAATCCAAAGGTGAGCACCCGCACGTGATGACCGCGATCCATCAGCGCCCGCGCGAAGTCCGCCAGCAGTGCTTCCGCCCCGCCCCGGGACTCGAAGCTGCTGTGGAAGATGGCGATGTCTAGGCGGGGTAGCTGCAAAGGAAGAATTCCAGAGCGGGTGAGTGCTCCAGGGTAGCGGCTCTGATGGTTTCGAGCGCAGGCCTGGCGGATAGACTGGTCCCCATGCCTGAGCTGGAAACCTTGGTGTTCAATTTTATTCCCGTAGATCCCGCGAAGGCGGGGGGCATCGCAACGGTGTGCCAAATGATGGCCGAGAAAATGCCGGCCTTTTTCCCCGATGCCAAAACCCTCGTCCTCACCGGCGGGCACTCATGGGAATCGGACTTCCCTTTGCAGGGGAACTTCCAACGGCTCGATTTCGATCGAAAATCATCGAGGCTTGCGGGGGTGGGACTGGAACAAACACTTACCGGAAAATCAAGTTTCCTGGCCCAGCTCCAGCACCGGACAGCCAGATCCCTGAAACACCCCGCTCCATTTCCCCCAACCATCTCCGCCTCAACCCTAGTCCACGTCCCCTACCAGATTCTCCATCCCATCCCCCCCGTGCATTGGCGCTTGGCCTACGTAATGAATCTTCACGATCTCCAGCACGAGCACTTCCCAGAGTTCTTCGATGCCAAGGAATTAGATCGGCGGAGAGAGCGATATCTCGCGTCCGCTAAAGCTGCCCAGGCGGTGGTGGTGGTGGATGAATGGACCCGCCGTGATGTGCTCGCACACTTGGACATCCCAGAAGACAAAGTCTACGTGGGTCCATTTGGCCCTACCTGGGGGGAACCAAAAGCCTTCACAGCCGAAGATGAAGCATCCCTCCGCGCCCGCTATGGCCTGCCGGAAAAATTCATGTTCTATCCCGCCCAAACCTGGCCCCACAAAAACTATTTCCGCCTATTCCAGGCCATGCGTGAGCTGAAGGCCACCCAGGGGCTAGAGTTGCATCTAGTCTCCAGCGGCCATCAAAACGAACACTTCCCGGTGATTCAATCCCAGGCCAAGGAAATGGGCCTAGAAAATCAAGTTCACTTCCTAGGCCTCATCCCAGGCGAGGATGTGCCACGCCTCTACCTCACGGCACGAATGACCGTTATCCCTTCCTTGTTTGAAGGCGGATCGGGCATCCCCGTACAAGAGGCCATGGCTCTGGGGTCACCTCTCGCGGCATCCACTTCTTGCGGCATTCCTGATTGCGTGGGGGATGCGGCCCTGCTTTTCGATCCACTGGATGTGGCGGTCATGGCCCAGGCCATCGCACGGCTGTGGACGGACGAGGGCCTGCGCCGCGACCTCGCCGATAAGGGCCGGGCCAGGGCATCCACTTCATCTTGGGAGAAGGCGGGTAGAACCTACGCAGAGATCTATCGGGAGGCCCTCCGCCGCTGGAACCTAGGTCTCCATTGATTTACATGCAGGGAGGGGCCCGCGACAACGGGCTCGAAGTCTGGAAGGATGGATGAATTGAATGGAAGGGGAATGATCGATTGAGTGGATCAGAAACCAAGGAGCAGCTTTGTTGGTGCGGCGGTGAGCTCAGCCCGGCGGTGCATCCGGATTACGGGACTTGCACTGCTTGTGGAACCCTCGTGTTACGCCGCCTGCCGGAGGCCTGCGACCTCAAGGGCTACTACGGAATTGAAGCCTATTGGCGCGGCGAGATGGTGAACGTGTCCGGGCACCCGCCCATTGACGAGCGCGCGCGAAGTGACTTCGGGGACCGCATTCCCGTGTGGTGGCGGATCCTACGGCGCTACTCTGCCTCCATCCATTCCCTCCTCGAGATCGCCTGCTCTCACGGCGGCTTTCTGGCCTACGCCCGGGAGCAGGGCGTGAAGGAGGTGGTTGGCGTCGAAGTGGATGAGGGAACTTGCCGATTTGCGATGGAGCATTTCAAGCTGCCCCATGTGGTGCCGGGCCTTTTCCCAGACGTTCAGTTGCCCCGGATCTCCTTCGACGCCATCGCGGGCTTCGATGTCTTCGAACACTTTCGGGATCCCGTTAACGCGGCCAAGGCTATTGAAGGTCTGCTGGCCCCTGGTGGTCTGGTGCTGCTCCAAACCCCTTGCTACCGTGGCGAAGACGCATCCTGGGAGCAGTTCCGCCCCAAGGAACACCTCTTCCTTTTTGATGCGAAGAACATCCGAAAGATCATGGCCCAGACGGGACTGGAGGTTACCGCCACCTTCGATGGAATGTTCCCAGATGACATGTACGTCATCTGCCGCCGCGCCTCGGAAATATCTCCACTTCTGCGCGCACGGGACCGCCTGCGAGCACTCTGGCCTTTGCGCCGCCGGCCCACTCGCGCCGAGCGGCGAGCCGCCAAAGCCCGCCCATGAAGCGATCCATCCTCCTCACCGGCGCCTCCGGTTTCGTGGGCCTGCACATGGCGCGGTTGCTGGTGGAGCGTGGCTTCCAGGTCTCGGCGCTGCAGCGCGGATCCAGGGGCATTGCGCTCCCGCCCGGTGTGGCGCCGATCTTCGCGGATCTATCGGACGTGGCCTCGCTGGCCTCGGTGCCCAAGCGATGGCATGGGGTCATCCATCTCGCGGGAGCCTCGATCCCGAGCCTCTTCACCACCACGGCGCCGGTGGCGCAGAACGTCGCCATGACGCTGAATCTCCTGGAGCACCTTGAAGAAGCCCGCGTGTTGTTGGTGTCCAGTTGCCACGTCTACGCGCCATCGGATCAACCCCACTGCGAGGACGGGCCGCTGGTGCCCCAGGGGCGCTATGGACTCAGCAAACACTTGGTGGAGCAGATGGCGCCTCACTACGCCCATCGCCTTGATATTCGCATCGCGCGGCCCTTCAACCATCTCGGCCCCCACCAAAGGCCCGAGCTGGTGATTCCGTCCCTGCTGCGGCGCCTCGATGATTCCAAAGGCGATACCGCGCCGGTATTGATGCGGGGCATGGACAGCGTCCGCGATTTCATTGATGTCCTGGACGTGGCAACCGCCTACTTGGCCATTCTGGAACTGGAATCACCTAGGCATCACACCTTCAATGTCTGCACCGGAAAGGCTCGCAGCATCGGGGATCTCGTCGCCGTGGTGCTGGGTCTTCTGAATTCGCACCGCGAAGTCCGGTTCGAAGGCAAGCCCAATTCATCGGATGATATTTCTTACCTGGTAGGTTCACCGGAGCGGTTGATGGCGGACTCCGAATGGAAACCCGAGATCAGCCTGGAACAGAGTCTTCAAACGATGTTGCGATCAATTCCCAAGGAAGCCCAGCCATGAACGAAAAGCAGTTCGATAAAATCGCGCTCATCACCGGTATCACCGGCCAGGACGGCAGCTATCTCGCGGAGCTGCTGCTCTCCAAGGGGTACGAAGTCCACGGCGTGGTGCGCCGGGCCTCCCTGTTCAACACCGACCGCATTGATCACATTTACGCGGATCCCCACGTGGAATCCCGCCTGCACTTGCACTACGGCGATCTCAGTGACGCGGGCGCCCTGCGGAATCTCATCGAAGACATCCACCCCGACGAGGTCTACAACCTGGGCGCGCAAAGCCACGTGAAGGTCAGCTTCGAGCAGCCGGAATACACCGTGGATGTGACCGCCATGGGCGTCATCCGCCTCTTGGAAGCATTGCGCGGCTATCTAAAAAATGGTGGCAAGCAGGTGCGTTTTTATCAGGCGGGAAGCTCTGAAATGTTTGGCAGCGCCAAACCCCGGCAGCATGAGGGCACTAGGTTTGAGCCGCGCTCACCCTACGCCTGCGCCAAGGTCTACGCCCACTACCAGGTCATCAATCACCGCGAGAGTTACGGGCTCTTCGCCTGCAACGGCATTCTCTTCAACCACGAGAGTCCGCGCCGCGGCGAGACCTTCGTGACCCGCAAAATCACCCGCGCCGCCACCCGCATCAAGCTAGGCCTGCAAGATAAACTTTTCCTGGGCAACCTGGACGCCCGGCGCGACTGGGGTTTCGCGGGCGATTTCGTGGAAGCCATGTGGCGGATGTTGCAGCAAGACAAGCCCGACGACTACGTGGTGGCAACGGGGACTTCCATC
>JANXXC010000180.1 GCA_025350765.1 Holophagaceae bacterium | reverse complement strand
CTCAGGGTCAATCCAGGGGGCAAAACTGGCACCAGTCGGAAATTGACCGAGGCTCAGCGCCTTAGTGGCTCGATGAGATTCGGTCCGTCACCGCTAAGGGTGGGAGGAAGAATATCTCGCAGCCTAACAACTTGGGGAGCGAGTCCAAGAGAGCTAATCCTATTTGTCTGGACTCGACTTGGCTCCTGGGCGTTGCACTACCGTTGCACCAACAAAAAAGACCGCCTGGAGGTGCGGTCTAAGTTGTTGATTTTATTGGAGCCGGCGAAGGGATTTGAACCCCCGACCTGCTGATTACGAATCAGCTGCTCTACCCCTGAGCTACACCGGCCGAAGCCTTGAGTGTGCCTGGAAAATGGGGCGGGATCAAGGCTTGAGGCTGATCTCCATGCCCAATGTCTGGCCGGTGAAAGCCCATTCGTCGGCGGCTTCGTCGATCAGTTTGGCGGTGGGCTTGCCTGCGCCATGGCCGGCATTGGTTTCGATGCGGATCAGGGTCGGCGCGGGCCCGGCCTGATCGGCCTGGAGCTGGGCAGCGAACTTGAAGCTATGGGCCGGTACCACCCGGTCATCGTGATCACCGGTGAATACCAGCGTCGGTGGATATTTCTGCCCAGCCTTCAGATTCTGAAGCGGGCTGAACTTGATCAGGTTGTCGAAACCGTCCTTGGTTTCGCTGCTGCCATAGTCGCTTTTCCAGGCCCAGCCGATGGTGAACTTGTGGAATCGCAGCATGTCCATAACGCCGACGTGCGCCAAGCAGGCCCCGAAAAGATCAGGTCGTTGAACCATGCACGCGCCCACGAGAAGCCCGCCGTTGCTGCCGCCGCGGATGGCAAGCTTGGGCGTTGAGGTGTACTTGTGCTTGATGAGCCACTCCCCCGCCGCGATGAAATCATCAAAGACATTTTGTTTCTGGTTGAGCCGTCCCGCATCGTGCCATTCGGAACCGTACTCGCCGCCGCCACGGAGGTTGGCCAGCGCGTAGACGCCGCCCATTTCTAGCCAGGTGAGCGTCTGGACGCTGAAACTTGGCGTGAGTGAGATGTCGAAACCACCGTAGCCATAGAGCAGCGTCGGGTTCTGGCCATCAAGCTTCAGCCCCTTCTTGTGCACCAGGAACATTGGGATTTTGGTCCCGTCTTTCGAGGTGTAGAAAACTTGTTTCGTCTCAAAATTTTGGGGTTTGAAATCCACCTTGGGACGCTTGAAGACCGAGGATTTTCCGGTGTTGAAGTCAAAACGATACACGGTACTCGGATAGGTGAACGAGGTGAAAGCGTAGAAGCCTTCCTTATCGTGGCGACGGCCGCTGAGGCCGCCCACGGTGCCCAGGGCAGGCAGCGTGATATCGCGCTGTTTCTTGCCGTCCAGGCCAAAGAGTTCCACCTTTTCGTGGGCATCATGCATCCAAACCACCACCAAACGGTCGTCGATGAGATCCAAGGCCTGAAGCACATCCTTGGACTGGGGAATCACCGTCTTCCAGTCCTTGGCCTCCGGCTTGTCGCGGCGGATGGCCACCAGCTTGTGCCGGGGGGCCTCCTTGTCGGTGCTGATGTAGAAAAGATCACCGTCGTTGCCGATGACGGTGTAGTCCGCGTCGAAGTGATCCAGAAAGGGCTCGATAACGGAGCCGGGCTTCGAAAGATCCTTGAGGAAAAGGCGGTTCTTGTTTTCGGTGCCTTCGCTCTGCTGAATGAGCAACCATCGCCCATCCTCTGTGATCCGCGCGCCCAGGCCCCAGTCCGGGTGATCGGGACGCTCATAGATGAGCTCATCTTGCGCTTGGTTGGTTCCAATTTTGTGGAAATAGACCTTCTGGTTTTTGTTCACGCCTTTCAGGGCATCGCCTTCCTTGGGCGTGGCATAAGCGCTGTAGTAAAAGCCCGAGCCATCTTTGGCCCATGAGGCTCCGCTGAATTTGGACCACTTGATCTCATCGCTCAGATCTTTCCCGGAGGCAACGTCCCGCACCTTCCAGGTCACCCAGTCGCTACCCCCAACGGAGATGCCAAAGGCCAGCAGCTTGCCATCCTCGCTGGCGGAAATGCTGTTCAAGGCGATGGTGCCGTCCTTGCTCAGGGTGTTGGGATCCAAAAGGACTCGGCCGCTGTCCTTGAGGTCCTGGGTCACGAAGAGCACCGCCTGATTCTGCAGGCCGTCGTTGCGGTTGTAGAAGTAGTGGTCGCCGCGCTTAAAGGGCACGCCGAAGCGTTCGTAATTCCAAAGCTTGGTGAGCCGCGCTTTGATGGCGCTCCGTTGGGGGATGGCGTCCAGATACGCGCGGGTCACTTTGTTTTGGGCCTCTACCCAAGCCTTGGTGTCCGGGGCATTGTCATCCTCCAGCCAGCGATAAGGATCCGCTACCTTCGTCCCGAAGTAGTCATCCACCACCGCATCCCGCCGAGTCTCCGGATACTTTATGGGCACTTGGGCCAGCATGGCGGTGGCGGCGAGCAGGG
>JANXXC010000148.1 GCA_025350765.1 Holophagaceae bacterium | reverse complement strand
CGCCGGACGTGCAAGAAGGCCGCGTGGGTTTTTATTTGGCGCGCCCCATTTCCCCATGGGTCCTTTGGGGAGGAAAACTTTTGGGCGTCATCCTCTTCGTTTTTATCAGTGGTCTCTTGGTGGTGTTGCCCGTGGTGGTGGCGCATCGGGTCATGGGCGAATGGCTTCCGGGCCTTATTCCGCTGGCTATTTTTTCCATAGCCTCGCCGCTGATTGGCCACGCATTTTCAATTGCGTTTCGGGCTCGCACGCCCTGGCTGCTACTGGATTTCGTGACCCTGGGCGCAACCATCGGCGTGCTGCTTTGGTTCCTTGGGTGGATGGGGGCGCTCCTGGCTTTTCCTGAAGCACCTTGGTTCATGGTTGGATGGGGAATCATGGTGGTGTTGGCACTGACCGTGGCGGGATGGCAGCAGGTGGCGAAAGGCCGCACGGATTTGAAACGCAGCCATCGGGCACTCTCGATTTCGCTGTTGGCGATTCCGATTCTGACGAGCATTGCCGCAGTCTTCGTGCTTCAAGGCACTGAACACATGAATGCATCTCAGATGGTTGGGATAGGCTCCGTAAGCGCTACTGGACGAGGGCCGTGGGTGCTGGTATCGGCGGGGAAGGCGGGGCTGGGGCGATCCTGCAGGGTGGCTTTGAACACCGATTCCGGGCAGGGAATTCGAGTTGGCGGCTACCCAGAACTGATGTCGCAGAATGGGAAGCGGCTGGTTTGGCTGACCTATCCAAATCCGTTTCGATTTGCCGAAGAACTGGAGTTTTGGATTACGGACCTGGGACCTGAAAAGGGCCGCAATCGGGCTACTGGCATACGCGTAGGTTCTTACCCTGACCCAATTGCCATTGATGCCGATGGCCAAAGGATCGCGTTTTTCGATGCGAATTCGTTGAGCGTCTACGACGTAGATTCAGGCCTGCTGGTTGCCCACCACGCTTTCGTATTCAGTCATTCCTATGCTTCTCGCCTTGTGTTTCTAGGTCCTGAAAAACTTCGTGCCTTCATCGACGAACGCAAGGTCGGCGAACGGAAGATGAGTATCTATGAACTGGATTTACACACCGCTCGCTTCGTGAAAACCGGCACCCTCGATCTGGGGAAGACCGACATGGTTCTGGACCGGAATCCATCCACGGAAAAAGTGTTGGTGCGAAGATGGGAGGATAAAATTAGAGGTCTGGATTTGTGCGACGCCCGTACGGGCGAGGTTCGGAAACACTTGATGGAGCGCGGCCTTGCCGCCGCGTTGGAGGCTTCGTTTTTATCCGATGGGAGCATTCTGCTGAGCGTGGTGGAGGCCGGTGAATGCCATTTGCGCCACTTCGATTCCGACGGAAATGAACTCTGGTCCACCGCATTTCCGAAAGCTCCGGCGAACAGCCCGAATCGTGATTCAAGGGCGAGACTATTTGGGGAGACGGTTCATGGGAAATTTCGCGTGGGGTTCATGAGGTACGACTCCCGATTCAACTTCGACACGCTGGACGTGGATCTCAAATCTCAGACCATGCAGCCATCGGGAATCCATCGCCTGCCTGCGCTCTTGGGGCTGGATCGGCGGGAGCTATTGGGGCCGCCAGAACCAGGGAGCCTCGCCACGCGCTTGGAAGTTACCGAAGAAAGGTCGCTGGAGATTTCGGATTTGAAGGGACAAGTGCGCGTGCTCGTCAAGGGGCCGGGAAATAACGACTGAATCCATCGCGCCCCCTTCATGCCTGGAGCCCCGCGCCTTTCGGCGTTAGCCTGAAGTACGCATGAATCTCCCCAACTACCTCACCTTCGCCCGCATTCTCATGGTCCCGATCCTAGTCGTGGTCCTGATGACGCGGGTTCAGAACCATTTGATCATCGGCGTGTCGCTGTTTTGGATCGCGTCGTTGACGGATTGGCTGGATGGCTATCTGGCGCGGCGTTGGAACGAAGTGACGGTGCTCGGCAAGCTGTTGGATCCCTTGGCGGACAAGCTCCTGGTGGCCGGGGCGCTCATGAGCCTAGTGGAACTGAATCTCGCGCCGGCCTGGATGGCCTTCATCATCATCGCCCGGGAGTTCGCCATCACGGGGCTGCGCGGTATCGCATCCGAAGAAGGGGTCACCATTCAAGCGGGCACCGTGGGCAAATGGAAGCTCGGCGCCCAAGTGGCGGCCATCTCCTGCCTGATGCTTGGAACGAAACTCGATCCCTGGCTCTTCGCCACCACCCATCGCGAGATCTTCGTCTTCTTCATCCGCCTCAACCGGCCCTACGCCTTCGTCATGGGCGCGGGCATGATCCTGATGTGGATCGCGGTCATCCTCGCCATCTGGAGCGCCGCCGTCTACTTCAAGGATTTCTGGGATGTGGTGGGGGAGCGGCTTTTCGACCGCAGCGGTAAGCTTACGGGGAAGCCCGGGGAGCGCCCCGCGAACCATCGAGATGAGGGGAGCAACATCCAGTGATCCGAAGGTATCTCCTCGCAGGCCTATTTACCCTTTTACCGCTCGTGGTCACCCTTTGGATGTTGCGCTGGATCTTCGACGGGCTCATCGGCATCTTTAAATCCCCCTTGGTGCTGGCTTACTCAGCGATGCGTTTGCCGGAACCGGGCTATTGGACGCTGGCCTTCTTTTCCGCCATCGCCACGGTGCTGCTGCTGATGCTCGTGGGCGCGTTGGTGGGCAATTTCATCGGCCGCCAACTGCTGTTGTGGCTGGATGAAATCATGCTTCATGTGCCGGTGGTGAAGGGCATCTACGGCGCCACCAAGCAGCTCATCAACGCCATCCAGAATGGCCACAGCGAGAATGGCGGCGGTGGTTTCAAGGAAGTGGTGCTGGTGGAATGGCCCCATCCGGGTTCCTATACGCTGGGCTTTGTAGCGCATCGGGATTGTACGTGGGCCATGGAGGGCGGCGAGCGGATGATCGCGGTCTACATCGCCACGGCGCCCAATCCCACGTCGGGTTACGTGGTGATGGTGGACGCCGCCAAGGTGCGCCCCGTGCACATGAGCCCCGATCAGGCCCTCACCTGGGCCGTCAGCGGCGGCGTCATCATCCCCACCAGCGTGAAGATTCCGGAAAAGAACGGCGCATGAACCTTCAGGGGAAGCGCATTCTCATCACCGGCGCTGGTAGCGGCATTGGTCGCGCGGCGGCGCGGCTCTTCGCGGATCGCGGCGCGGAACTGGTGTTGGTGGGGCGTCGTTTGGATGCACTGAAAGAGACGCTTTCGGGAGCGCTGCACGTTGCGCTTGATCACGCCGATGACGCCGCCGTGGAGGCTTTCGTGGCGCGCTGCCCAGACCTGGATGGAATGTTTTTGAACGCGGGACAACTGCTCACGGGCAGTGTGGAATCATCGCCCCTTGCCACCTTCGATCAGATGATCGCCGCTAATCTGCGCGGCCCATGGCTCATGTGCCACCATCTCGGGCCAAAGCTAAAGAACGGCGCCAGCGTGGTGCTCACGGGCTCCAACATCGGCCTGCGC
>JANXXC010000164.1 GCA_025350765.1 Holophagaceae bacterium | reverse complement strand
CCCTGCTGCAAGCCCAGCGCACCCGGGAAGACGTGCTGGACACCGCCAACCGCGAGAAGGACCTGACCCTGAAAGAAGCCCAGTTCAAGGCCGATGAAATTGTCCGGGAAGCCCATCAGCATGTGGCCGAACTTGAAGTGCAGATGCGCAACATGAAGATGGAGCGGATCCGCATGCTGGAGGACATGGAATCGCTCATGGAGCGCACCCGGAGGTTCCTGCAAGAAGAAGCTCCCGATCGCTTCCCGCCCTCATCCCCCACTGTGAAACTCGATGACATGGACTTTGGAAGCATGGATGAAGACGTGCCACTAAAGCCGCGCGGGCAAAGGTTTTAGCCGGTAAGACACACGAAGAAAAATTAGGAATTCGAAAATCCAAGTCAGTAGCATCCGCCTCTAGTTTTTAACCCGTGTTCATCCGTGAAATCCGTGGCTCATTTTTTTTCAGCCTTTGCTCCGTGGCTGCTTTTATTGGTGTTCCATGTCCCAAGCCGTGATCCTGAAATGCCTCCGTACGCCCATCGGGAAGTTCCAGGGCGGACTCTCCTCCCTCAAGGCGCCTGACCTCGCCGCGCCGGTTATAAAGGCACTGTTGGCGAGCTTCCCCGGCCTTCCGGTGACCGAGGCCATCCTCGGCAACGTGGTGTCCGCAGGGGTGGGCCAGGCTCCGGCTCGACAGGCTTCGCTGAAGGGCGGCATGCCCTCCAGCACCTCGGCACTGACCATCAACAAAGTCTGCGGATCGGGCCTCAAGGCCATCCAATTGGCGGCCAGTGGCGTGCTGCTTGGGGACCACGAGGTCATCCTGGCGGGCGGAATGGAGTCCATGTCCAACGCGCCCTACCTGATGCCGAAACTGAGGTCTGGTGCGCGCATGGGCCACACCCAGGCCCTCGACAGCATGATCCTGGACGGCCTCTGGTGCGCCATGACGGATCAGTCCATGGGCGCCACGGGCGAGCTGGTGGCGACCAAGTACGGGATCAACCGCGACGAGCAGGATGCCTGGTCCTTCGATAGCCACCGCAAGGCCCTGGCGGCCATGGGTTCCGGCGCCTTCGACGCGGAGATCGTGCCGGTCACGGTGCCAGGCCGCAAAGGCGATGTTCTGGTCAGCACCGACGAAGGCCCCCGCGCCGACACAAGTCTCGAAAGCCTCGCCAACCTGAAACCCGCCTTCCAAAACGACGGCACCGTCACCGCAGGCAACGCCCCCAGCGTGAACGATGGCGCGGCCGCAGCGCTCATCACCAGCGATGATTTCGCCGCCGCCCACGGCTTGCAAATCCAGGCGCGCATCCTGGGTTGGGCCACGGCGGGCGTGGATCCCCAGTGGGTAACCATGGCGCCGATTCCCGCCATCCAAAAATTGCTGGCAAAAGTGAAGTGGTCCGTGGACGACGTGGAGCTCTGGGAAATCAACGAGGCTTTCGCCGTGCAGATGGTGGCCACGACCCGAGAGCTGAAGCTGCACGAATCCCGCATCAACGTCCACGGCGGCGCCGTCGCCCTGGGCCACCCCATTGGCGCCAGCGGCGCCCGGGTGATGGCCACCCTGCTCCACGCGCTCGAACGCCACGGCAAGCAGCGCGGCGTCGCGGCGCTCTGCCTGGGCGGCGGCAATGCCCTCGCGATGGCGGTGGAACGGGTGTGAGCAGCGCAAACCTGGATCCTGAACTTCGCATTGCTCTGTTTCAGCGCAAGGAAGTCCGTCGTACTATCCACAACAATGAATGGTGGTTCGTCATCACGGATGTGATCGCGGCATTGACGAATTCTGTAGACCCGGCTGGCTATCTCAAGGACATGCGACGTCGAGACCCTGAGCTTCTCAAAGGGGGGTGGCAATTTGCCACCCCCCTTCCCATCCAAACTACGGGTGGGCCTCAAAAACTCAACTGCGCCAATACTGAAGGCCTTTTCAGGCTGATACAGTCCATCCCCAGTCCAAAGGCCGAGCCTTTCAAGCGATGGCTCGCCAAGGTTGGCTATGAGCGCATTCAGGAGATCGAAGACCCCGAACTCGCCACCAAACGCACGCGCGCCATTTACAAAGCCAAAGGCTACTCCGACGACTGGATCGAAAAGCGGATGCGCTCCATCGCTATCCGCGATGAACTTACTGACGAATGGAAGAAACGCGGGGTCAAAGAACAACGCGAATACGCCATTCTTACTGCGGAGATTTCCGAAACCACCTTCGGCCTTACTCCCAGCCAATACGCCGAGTACAAACGGCTCAAGCGAGAAAACCTTCGAGACCATATGACTGATCTCGAACTCATCTTCTCCATGCTGGGTGAAGCCGCGACCACGGAAATCGCGCGCAACCGCGACACCAAAGGGTTCCCCGAGAACAAGCAAGCGGCCCGCGAAGGCGGCGCCGTGGCCGGAAATGCCCGCAAAGAGTTAGAAACCAAAAGCGGACGGAAAGTTGTGAGCGCTGAGAACTATCTCGCCCTCTCGCAAAATGAAAAGAAGAAACAAACCTTGAAGGGCCCAAAAAGCGAGACTCACAAACCCAGTCGAAAACCGCGAACCAAAAAAGGCTGATTTCGGCGAGCAGCTCCATTTCATTTACGCGTCCCTGCCGCTTGACGTTTCAACCTCTCTCCCCCAAACTCAACCCTTCGGAACTGACATGACCTTCCTTCTCTCCAACGCCAATAATAATCGGCCCCCTCGCGTGAATCGCGCGTGGGACGGAGAGATTCTGGCTTAGCTGAAGAATCCCCTGACCACCCCCGATTCGCGCGAGCGGATCGGGGGTTTTTCTTTGTATCCTTCCCAAGGAGCCCCCATGTGCGGCCTTGTCACCATCCTGAACATCGATCCCACCCGCTCGAATCCTGGTGAGCTGCGGAAGCTGGCGCTGGGCATGGCGAAGAAATTGAGACACCGGGGGCCGGACTGGAGCGGCATCTACAGTGATGCGCGCGCGATCCTGGCTCACGAGCGGCTGTCCATCGTGGATGTGGAGCATGGCGCCCAGCCCCTGGTGGACACCCTTAAGGGCAGCGTGCTGGCGGTGAATGGCGAGATCTACAACCACAAGGACCTGCGAAAGGGGCTGAAAGAACCTCACGATTTTCAGACCCACTCGGACTGCGAAGTGATTCTGTACCTCTACGACGAACTGCCGCCCAAAGATTTTCTCAACCGCATGAACGGCATCTTCGGCTTCGTGCTCTACGACCCCAAGCGAGAGACCTTTTTGATCGCCCGGGATCCCATCGGCGTCATCCCCCTCTACGTGGGCTGGGACCGCCAGGACAACCTCTTCGTGGCCTCGGAAATGAAGGCCCTGGTGGGCCACTGCGAGCGCATCCGCGAGGTGCCACCGGGCCACTTCTACCTGGGCCACGAGGCCGACAAGGGCTTCCAGAAATACTATGAGCCAAAGTGGGCTGAGCCCGGTTTCTACCCCAGCGAACCCTACGATCCCGCCAAGCTCCGCAAGTCTCTGGAGGAAGCCGTCCACCGCCAACTCATGTGCGACGTGCCCTACGGCGTGCTGATTTCAGGCGGCGTGGATTCATCCATCATCGCGTCCATCGCCGCCAAGTATCGTCAGCTTCGCGTGGAAGAAGATGATCAATCCCCCGCCTGGTGGCCCCAGATCCATTCCTTCGCGGTGGGTCTGGTGGGCGCGCCGGATCTGGCGCCCGCGCGCAAAGTGGCCGACCACATCGGCGCCATCCATCACGAGATCCACTTCACCGTACAAGAAGGCCTGGACGCACTCTCCGATGTGATCTACCACCTGGAGACCTTCGACATTACGAGCATCCGAGCCTCTACGCCCATGTACCTAATGATGCGGAAAATCCGTGCCATGGGCATCAAGATGATCTTGTCCGGTGAAGGCGCCGACGAAATTTTTGGCGGTTATCTTTACTTCCACAAAGCGCCGGATGGACACGCCCTGCACGACGAAACCGTGCGAAAACTGCAGAAGCTGCACCTCTACGATTGCCTTCGGGCCAACAAGGCCAGTTGCGCCTGGGGCGTGGAGGCGCGGGTGCCCTTTCTGGACCGCGAGTTCCTGGACGTGGCGATGATGATCGATCCAGACCTAAAAATTCCCCGCAACGCCAAGCGCGAAAAACCCATCGAAAAATACCTACTGCGCCAGGCTTTCGACGGAACCCTGCCGGACGAGATCCTGTGGCGCCAAAAGGAGCAATTCTCCGACGGCGTGGGTTACGGCTGGATCAATGGGCTGAAACAACATGCGGAGCACGAGATCAGCGACAGCATGATGAAGGGCGCCAGCGAGCGCTTTCCCGTGAAAACCCCCGAAACCAAGGAAGCCTACCTCTACCGCCAGCTCTTCGAGCACCACTTTCCCAGCGCCACCGCCGTGAACTGCGTGCCCTTCGAGAAGAGCGTTGCGTGTAGCACCGCCACGGCCCTGCTCTGGGACGAGGCTTTCCAGAAAATGACGGACCCCTCGGGACGAGCGGTGATGGACGTGCATGAGACGGGGTATACGACGGCGTAAAGAAAAAAATATTACGCGGAGGGTAGCGGAGAAAAGACTGAGGAAAGCGGAGGAAGATATTCCCTTCTCTGCTTCCCTCAGCACCTCCGCTACCCTCCGCGCGGTTTCCTTTATCGAGGATCCCCACTCAATGAATAATTCCGCCGCTCTCATCCTCATCCTCCGCCGCGCTTATTCCGGCGAGATGACAGCGGCGCTGGCCTACCGCGGGCATTGGCTTTCGCTGCGGAACCTGCAAGAGATCGCGGAAATTCGGCAAATCGAAAAGGAAGAATGGATCCACCGGGAGCGGCTGGGCTACTGGCTTCGACAACTTGACGTGAGACCTATGTGGCTTCTAGAAATCCGCATGGCCATTCTCGGCTCTATCATCCTTATCGGCTGCAACATGGTGGGCTGGTTCATTCCCATGTATTTCGCGGGTCGGCTGGAATCGCAAAACGATCGGGAATACGAGGAGGCCGCGATCCACGCCGAGGCGCTGGGCTTGGAAGAGCTGCACGCTGAACTCAAGGTCATGGCTCAACTAGAGCGGGATCACGAACAGTATTTCCTCGCCAAAGTCGCCGACCATCCCGCCCTACCTTTCTGGAAGAAATGGTTTCATTGGGGAGCTTAGGGACCGTTGCGACCCGAGCAGCGCTTTCCTGCTCGGATCGTTACGGCCCCTTATGTCGGCCGTAGGCCGACGCGATGGATGATTCTCCCAAACAATGTCGAAGGCGTTACGGCCCCTTATACCCCAATGGACACAGGTGTCGGCCACAGGCCGACGCGATGGGTGATTCTCCCAAACAAAGTCGAAGGCGCTACGGAACGCGTCAACGACTTTGAGACAGGAAGTTGCCTGAATTCTCGCTCGGGCCCACGCGCTGCGGAGAGGCGCCGGGACCATGGACAGGCTTCGGATTGCCTGGCGGCAACGTGCCGGAGGCCCGCCCTTCGGGTCCGCAGCCTGTCCACAGCCCCTTGGAAAACCCGTTGGGTTTCCCACACCTCACCGCAGCCGAAGGCCATCATCATGCTGCGATTTCCTTTTTCGGTGGATTGATCCAGGCCGGGCTCGGCAGTGCGGGTGGCTTGGGCCTTCCCTTGGAAAACCGCTCGGGATGCGCCTGGAAGGCCTGTTCGAGCACTTTCTGTCGGGCGGTGCGGATCTCTTCGGCCCTGCCTTCGTGGACGCTGGCGGGCGTCATCATGCCGATGCCGCTGTGTCGGTGCTGGTTCCCGTCTATCGCACGCTCTCGCGTGCTCCCGCGCGCCTTCGGCTTGCGGAGACAGGATCCCTTGTACCAGTGAAAGTAGCGGCGGCAGAAGCTCCGCGCATCCTCAGGTGGAACCGAAGCGTTCCGGGAATCCCGGGCTGTATTTGAGCGTCTTGAACTGCGATTCGGAATACGGGTTGTCGTCGGAAACATGAGGCCGGCTGTGGCTCTTGGCGACACCCAGGTCGATGAGGAGATCGTTCACCGTTCTGGAAACCATGGCTGCGCCCCGGTCGGAGTGGAGGGTCAAATCTCCTGGCTGGATGCCGTGCTGAAGGAAGGTCTGCCGGTGGAACTCCTTGGCGAGATCCTCGTCCTCCCGGTCCTGCAGAGTCCAGCCTCCATGTATCGCGCGCCATGCGCGCTCCCGTTCAGCTTCGCTTCACGGACATGGAGCCTCCCACCAGGCGGCTGAATAGGTCGATGGTCACGTAGAGCTTGAAGCGGCTGCCTCGCACGGGACCCTTGAGATCCGTGATATCCCAGCTCCATACCTGGTTCGGCGACGTGGCGCAGAGTTCGGGTTTCACGTAGGCCGGATGCCGTGCCTGGTTTCGCCGTTCCTTCACTTCCCGGGCCTCGTCGAGGATTCGGTACATGGTCCGCGCCGAGCAGAGATACCGGCCTTCATCCAACAAAGTTGCCTGGATCTCGGCGGGCGCCCGATCCACGAACCGCTCCGAGTGGCACACGTCCAGCACGGCCTGCCGCTCCTCCTGCGACAGCGCCCGCGTGGGTTTTGGGCGTGGCCCCTGCGGGCTTTTCGGCTGCCGGCGGCGGTAAAAAGTCGCCCGTGAAACGCATAGCAGATCGCAAGCCGGTTGAATCCCCATCACTTCCGCCAACGCCATGGCCGCCGTCATTCGCTGTCCTCCTTCTCGAACGGATGGCCCAGCGCCAACTTCTCCATCAGTTCGGAGGCTTTTTTTGACATTTCCAGCATCCACTCGGCCCGCGCCAGCTTGCGTTTCAGGACCTTGTTCTCCTTCTCCAATTCCTTGTTCAGGGCCTCATGCGGATCCCGCGGCTTCGCTTTCGGCCCAGGCTTCACCGGGTTCAAGGCACCCAACGCCCCGGCCTCACGCTGCTGCCGCCAGTTCGATAGGTGCGAGCTGGAGAGCCCCTCCCGCCTCAGCAACGCGGCGATCTGACCTGGGACCGAACAGGCATCTACCTCGGCCAAAATCTTCAACTTGTACCCGGCGTTGAAACGACGCCGCTTCGGGTGGCTCAACGCCACCTCCCCGTTCCCCAACTTCAATACCTTGCTCATCCCATTCCCTTCCCCGCCCCGACAGAAGACTCTGAAGTTTCTCCTGTCTCAAAAAGCTTGGCGCGGGGGG
>JANXXC010000163.1 GCA_025350765.1 Holophagaceae bacterium | reverse complement strand
GGGCATTGATGCCCACCAGCCTTGCCTTCGCATCCTGCGCGAAGCCGATCTCCGTCAGGTCGTGAAGCTCCACCAGGGGCTCTAAACCCAGGTTCCGCGCGGCTTCAGCGAAAGTGGCGGTGTGTTCCTTCAAGACCCGCGCGATGAGCAGCACCCCTTTCGCGCCGGAAGCGGCGGCATCGAAAAGGTGGCCCTCTGAAAGGACGAAGCCCTTGTAGAGGCAGGGCACGCCCAAGGCTAGGGATTCCCGAAGGTGCTGCGTGGAGCCCAGGAAATATCGCGGTTCCGTCAGAATTGAAAAGCAGGCCGCGCCACCCTCCGCATAGGCCTTCAGCTGTTCCAGCAGCGGGGTTCCCGCCGCGAAAGGTCCCAGGGACGGGGATCCCTGCTTGTATTCCGCGATGATGGCGCCCCCGGAATTCCGTTGGCTTTCGCGCAACGCGGATTCAAAGGGACCCGATTCCAGGGGACTCAGGGGAGTCTTTGCGGCGATGCCGCCAACCCTCGATTCAGCCACCAAATCTGCGACCCGGGCCGCTTCGGAGAGGAGCACCTTCTGCAAGTGGGAACTCGGGGCCAGGCCCGTATCCCGCACCAGGTCCATGGGTTCAGGGAAGGTCCTCATCAGCGCACCTCCTCGGCCATGGGAAGGGGCAAGGGAAATCCGACTTCGAGAGAAGCCCTCGCTTCACGGAAGAATTCAGGCAGGGCATCCAATTCGACGGAACGATGCAGCACCAGTCCCAAGGCCACTTGAAGGGCCACGCCATCCGCCACCGCCGCCCGGAAATCCGGATGCCGCGCGCCACCGTGAAGGCCCCGGGCCACCATCAGCGCTTCGCCGCGATCCGCTACGCGGAGCGCGTCCTTGGGGGGTTGAGAGATTCCCACCTCCCTGGGAACCAGAACTTTGGGGGCCTTGAGCTGGCCACTCCGGATCTCGATAACCGTGGTGGGGCCTTCGATGGAGGCCTCGTCCATGCCCCGGCCTTCGGCATCTTTCCCGTGGATCACGAAGGCCCGGTGGACGGAACCCTTGGCGAGCGCCCCGGCCATGGGACTCAGGAGATCCTCCTTCGCCACGCCCAGCAGTTGAAGTCCGGGTTTCCCAGGATTCAACAGGGGACCCAAGAGATTGAAGATGGTGGGAATGCCCAGGCGCTTGCGGATCTCGCGCAGGCGGCCCAGTAGCGGGTGGTAGGCCGGGGCGAAGAGAAAGGCGAAACGCCTTTTCCGCAGGTCCTCCATCAATTGCCGCGGGGACCGACCCAGGTCGTAACCCAAGGCCTCCAATAAATCCGCCGAACCGCAGAGGCTCGTGGCGGCGCGGTTCCCATGCTTGAGGATCGGCACGCCGAGATGGGCCAGATGCAGGGCCGCCAGGGTGCTGAGGTTGGCCGTGGAGGCGCCGTCACCGCCGGTGCCGCAGGTATCCAGCACGAGCTCCCCCGTGTCGGGAAAGGGGATCGCCACTTCCTGCAGGGCTTCGGCAAAGGCCGCCAGCTCTTCCGCATCGGGGGTGCGCTGGGCCAGCAGGGCCAGACAGGCACCCACCAGCAGGGCGTCCGTGTCCTGGTCGATGAAGGTCTTCATCAGCTCCTTGGCCGTGGCCGGCGGCAAGGGGCGCATGGGGTTGTGGGTGGTGAGGAGGGTCATTTTGATTTCCGATTTAGGATTTTCGATTTTCGATTTTGGCGAGATTCAGGAAGTTCTTTAGTAGGGCGGGACCATCGGGGGTGAGGATGCTTTCGGGATGAAACTGGACGCCCCAGCGCGGAAGCGATCGGTGGGCGATGGCCATGATCTCGCCGCCGGGGCTGGTCCCCGTGCTGCGCCAACAGCTGGGCAGGCTCGATGTTTCGGCGATAAGGCTGTGGTAGCGGCCGATGGGGAAATCCTGAGCTAAGCCTTCGAAAAGATCTTTTCCCTCGTGGCGCAGCGGCGTGGCCTCGCCATGCAAGGGCTCCCGCGCCCGGATGACGCGGCCGCCGGTGGCAGCCACCAAGGCCTGATGGCCGAGGCAGACCCCCAGCACGGGGATCTCCCAATCGCTCCCCGCGATGGCCATGTGGCCGGGGCTTTCGGTGGGATGGCCGGGCCCAGGGGATAGGACGACCGCCTCGGGACTCAAGGCCTGGGCGGCTTCCAGCGAAATTGCGTCGTGGCGCACCACGTGGACTTCAGCGCCAAGGGTCTCGAAGGCCTGCACTAGGTTGTAGGTGAAGCTGTCGAGGGCATCTATCAACAGGATCATTTCACCATCTCCGAAAGATTCACGCCCAAGGCTTCGGCGACGGCTCCCATTTTTTGCAAGGTCTCACGGTATTCCGATGCTGCATCCGAAGCCCGCACCACGCCGGCTCCCGCTTGCAGGTAGGCCGTTCCGCCCGCGTAGATAGCCGTGCGCAGGATCAGCGCCGTATCCAGCACACCGTCGGCGCCGATGCGCACCAGCGCGCCGCCGTAGGGGCCCCGCATCTCGCCTTCCATCTCGGCGATGCGCTGGCAGGCCCGAAGCTTGGGCGCGCCGCTGACGGTGCCCGCCGGGAAGCAGGAGGCCAGTACATCCAGGGCATCCAGGCCTTCTTTGAGCTTGGCCTTCACGGTGGTGGTGAGGTGCAAAACGTGGCTGGTGCGTTGCAGCGCCAAAGGCTTCTCCACGCGCACGCCGCCAGGCACTGCGATGCGGCCTAAATCATTGCGGGCCAGATCCACGAGCATCTGATGCTCGGCCAATTCCTTGGGATTGCATTTCAACGCCTCGAAGCGCACCGCATCCTCGTCATCGCTGTGACCCCGAGACACGGTTCCGGCGATGGGCAGGGATTCCGCTTCGCCGCCCTGCACCCGCACCAGCATCTCGGGTGAAGCTCCCACCAGCGCGAAGGATTCCCACTCCAGTAGGAATGCATAGGGACTGGGATTCAGGCGGCGCAGGCGACGATAAGCCTCTAGCGGCGAGGGTGGATCATCCACCTTCACGCGCTGGCTGGGCACCAGTTGGTACACGTCGCCATCGAGGATGCGCTCCTGTGCGGCCTTCACGAATCCCTCGTAGCGGGATTGGCTCAACAAAGGGGTGGCCTTGGTCTGGTGGGCGGGCTCCACAGGCGCCGCCACATGTTTCAGCTCTTCTTCAAGGGCATCAAGGCGGGCCAAGCCGTCGCGCCGATCCACGCAGAGCACTTGCAGTTCGGCCACCTGGTGCAGATGGTCGAAAACTAGGGCGCCGTCGAAGCGCCGCATCCACACGGTGGGCAGTCCCAGGCTGTTTTTCGCGGGCAGGGGCAAGCTCGGTTCCAGGGCGCCGATGGCCTCAAAGCCCACATAGCCGGAGCAGCCCACGCCAATGGGAAAGGCGTCTCGGGGGCCTGGGAGATCCGGCCGGGCATCCATCTCGCTGTGAAGGGGGCCGAGGTCCGCGAGGCCCCTCAAGGCTTCCACCCAGCCCAGCCCCGGGGGGTCCAGTCGAACCTCGCCCTCCCCTTGCAGGAGCACGAAACTGTGACGCCCGACCCTTTCGCCGAGATCGCAGGATTCCAGCAGCAGGCTGGCACCCGCAGGCTTTAGGGCCAGGAAGGCCGAGAGGGGCGTAATGAGATCCGCGGGGAGCAGGCGGCGCAGCAGCATGGGCGTCCAAAAAAAAAAGCCCGGTCACGTAAAGGACCGGGCTCGAAAAGGGAAATGACAGCGGCTAGATGGCGGCGTTCCCGTCCGAGCTCACGCGCCACCACCAGCCCATGTTGGCTGAAGGAGCGGAGGTGTGGACCACGAACGTCATGAGTGGAATCTCAACATTTCTCTCATGGTTTTGTCAACAGGTTCATGCGTGAAGATCAACCCTACCTATGG
>JANXXC010000093.1 GCA_025350765.1 Holophagaceae bacterium | reverse complement strand
AACGCAGGCTAAGCTGAAGGGGGAGGCGTCATGCAGGATCATCCGTGGCTGGTGGGGATCGTCGGAGGCTCCGGCAGCGGTAAGACCTCCGTCGCCAATGAGCTGGTGCGGCGCATCCGCAAGGGCGGCGCGGGGGCACTGCTGCTGGACATGGATGCCTATTACGCGCCGCTGGAAGTGGTGAAAGCGCGCTTCGAGGGGCGCCCCATCAATTGGGACCATCCCCATGCCTTTGACCTGGAGTTGATGGCCGCGCATCTGTCCTCGCTGCATCGCAACGAGCCCATCCGCAAACCCATCTACGATTTCAACCTGTCAGACCGCACGGGATGGGAGGAATCCTTGCCGCCCCAGCCCGTGGTGATTCTCGAAGGCCTGCTGCTCTTCGCGCTGCCGGAGCTGAGGGATCAATTGGACGTGAAGGTCTTCGTGGATACGGACGCCGACATCCGCATCATCCGGCGCATCCGCCGCGACACCAAGGAGCGGGGCCGCAGCCTGGAGAGCGTGATGGAGCAGTACGAAAACAGCGTGCGGCCCATGCACCTGGAATTCGTGGAGCCCAGCAAGCGGTGGGCGGATCTCATCGTGCCCACGGGCGTCGAGAACCGGCGCGCCATCGAGATGATCACCCATCACATCCTCGGCCGTATGCAGGGTCGAACGGACAACGACTAATGCGTTTGCTGGCCCAACATCCCGAAAATATGGATCCCAACGCCCGTTGGATCGAAGGCGAAGTGACCACCCGGCAGGATTCGCGACTATTCAAGCAGATCGTGGCCCAGCGCACCTCTCCGCATACGGGAAGGTCCCACGCTTACTACCGCTTGCAGGGCCCGGACTGGGTCAACGTGGTGGCCTTCACCCGGGATCTGGAGTTGCTCATCGTGGAACAATTCCGCCACGGCATTGACGAAGCGACGCTGGAAATCCCCGGGGGCGGTTGCGATGGCGATGAAGCCCCGCTTCTTTCCGCAAAGCGGGAATTGGTGGAAGAAACGGGGTACACCTCAAATGCTTGGATCAGCCTCGGCAGTTGCACGCCCAATCCCGCCACGCAGACGAACAGAGCCCACACCTTCCTGGCCCTGGATTGCGAACCCGCATCCGAAATGGCTTTAGACTTTTCGGAAGAGCTCCGGCTCTGGGCTTGTTCCTGGAGTGAATGGGAAGCACTACTCCGCAACGGGAAGGTCCATCACGCGCTCGTGCTTACTGCATTTTTGAAATTGAGGTACTGGGATGGGTGGGAGGAATTCCAATCCAGATTACTAGCGTGCGGCTGATGTAACGGTTTCACCGCAAGGCGCCACGGGATGCGCGCGGGCGCCTGGGGCGCGCAGCTCGGGCCGATCGAAGGGAATGTACCCCATCCAGAACCAGGGCAGACAGGTGGGGCCGAACAGAGCTTCCACCAGCGGGAAGTAAATCTGATCGGCGCGGGAGCTGTTGGAAAGCAGCACCACCGCTGTTTTCGATTTCGGGAAAGCCAGCACAAAGTTATTGGTGCCGTCGTCATTGCCCTCTTTGAAGAGCGCGGGTCCCAGGGGTGATTCATAGACGACCCAGCCCAAGCCGCAGGACAGCTTGATGCCATCGTTCACCGAGGTTTCGCCTGGGAAATGGGAAGGGAATTGCTGGGGCGAAACGATCCTGGTTTGAGCCCGCTGCATTTCCCGGCGCGAAGAATCGGAGAGGCCTTCGCCCCTCAGGAAACCCGCCACGAAGCTCGCGTAATCCGCCAGGGTCGTATCCATGGACCCCGCTGCCCGCGGGGTTTTACGTTGTTTGTGGGGTAGGGCGGCGCCGTCAATGCCATAGCCGATAGAAGTGGAATCGGTGAAATCATCGCGCCAAATCATACTGGTTCTTTTCATGTGAAAGCGGTCGAAGACCCGCGCTTGCATGAGCGCTTGGACAGATTGACCCGTGCGCTCTTCCACGATCAATTGCAGAAGCTGGATGCCCTCGCCGGAGTAGACATAGCGGGTTCCGGGTTCGAACTTGATGTCGAGCTTTTCGTCGTCATTGATCCAGCGCCAGTTAAGTAGTCCGCTGCTATGGGAGAGGAGCATCCGTGGCGTGATACGGCGCCATCGCTCATCCTGGGCAAGGTCGGCGAACTCATTGTATTCGGGCAACGGGCGCTTCAGAAGCCGGGTCACGGGCGCATCGAGATCCACTACACCCTCATCCACCAACTGCATCGTCATATAGGCAAAGGCGGCCTTGGTGAGAGAGGCGCCATACATGATCGTGTCGGGCTTCAGCGGCCGCTGCTTTTCCTGGTCGGCCATTCCAAAAGTTGTGGCGCGCACCACCACGCCATCTTGAATGATCGCCATGGCCAGGCCGGGGACCTTCGCCCGCTTCATCAGCTCCCGTACGGTCCCATCCATCTGCGCGATGTTAAGCAGAATGCCTCCTGGCTTGGTTGTACCCATTGGACTGAGGTGGGGCTTGGCGCAGCCAAAAGCCACGATCAAAGCCGCTCCCGCAGACAGTTTCAGCATCATTCCCATGCAGGCTCCCGTGGGTGAGGGTAGTGGACCTTTGATTTCCAGATGCTACGAAACAAGCGAGAAAGGGCTTAGGAGACCTGAAGCCCCCGTTTCATCCGCTATCCTAAATAATCCGACGTGAGGCCTCCGTGAACCCTGATTTCCTATCCCATCTCACCGCCGAAACTGCAAAGCTGCGCGAGGCAGGGCTCTTCAAAACCGAACGCATCATCACCACGGCCCAATCGGCTCGCATCGAGGCCAACGGTCGGTCTGTGATGAACCTTTGTGCGAATAATTATCTAGGTCTCTCCAATCATCCGGATCTCATCGAAGCCAGTAAGAAGGCCTTGGCTGCGCGCGGCTTCGGCATGTCATCGGTGCGCTTCATCTGCGGCACCCAGGACATTCATAAGGAGCTGGAAGCCAAGCTCAGCAGCTTTCTCGGCATGGAGGACACCCAGCTCTACTCCAGTTGTTTCGATGCCAACGGCGGGGTGTTTGAAGGCCTGCTGGGCGAAGAGGATGCCATCATCAGCGATGCCCTCAATCATGCCTCCATCATTGACGGCATCCGCCTCTGCAAGGCGCGGCGTTACCGCTACGCCAACTCGGACATGGCGGATCTGGAAGCGAAATTGGAGGAAGCCGCGGACGCCCGCTTCAAACTGGTGGTGACCGATGGCGTGTTCTCCATGGATGGCACCATCGCCAACCTGCAAGCGGTCTGCGATCTGGCGGAAAAGTACGGCGCGATGGTGATGGTGGACGACAGCCACGCGGTGGGCTTCATGGGTGAAAAGGGCCGTGGTACCCACGAACACTGCGGCGTCATGGGCCGGGTGGACATTCTCACGGGCACCTTGGGGAAAGCCTTGGGCGGCGCTAGCGGCGGCTACATCTCGTCGAGCAAAGAAGTCATCGAGTGGTTGCGCCAGAAATCTCGGCCCTACCTCTTTTCCAATTCCCTGGCGCCTGCCATCACCGCCGCCAGCATCACCGCCCTGGATCTCCTGGGCAGCGGCGATGAGCTGCGCCCGCGCCTCCGCGCCAATGCCGCGCATTTTCGTAGCGGGATGACCAAGCTCGGATTTCGCCTTCTGCCAGGCGAGCACCCGATCATCCCCATCATGTTGGGCGACGCCTTCCTCGCGCAGGAAATGGCCAACGCGCTGCTGCTTGAAGGCGTCTACGTGATCGGCTTTTTCTTCCCCGTCGTCCCCCAAGGCCAAGCCCGAATCCGCACCCAGATGAGCGCCGGACACACCCTTCCAGATTTGGATTTCGCCATGGCGGCCTTTGAGAAAGTTGGGCGAACCCTGGGCGTCATTCCCTGAGCCCCTGCCATTATTGAGCCGGAGTATCCATGACCCTGGACCGCCGCACTTTCCTGACCGGCACCGCCGTGGCGGCCCTGGGCTCGCGCTGGCTTCGCGCGGCGCCCTCTCGCCAGGGCCTGCTCATGGGCCCCAGCGCGGGGGTGAAGGTGGCCACCGGGGAAAAGGTTTTCGGATGGGAGCTGATTGATTTGGATCTGGCAGGGCGCCGATCCATTTCGCTGGACTTCTTCGCCCACGGCTTCGCCCAGGATCCCCATTCCCCGCGCCGCGCCATGATCTTCGAGAAGAAGGGCCCGGGCGGCTGCGAAGTGGATCTCCAAGAGCGCAATCTCGTGCGGAAGATTCCCCCAGCTCCCGGCTGCGCCTTTTACGGCCACGGCACTTTCACCCGCGATGGATCGGTTTTCCTCGCCACGGAGAGCCGCCTCGATACAAAGGCTGGGCAAATCACCATCCGCGACGCGAAGACGCTGAAGATCCTGGGCGAATTTCCCACCTTCGGCGCCAGCCCCCATGACTGCACCCTCGTCCAGGGCGGGAAGGTACTGGTCATCACCAATGGGGGCGGCGATCTTCAAAGCCACGAGAGGCCCTGCGTCACCTACGTGGACGTGGCCAGCCACAAGCTTTTGGACAAGGCCTTCCCCACCAACCCCCGGCTGAACACGGGCCACCTGGCCCTCAGCCGTAAGGGCGATTTGGTGGTGATTTCGGCCCCTCGAGATGGGCTGGCGACCACGGAACTGGGCGGCATCTCCTGGCGCAAAGGCGGGAATCGCAAGCCCACACTGAGCAGCCTGGATAGGCCCAGGGAAGTTGTGGGCCTGCAGCCCGGCGAGACCCTGAGCCTCTGCATCCACGAGGCCAGCCGCACCGTGGGCATCACCAGCCCCGCCGGAAATCAACTCAGCTTCTGGAACCTGGACGGCATGATCTTGAAGAAGTTCTTAACGCTTAGCGGCGCCCGGGGCAT
Organism: Holophagaceae bacterium; assembly: GCA_025350765.1. Classification (GTDB taxonomy): domain Bacteria; phylum Acidobacteriota; class Holophagae; order Holophagales; family Holophagaceae; genus JANXPB01. The sequence goes on along the minus strand of JANXXC010000093.1, from coordinate 6,054 downwards.
CGCGCTGACGCTGGATCAGAGCGCCTTCGTGGTGAGCCATGGCCCCAGGCCCAGCCTGAGTTTCTTCGACGCCCGCAGCCTGGAGCCAATGCCCATGCGATCGTTGGAGGACGTGGCCATCAGCGGCAGCCACCTCTTCGTGATTCCTCCACCCAGATGAGCGCCAAACGCACCCTTCAAGATCTGGATTTCCTTATGACGGCGTTTGAAAAGGTGGGGAAATGCCTGGGCGTGTTTCCTGAATCATCGCGAATCTAGCACCCTGAGACCCATGTCCCTGGCGGCTTCCAGCATGGCTGTATCAAAGGCGACGAAGGTGATCTCCCCGTCGAATTGGCCACGCAGCATTTTGCGGGCTTCGCGGGCGGAAGCGAGATGGATGGCGTCGTCGGTTCGCAACGGAAAGCGCTGGGCCAGTTGCCGCGCTTGGTCTAGAACCTCGTCCGAAATTGGGATTTCTTGGATGGATTGTTCCCAATAGTCGTCCAGGCTTCCCAGCAGGCGCGGAAGATCTGCCGCGGCGACCCGACCGAGATGCACCAGCCGCGCCATGCATACGGAGGCTTCGGCATGGGCTAGGCGGCTGGCCAGGATAATGTCGGCCCCATTTGGTCCTTCCAGCAGGCCACGAACTTGGGCGCTGCCGACCTCCATGACGAAGAGTTTCATGAGCGCCGAAGTGTCAAGATAGCAAACCAGCTTGAGCTTTTTGGCTGCCACCTTATTTCACCCGATCCATCAGTACGAGGGACGCGGCGGAGGGCCCCTTACCCTTCAGCTTCATGGCCTTCGGCAGCTTGCCGGGGCGCTTGAGCGTAAGGACCGGCATCACGGTCTCACCATGGCGCACCAGATCGGCGATGGGCGTTCCGTGGTTGGTGATGACCACGCGGGTGCCCTCTTTCGCGAGTTTCGTGAGCGCGCTCAAAGAAGCTTTTGCCTCCCGCAGCGGGACTTCTTCCAGGGTGTTCGCTATCGTCCTGACCATCGGAGCCTCCTGGATTAAGGCTAGGACATTGTGGTCACAACGCAACCACAATGTCGCCGACTGTTTCTATCATCGTACCCCAAGGCCAAGCCCGCCTCCGCACCCAGATGAGCGCAGGGCATTCCAGCGCGGACCTGGATTTTGCGATGGAGGCGTTTGAAAAGGCGGGGAATGTATAAGGAGTAATCGACTCTCTTAGCGTTCGGCGGAGGAAAGGAGTTCCGATGGAATGGGATGATCCTTGTCCTCCGACATCCACATCACGCTGGCGATCCACCAACGCTGGCCGTCGAAGTAGAGTTCCACGCTATTCACGCCTCTGGATTTTTTCGCCTTCGCCCCGAGCCCGAATTCGGTTTCATAGGTGGAGTCGATGTGCGTGATGTGGCCATAGCTTCGGGTGCTGCGGTGGATCTCCCGCTCCCGGAAACCCTGTTTGATAAGGGGTTCGGTCTCTTCGACCAGCTGCTGATGATCCAAAACCTGAACCTCCGTGCGTCCGGTGGTCGAGGAATTTCCCGTGGCGACGAACCGGATCCAAGGGCTGTACAGGGTTCGATCCCGGGACCACTGGCGGGGGCCGTCCGGCGCAATGTTCACCACCTCGTAAAAGGCCCGCATGATGCCATCGAGCGTGGTCACGTCGCCGGGTTGAGGCGACACGGTGGCTACGGAAACGTGATCTGGGCGGGGGCCTTTGTGGCAACCCAAGGCGACGAGAAGGGAAAAGGCGGAGAGGGTGAGTTGGTTTCGCATGGTTGAACAATGCGCCCCTCTCGAGTTCCCCGCTGTCATATTCTTGCTCCCATGCCGTGGAATGTAGAGCCGAGCATCCGGCCCCTGTTGAGAACCGAGGGAATCTTTGTCGGCGAGTGGAGATGCCCCGGCGAGGCTAGGGCGTGGGCTACCGAAGTGACGAGTTCCATTGAGCTGGAACTTCCCGTTTCGGGCATGCACCTTCGGGCTTTCCGTGGGCAACGGTGGATCGTCGACCCCTCACGAATCCTGGCCCACCGCGCGGGGGAGGAGTACTTGATGGCTTCGCCCAGCGGTAGGCCACAGCGGAGCACGATCCTGCGATTGAAAGAGGATGTTCTCGAAGAGCTGGGTCCCTGCCCTCACTCGGCCTCATTCCCCATCCCGGCCTCTCTAGCTCTTTTGCACGGCCGACTTTTGACCTGTCCTGATGCTTTTGAATTTGAGGAATCGGCCCTCGCGCTGGTCGCACAGATTCTCCGCCACGCTCGCGGGCACATCGGCCCCGATCGCATTTCTGGGACGCTTCCCGCTGTCACACGAAGGCTGGCCGCGAGATTGGAAGAGGTTTTGGCGTTGCGATATTCCGAGCGTTGGACGCTCAGCGAGCTTGCGAGGGCTTGCGGCACCACGGCCTTCCATTCCAGCCGCGTGTTCCGCGCCGTCACGGGCGTCACCCTCCATCGCCGATTGAACCAGCTCCGGCTTCGAGCGGGCCTCTACCAATTGAAGGCCATGGAAGGCGACCTAGCTTCCCTCGCGCTCAGCTTGGGGTATTCATCCCACAGCCACTTCACCTTTGCATTTCGTAAAGAGTATGGGCGTTCCCCCGCCGCGTGGCTCCAGGAAGTACGTTAATTCTCATCGGCATGATGGAGCCAGGATCACGGCTTGGTCCCCGGCCTGGATGATGGTGAAATGGCCTGTTGGAGGCGCCCATGAAAGCCCTGGTGAAGTCCAAGCGCGAAGAAGGCATTTGGATCACGACGGAGGCGCCGGTGCCCACCGTCGGTGTGCATGACGTGATGATCCGCATCCACAAATCCGCCATCTGCGGGACGGACGTCCATATCTACAACTGGGACGAGTGGAGCCAGAAGACCATCCCAGTGCCCATGGTCGTCGGCCACGAATATTTCGGTGTGGTGGAAAAGGTCGGCGATGAAGTGGAGGCCTTCAAGCCCGGCGACCGCGTAAGCGGCGAAGGGCATCTCACCTGTGGCTTCTGTCGCAACTGCCGTGCCGGCAAGCGCCACCTCTGCCGCAACACCCAAGGCGTGGGCGTGAATCGGCCCGGTTCCTTCGCGGAATTCCTGGTCATTGACGCGGAGAATGTCTACCACATCCCCGACAACATCCCCGATGATCTCGCCGCGATCTTCGATCCCTTTGGCAACGCCACGCACACGGCGCTTTCCTTTGATCTCGTGGGCGAAGACGTGCTCATCACCGGCGCGGGGCCCATCGGCATCATGGCCGTGGCCATCGCCAGGCACGTGGGGGCCCGCCACATCGTCATCACGGACGTGAACGATTATCGTCTTTCCTTAGCCAAAAAGATGGGCGCCACGGCGGCAGTGAATGTCGCCAATCAGGATCTCAAACAGGTGATGCAGGATCTCGGCATGACCGAAGGCTTCGACGTGGGCCTGGAGATGAGCGGCAATGGCCGCGCCTTTCGGCAGATGCTGGATGTCATCAACCACGGCGGCAAGATCGCCATGCTCGGCATCATGCCCGGCGAAGAGGCCATTGATTGGAGCCAAGTGATCTTCAAAGGGTTGGTGCTGAAGGGCGTGTATGGAAGAGAGATGTTCGAGACTTGGTACAAGATGGTCGCCATGCTGCAAAGCGGATTGGACCTGAGTCCTATCATCACGCACCGCTTCGGCATTGATGATTTCCAGAAGGGATTTGACGCCATGCGCAGCGGGCAGAGCGGAAAAGTGGTGTTGGATTGGGGCGTGAAGAATGTTTGAGGGAGCGTACACGATGCCTCCGACCCACGCCAGCCTGACGCCCACCTCGCCGGGGGCCGACTCCAGACGCGCCACTGGCGCGCCTTCCGTCACCCGGCGGGCGGGCGGGTACAAGATGGTCGCCATGCTGCAAAGCGGATTGGATTTGTCGCCCATCATCACCCACCGTTTCGGCATTGATGATTTCCAGAAAGGATTCGACGCCATGCGGTCGGGGCAGAGCGGAAAAGTGGTGCTGGATTGGGGCGTGAAGTAGGTCGGCCACTCGCCGGAGGCAATTTGAGCGTTCCAGAGCGTTTGAGCGAACTCGAAACGACGGTGGATCGCATCATTGAGCGGGTCGGGCCGCGCATCGTCGCCGCGACGCCCCTGGGCATTGGCAAGCCCAATCGCCTGCTGAACGCGCTGTACGCCAGGGTCAAGGCCGAGCCGCATACCCTGTCGCTCACGCTCTACACCGCGCTATCGCTGCCGCGGCCGAAGGGCAAGAGCGATCTGGAGCAGCGATTTCTCGGACCCTTTGTGGCGCGTCATTTCGGTACCGACTACCCCGATTTGGATTACCTGACGGATCGCGCTGCGGGGCAATTAGCGGCCAACGTGAGGGTTCACGAATTCTACTTCGCCTCGGGCAGCCAGCTTGGCAACGCCGACGCTCAGAGACACTACATCAGCCAGAACTACACCCATGTGGCGCGGGATCTTGCGGCGGCAGGGGTGAACGTGATGTTGCAGCAGGTGGCGCGGCGCGGCGATCGCTTCAGCCTTTCCAGCAATCCCGATGTTTTTCTCGACCTCGTGGATGCTCTGGCAGCGCGGGGCCAGCGGCTCTACATGGTCGGCGTGGTGCATGAAGCCATGCCTTTCCTGGGGGGCGATGCGGATCTGGGCCCCGAACATTTCGACGTGCTGTTGGAGACGGGAGAAAGCCACCAACTATTCGCCATTCCCCGCGAGCCCGTCATCGTCGCCGAACACGCCCTGGGACTGCACGCCAGCACGCTGGTGAAGGATGGCGGCACGCTCCAGATCGGCATCGGTGCCTTGTCCGACGCGCTGGTCAACGCCTTGCTGATGCGCCACCAAAACAACGGTGCCTACCGCACTGCGCTTGCAGCGGTTGGCAGCGCTGAGCCGTCTCCACTGGTGGGCGAGTATGGAGGTCTTGAACCCTTCGTCCAAGGGTTGTATGGCGCCACCGAAATGGTGATGGATGGGTTCATGCATCTGCGCCGAGGTGGCATTTTGAAGCGTTGGGTTTACGACGATGAGAGCGATCAATCTCGCCGCGGGCGCTACCTCGAAGGCGCCTTCTTCCTGGGCTCTCATGCGCTTTACGACTGGCTGTGCAGCTTATCGGGCGAGGACTGGGACGGGCTATGCATGGCTCGCGTTTCGCACGTCAACGAGCTTTACGGCGGGCGCGAGAACCAGGATCGGGCGCAGCGGCGCCACGCGCGATTTTTCAACACCTGCATGATGCAGACCTTGCTGGGCGCGGCGGTGTCCGACGGTTTTGCCGACGGTCAAGTTCTCAGCGGCGTCGGCGGCCAATACAACTTCGTGGCCATGGGGCACGCCCTTCACGATGGCCGCTCCATCCTGATGCTCCGCTCGACCCGCGTCGCCAACCGTCGGACTGAATCCAACATCGTCTGGAACTACGGTCACATCACCATTCCGCGCCACCTGCGCGATATCGTCGTGACCGAATACGGCGTCGCCGATCTGCGGGGCCAATGCGACGAGGAAGTCATCCTCCGCCTGCTCGCCATCACCGACGCGCGCTTTCAAGAAGGGCTCGTCGAAACCGCTAAGCGCGCCGGAAAACTGGACCGTGCCTTTCAAATCCCCGACGCCTGGCGCGCCAACACACCGCAGTCTTTAAGTGCAGCGCTGCGTCCACAGCAAGCTTCCGGCTTGTTCAACACCTTTCCTTTTGGCAGCGATTTCGACGCCATCGAGCAGCGGCTGCTACCGGCGCTTGGAGAGCTCAAGCGGATCACCGCGACCCCCTTTGGGAAACTCGGTGCAATTTTTCGAAGCCTGATGCCCTTCACGCCGGCCGCAGACGCCGACCCATGTCTGGCGCGGCTTGGCCTGGACTCGCCCCATGGAATCTACGAACACCTGCTCGCGCGCTTGGTCAGTCGGGCACTGGCCGAAAATTCGAGCGACATCATTTAGGAGTACCTGATTATCGGCCTTACTCAGCCTGAAATGCTTGAACCGCTAAAAACGCGAAACGCCCTGGGCGCGCGCGAAAGGCGACTGATACTGATTCGCAGTCAAAAATAGAATTTGACTATCGGCATCACCCCGCTTTTGGAT
>JANXXC010000092.1 GCA_025350765.1 Holophagaceae bacterium | reverse complement strand
TGGGGGTTCTGGGTTCAACGTGGGGAATCGGTGCCGCAAGGGCTAGGGGCGCAACCGGAGGTCGTGGCGGAACGTCGTTTCTCCTCAGTCGCTCGACGCGTATCTTCATGGGGGCCAAAGGTGCGACCAGGGCATGCGGCGTGGCCTCATTTTTTTGCAGTCGTTCCAAGCGCCCCTTTAGGTGTTCGATTTCGGTCTGGAGCATTTGGATCTCCGAAGCGCGATGGACCTCGCCATCCTTGCCATTCACTCGGTACCGCAGCACCCGCTTGCGGGGAAGACTCGGCTCGTCGCCTTCCACCCTGGCTTCCGGGCTTCCCGGCCCATCTTGATCTTCCAGGTGGATTTGAAAATTTTCACTCTGCCTTCCCACTTCTTCGCCGATCTCTTCGCTCATGCGCGACATTTCTTCGCGGAATTTCGGGTCGTCCATCAAGTGCTTTTTTACGATGATTTGAATTTTCTTGGCGTGCTTGGCAGCGTCCTTGGCCTGGCCTTCGGCGTCTTTCGCCATGCGCTGGGCATCCCGCACGATCATCTTAATTTCTTGGCGGTGGTGTGGCGAATCGTCCCCGATTTCTGGAAGCTCATCCAGGTCTTCTACGTCTGGAATATCAAAGTCGTCATCACCCCGAATGACAAGGGTCTTCCCATGGTTCGCATGACTTCCGGGGCGCGGGGCGTGGCTTTCCACGCGCTTTAATTCCTTGAGATGTTCCCGCAGCCACGTGGCGTCCTCGGGCGTCATGGCCACGGCCTGCCCGTCCACGGTCCATTCCCGAATTTCGCCTTTGCCATCCTTCCGCGCGATGAATTTTTTGATCTTTCCGTTTTCCACGACTTCCAATTCGAAGGCGCCGTCTTTCCCAAACTTCACGAAATCCTTGGCGTCGGGATCGAGTTTCACGTCGCCGTTCATGTTGACGTTGGTATTTTCGCCCTTGTTGTTCAGGACGAGGTGCGAGCGGTGGTGGGCTTTGCCATCACCCTGCTTGCCTTCCTCAACCTTGGGCGCGGGGGTTTGCGCGATCTTATACGTGGTGGCGCCCAGCAGGCTCACCGCCAGCGCGGTGACGAGGCCCACCTTCGCCGTGTTGGAGGGCGGCAGGGGCGGCAGGAGAAGACGGCTGATGCGATTCATAAGGGAACCTCCATTCGATGCGAGCGCGAGCCTGGGACGGGCGGCGTGGCTGCGCAGTTCTTCCAGGCGGGTGAGGGAACGGGCGTAGAGCAGGGCGTCGCCGCAACTGGCGACCGCCACGTCGTCGCAGGCGTTTTCGCGTTCAGCACGAATTTGCGATGACACCCACCACGCCGCGGGATGATAGAAGAACAAGATTTCCGCCGCCGATTGCAGCAGGTTCACCAGGTAGTCATAACGGCGGATGTGGGCCAGCTCGTGGGCCAGGATGGCCTCCAGGGCCTCAGCGGAAAGGCCCGTGAGGGCGGCGGCAGGCACCAGGATCACCGGCCGCATCCAGCCAATCACGATGGGCGTTTCCACCAAAGCGCTTTTCAGCAGGCGAACGGCCCGGTCCACATGAAGGCGGCGGATGAGCGCGTTGAGCTGCATTTGGAATTCCGTTCCAGCGTTCTCCACCCCATGGAACCGCACCCGTTGAATCCAAATCCAGGCCCCCGCCAACCGCAGGGTCAGGACCAACACGCCCGCGCTCCAAAACGCCAAAGCCCAGGGCAGGAAGGGCGCAACGGCGATTTGGGCCCGCAGATTCCAGGGCGCTTCAGCCATCGCCACACGGGCCTTTTCAACACTGAGCGCGGTCGCAACATCCGGGGCTGGGGCATGGAACATGGGACGCAGCCAGACGAATGTGGCCACGGCGGAAATCAGCATCAACCCCATGCAAGCGCAGGCCCACAGGTAGCGGGCATTGGCGCTCTGCCGCCGCAGCAACCGCAATCCGGCAAAGGAAAGAACGCCGAGCGCCAGACCTTCCCAAAGAAAGTGCACCAGGGTCCAAGCCAGGGCCTGGGCCAAAGGGATCTGAAGAAGACTGTTCATTTCCCACCTCCAACTTCGTCCAGGAGCTTGCGGATTTCCGCCAGTTCTTTGCGGTTGGCCCTTTTCGACGCCAGGGCCGACATCACCAATTTCATCGCCGAGCCCCCGAAGGCCTTGTCGGCGAGATCCTTCACCAGATGCGATTGGGTGTGTGATGCGGAAAAGCGGGACGTGTAAACGTGGGTGCGCTCGCTTTCATCCCGCGTCACGAGGCCCTTTTCCGACATGATCTGGAGCATCTTGAGCACGGTGGTGTAGCCCAAATCCCGCTCTTCACTCAAGACATCGAAGATCTGCCGCACGGTGGAGGGCCCCAGGCGCCAGAGCACCGAAAGAATGGCCAGTTCTCCATCGGTGGGTTTGACGGACTTGAAACTCAGGTCTGGCATCTCTAGCTCCTGGAAAGGTCCTACGAAATAATGTGTACGAAGTTTATCGTAGATTTCAACGAAATTTTTCGTAGCACTTTGCATCACTGGCTGTTGTCGGGGGTCAATTGAATAAAAACATGTGCCCTTTGAAATGGCGAGGTCTATAGATTTCACTTCTTGGCTTGCCTTGGCCGACGTTGTGGAGAGGCGTTTACCGGGGGCTCC
>JANXXC010000088.1 GCA_025350765.1 Holophagaceae bacterium | reverse complement strand
GTGCAGCCCAGCGCCATGCAGGCCCTGGATCACGAGGCCTTCCTCTCCCAGTTGCAGAAATGCCTCGACAGCCTTTCCGAAAAAGAGCGCCGCATCCTGTCCCTGCACTTCGGCCTGAACGCCCACGATCCCATGACGCTGGAGCAGATCGGCCGCAGCTTTGATCCACCCATCTCCCGGGAACGGGTACGCCAGATCGAGGAGCGGGCTTTCAACAAGATCCGAGAACGGCGACGGGAAGTGCTCGGCGATTTCCTGCGGGGAGAGGTGCCTTGAAGCCCGATCCCGGCTGCCCGTCCTGCGGCGGTAAAGGCTTCGTACTGGACCCCGATCCCATGAAGCCTGCCGTGGCCTGTGGCTGCTCGGATGCGGCGGCGTCCTCCGGCGGCGAGCTTGGCATCCCGGACCGCTACGCCGCGGCCACTCTCGAGAATTTCTGGGAATGGTGGAAGGACCGCTATCCGCGCGCGTCGGTGCTGATGAGCCTCGGCAAAGCCCAAGAACTTCTGGCTCATCCGGCGGGCCGTGAAACCCTGAGCCTCGACATCCGGTCCAAGTTGGACCACATCCTGCACAAGTGCGGACCCCATGATGGAGAGCCGGGCGGCGACATTACCTGGAAGACCATTCGTCCCGCCCAAGAACCTTCGGGTTTCCAGCCGCTACAAGCCTGGGCCCAGAAGGATCGCACTCTCACGGATCTCTGGTGGATTGATGGCCCCACGGGCAGCGGTCGATCAAGCCTCGCCGCCGCGGCGTTGCGCGCCTGGTCTGCGCGCACTGGGAAGATGGGCCTCTTTATTTCGGTGCGGGCCTTCAGCCAAGAATTGAAGGACACCTACTACGATGTGCGCAGTTTCCAGAACCAAGGATTTCAATCGGAGCGGGATCGCATGGCGCCCCTGCTAGAAGCGTCTTGCCTGGTGCTGGATGATCTCGATCGCCTGGATACCGATCTCCGGGTGGCCCGCGCGGTGGCGCAACTTCTGGACTTCCGGTACGCGGCTTTGAGGCCTACGGTGATCACCGCCTCGCGCTGGTCCGAGAATCTGGAGAACGAAGACACCTACGCCCTTGGCCGTTTGAATGATCCCAGCCTGCTGCGGCGCCTGGGCCAAAGCCAGCGCGTGGTGCTGCAACCCACCCTCGATCGGCTGCTGGGACGGTTGTGAGCGCGCGATGCTGAGGCACCTGTTGCGAGGCCTGCTGAGGCTTCATCTGCGCCACCCCCGGCGCATCCTGGCCTTCGCGGCGTTGGTGACCGTGCTTCTCGGGTGGGGCGTTTTGCGGGTGGAACGCCGCCTGGATCTCATGAGCCTCTTGCCCACGGATCATCCCGTGGTGAGGGCCAGCCTAGAGGCGGGCGTCGGCCAGCAGGAATTGCTGTGGCTGGTGGCCGAGGGCGATGCTTTAAATCTGGAAGCCCGTAGCGATTGGGCCGAGGACTTGGTGGGACGCATCCTCGATCGTGGCACGCTGCCCTTGAACGGGCTCAGCGGCGAAGGACGGCTCTCGGGGCCGCAACCCGTTCCAGGCCTAAAGGGCGTGTCTTTATGGCCGCCGCTCCTGGCGGCAGGAAGCCTGGTGGATGGGGATGCGGCCGTGGGGCGCCTGGTCACCGAACAACTCTACGCATTGGCGCCCGCGCTTCTTGGAGATCGCTTAGCGCCGCTCCGGGATCCCGCCGAAGTGCAGCGGCGATTGAAGGAGACCGCCAAGGCCCTTGCCTCTCCCAATCCACTTCAAGCCCGCATCGCCCAGCTGGATCCCCTGGGCCTTCGAGATCTCATTCCTTCGGACCAAGAAACCCTGCTCCGCGCCACCTCAGCGGGACGGAAGTTCCCACTGAAGATGAAGACCGGCTATCTCGAAACAAAGGATGGGCGCTTTGTATTGGTCCCTTTGGTGGTGGACTTCCCCAGCGCCGACGCAAAGGCCACTGCCCGCATCATCCGCTGGCTGGGGGATGGAGCGAAGGGTGAACTGCCACTCCGCGCGACCCTCGGGGAAATCGAGGCGGGCCTTGCCGCCCATGGCGATCGCGCCTTCGCCTTGCAGATCACGGGCGCGCATGCGGTGGCCTTTTGGGAGTCCCAGCGGCTCACCAAAGAAGTTCTGCTGAGCCTATCGCTCAGTTTCATTCTCATCGGCCTCGTCTATTGGATCGGGTTCCGCACGCTCTCGGGTTTCGGTTTCGTGGTGGGCCCGCTGTTGGTGGGCATGGTGTGGGCCCTGGGCTTGGTGGGCTGGTCCCTGGGCGAGCTGAACATGATGAGCGCAGGCTTTGGCGCGGTCCTGCTCGGCATCGGGGATGACGTGGGCATCCTGCTTTATAGCCGCTATCGCGATGAGCGTCGGGGGGGGCGCGCGAAGCCGGTGGCCTTGCGCGCGGCCCTTCTGGGAACGGGTCCGGGCGTCGTCGTAGGCTGCGTGGCCACCTCCCTGGCTTTTCTCTCTGGGCTTGTCGCCCCCTTTCCAGGATTCCGGGATCTGGGCATCACTGCGGGTCTCGGCCTGCTGGCCTGCCTGCTGTCCAGTTTCCTTCTGATGCCGCCTTTGTTGCTGGCCCTTGACCGAGGCCGCGGGGCTTTCGCGCCAGCGTCGACGGAGGGGGAACTCCCACGGCTTTCCCTCGCCCCTTGGAAACCCGCGCTGGCCATCGGTCTGCTGGCCTTCGCGTTGATCGGGACCTACCGCCTGCACTGGGAGGATGATCTCCGCCGCTTTCGCATCGGCGGCAATCCCGCCCTCACCCTGCAAGAAAAACTCGCGAAGGTTATGGGCTCCAGCCTTCAGCCCCTCGCCCTGCAAATGACCCTGGATGATGCCTCGCAACTACCCCAACGATGGAACCGCGTGGCCGACTTGCTTCGGAAGGAGGGCATGCCACTGCCGTCCTGGGAGCAGGGCGATCCAGAATTGCGCCGCGTGCTGGCCTCGGAAACCTGGCGGCTCCATACGCTCGAGGCCGCGTCATTAGCAGGCCTCGACCCGACCGCGCTGGAGCACCCCCTCGCTGCCCTCAGCCGCAGTCTGGATGATCCCCTTGGCGTGCCCGCATCGCTCCAGCAACTCTTCCCGCCCACCCGGAAATCCGTTTCCACCCAGCGCTGGACACTGACCCGCGCCATGAAGTCCAAAACTCCGCCTTTGGAAATACCCGCCGTCACCATTCCCGTTCGCCTGCCCGAAGAAGCCCAAGTCAGGCTCGCGCCCCTGCTCGAAGCGGAGGGCGCGAGGCTCGTGGGAACGCGCCCTCTTTTTACCGCCATCAAGGAAGTCGCCCGGCAGGCCACCCGGGACTGCGTGATCGTTGCCCTAATGCTAGTGCTCGGAATCGTGGCCATCTTTGGCCGCAGCCTTCGCTTCGTCATGTTGGCCCTGGTGCCCATCGCCGCAGGTCAAATCGGTCTGCTCGGCATCCTCGCGTGGACCGGCGAGCCCTTCAGTTTCCTTTCCCTCATGGCCATTCCCATCGCACTGGGGGTGAGCGTGGATACGGCCCTGAATCTGCTGCACCGCGCGCGTCTCGATGCCGCCGCCGCCGCCAAAGTCGCCCGGGTGAACGCAGTCTGCGCGGGTACGACCCTCGCCGGTTTTGGCGGCCTCATCTTCAGCGGCTACCGGGGACTGCGCAGCCTTGGCCTCGCTTGCGTCGGCGGCGTCGCCATGGCCCTGCTCATCACTCAATGGGTGCTGCCATGGATGCTGGAAAAGTGGCCGCTGAAAAAGGGAAAGGCGTGACCCCGATTCAACAGGAATTGGAGACCCATCTCGCCGCAGGTCCCGTCCCCGCAGCCGAGGTCATGGCCCTGGCGCTCTACCATCCGCAGCACGGGTATTACCGACAGGCCACGGGACCCTGGGGCTTCGAGGGCAAGGATTACTACACGGCCTTAGACTTGGGACCACTGCTGGGACAGGCCCTGGCGCTGCGTTTGGAGCAGGCCTGGGAGCGGCTGGATCGGCCTTCGGAATTCACGGTGTTGGAAGCCGGTGCAGGCCGTGGCTGGTTGGGACGCGACATTCTCAACGCGGCCACGAGCGTTTTTGCCGCCTCCATTCGCTACGTCCACCGCGATGATAATCCCGCGGCGCGAGGCGCCGCAGAGGTAGCGCTGGCGCCCTTCCTCGCCGATGGACGCGCAAGGTTTATTGCGGAAGCCGAAACCATCGTGCCTTTTCAGGGCGCGGTTCTCAGTAACGAATTATTCGATGCCCTTCCCGCGCAACCTTGGCGTTTTGATGGCGAAAGATGGGTGCGGGAAGTGCTTACCCGCTCCGGCCCTGAGTGGCATCCGCACGAAGAATCCATCAGCGCCGCGTGGTTCGCGTCCCAGAGCGATGGACTCGAAACCGGCGATGGCAGCGCCTGGTGCGAAGCCCTTCCCATAGTGGCCTCCACCCTCGTAGACGCCCTGCATTCGGGCCTTTTCATCACCCTCGACTACGGCGACCACGCCTCTCATTTGCTGGCCAAGGGCGCGGATCTGCGGCGCTACAAGGGCCACACCGTGGACGGAAAATGGTGGGATGACTTAGGCGAATGCGATCTCACCGCCGACGTGGATTTCACGCGCCTTGCCAAAATTCTCGAAGAACGTGGATTGCAAAATGTGGCTCATGAAACGTTAAGCAAGTGGATCCGCGCCCAGGCGCCGCTCGCCGAATGGGAATCCCAGTGGCAGGAATTGGAGACGACCACCCGCATCAAGCGTATGGAGAATCTGCTTCAACTCACCATGCCCGGCATGATGGGCGAACGGTTTCGAGTGTTGGAAGGATGGCGCTATTGATTTTTCCCACCTCCCTCGTCTCACGAGGGCTAGACTTTGAGTGGGAGACCCCTCATATGTCCCGAAACCGGATCGCATTGACCCTTGGATTTGTCTGCGCTGCGCTGGTAGCTCAAGAAAAACCCCAAGCCTTTATCGGCGCGCGCATCCTCACGATGGAGGGCGCTGAAATCGCGAGCGGGGTGCTGGTGGTGCACAAGGGCAAAATCATCGCGGTGGGTGGATCGAATACCGCGATTCCCAGCGAAGCCGAACGCCACGACGCCTCGGGCAAAATCATCATGCCGGGCATCGTGGATACGCATTCGCACATCGGGATGCCCGAAGGTGCTGATGGCAGCGCGCCCATTCAGCCAGACGTGCGTGTGCTGGATTCCGTGAACCTGCGCAGTTCTTCGGTGTCCAAGGCCCGCGCCGGCGGCATCACCACGGTGAATGTCATGCCGGGCTCGGGCCATCTATTGAGCGGCCAGACCATTTATTTGAAATTGCGCAGTGGGCAGGATCTCGACGAGCTGGAATTCAATGCTCCGGGTGCGGCGCCCATCGGCGGCATGAAGATGGCGAATGGAACCAATCCGCGCCGCACAGCGGCCCCCTTCCCTGGCACCCGCGCCAAGAGCGCCAGCCTGGTGCGCGAGCAGTTCGTGAAGGCGCAGGAATATCATCGGAAAATCAAGGAAGCCGGTAGTGATGCGAAGAAGCTCCCGCCCCGTGATCTGGCCATGGAAGCCCTGGTGGAAGTGCTGGAAGGCAAGCGTGTGGTGCACCATCACACGCATCGCCACGATGACGTGCTCACGGTGCTGCGCCTGCAAAAAGAATTTGGCTTCAAGGTGGTGCTGCACCACATTTCCGAAGCCTGGATGATCGCCGATGAAATCGCGAAATCCGGCGCGGGCGCGAGCATCATCGTCATTGATAGTCCCGGCGGAAAATTGGAGGCCAAGGATCTCCGCATGACCAATGGCGCGGCGCTGGAAAAAGCAGGCGTGCTCACCGCCTTCCATACGGACGATCCCATCACCGATTCACGCTGGCTGACGCGCTCCGCCGCGCTGTCGGTCCGCGCGGGCATGAGCCGTCAAAAAGCCTTGGAAGGCCTCACCCTCAGCGGAGCAAAGCTGCTGGATTTGCAGGACCGCGTTGGCTCGCTGAAACCCGGCAAGGACGCGGATTTTCTACTGCTCAGTGGCGATCCCTTGAGCGTCTACACCCACGTCGAGCAGACCTGGATCGAAGGCCGAAAAGTCTTTGATCGAAGCGATCCCAAAGATCACCTCTACGCCGCGGGCGGCTACGGCGCCAGCCACGACAGCGACTATCCCTTCGACATCTTGGCCCTCGAAGCCGGGGAGATGTACCAGTGAACCATCTCATCAGCATCCTCATCGCGAGCGGTTGTGCTTTGTCCGCTCCCCTGGCGGCGCAGACGCCGCCTGGGATCTATGGACAGTCCATCGCCATTCGCGCGGAAAAACTCTACACGTCTGCGGGTCCGATCATCGTTGATGGCGTCGTGCTCATCGAGAATGGCAAGATCAAATCCGTCGGCAAATTTTCCGACGTGAAAATCCCCAGCGGCGTCGCCGTGCGCCGGGTGAAGGTCGCCACGCCAGGCCTTGTGGACGCGCACAGCACCGTCGGCCTTTCAGGAATGCTGAATCAATCCCATGACCAGGATCAGTTGGAAAGCTCCGCCCCCACCCAGCCGGAATTGCGTGCCATTGACGCCTACAACGGCCGCGATCCGCTGGTGGCCTACCTGCGCAGCCTCGGCGTCACGACTGTCCACACGGGCCACGGCCCCGGCTCGCTCATCAGCGGCCAGACCTTCATCGTGAAAACCAACGTCACGGAAATCACCGGCGGCGTATTGAAGTCCGAAGCCATGATCGCCGCGACCTTGGGAGACGGCGCCCGCGCGAAGGGCGAGGGCAAATCCCCCGGCACCCGCGCCAAGGAAATCGCCATGCTTCGCGCCGAGCTCATCGGCACCCAGGAATATTTGAAAAAGCAGAAGGACCCGGAGAAGGGCAAGGAGCCCAGCCGCGATCTGCACAAGGAAGCCCTCGCCGCCGTGTTGCGCAAGGAGATTCCCCTGCTGGTGACGGTGCATCGCTCCCAGGACATCCTGTCCCTCTTGCGCGTGGCCAAGGAATTCGACATTCCCGTGGTGCTGGACGGCGCCGCCGAAGCCTACCTGGTGCTGGATCAAATCAAGGCCGCAGGCGTTCCGGTGCTGCTGCACCCAACGATGTATCGGGCGGGCGGCGAGACCGAAAACCTCAGCCTGGAAACCGCCGCGAAACTTCAGGGCGCGAGCATTCCCTTCGCGCTGCAAAGCGGCTATGAAGGCTACGTTCCCAAAATCCGCGTGGTGCTATGGGAAGCCGCCATGGCCGCCGCCAATGGCCTGAGTTTCGACGCAGCGCTGTCATCCATCACCCTCAGCGCCGCGAAAATCATCGGCGTCGCCGATCGTGTGGGCTCCCTGGAAACGGGCAAGGACGGCGACGTGGCGCTCTTTGATGGCGATCCTTTTGAGTTCACCACTCACTGCGTCGGCACGGTGATCAATGGCAGCGTGGTGAGTGAAGGCGAGGAGACCAAGGGACACTAGACACCGGCCTTCTCCTGCAATTTGAGAACCCAGCTTTCCGTCAGACCCACCACCCGGGCAGCGGCCAAGGCCTCTTCCGGTATCCCTGCCGCGTGCTGATAAGCATGCAGCACGCGGGCCACGGTCCACCCTGGATTCAGCCGCTCTTGGAGTACCACGGCCTGCCCCGCCTGCACCGTGCCTTCCCGCAAAACCCTCATGTACCACCCGCCCCGGGCCTTGGCCCAGACCCTGGGAACGATGTCATTCCGCCCGAAGCGCCGCGCAAGGGTGTTGCACGGCTGGCGGGGATGGGAGACCTGCACGAGGGTTTCCCCCACGGAAAAGATGTCTCCGATGGCCACATCCTGGTCCCGGAGGCCCGACATTAGGAAGTTTTCGCCGAAGGCCCCAAGGTCCGCATCGATGCCTTCCTCACGCCACAGCAGATAGTGCTCGCTGGCATAGGCCAGGACCGCCTGATTGAGCCCCCCATGATGGCGCTTATCCGCCACCTGGTCCCCCTCCAAACCAAGGACACCTAGACGGACGGGCCCCGAAACGGGCTCCTTGAAAATGGCGGAGCGCCATGGGCGGGACAAGGGTCCCTCGATGAGCCGCGCGGCCCCCACCCTCACTTGAACGAGCATGGGCGGGGAGTCCGCGGCGGTCACGGCCAGCTCAGTTCTTTTTGGGCTGGGGAGCGTACTTCTTCATCAGTTCCTTGGAGTTGGCTTCCATGTAGGCCTGCAGGGAGCGCCCGGTCTCGGTCTGAACGGTGGCGTTCTTCTCCATGAAGGCCTTGCCCGCGGGGGATTCGAAGAAACGGGTCAGGCCCTTGATCTCTTCCAGTGAGTAGTTGTGATCGTAGATGGCCATCAGCACGGGCTCGAAGGCTTGGGACGTGACTTTGCTCTCCAAGTCGCCCCAGAAAAGCGGGTTCACGGCGGGACTGTTCTTCTTCATGCCTTTAATGGCATCCCGGGCGCCCGCCAAATTGGTGTCCAGCACGCCGGTGATCGCCATCAGTTTGCGGATGGCTTCAACCTTCGCCTTGCTGACGGTGTGGACTGAGGGATCTTCAGTTTTGACCGCCGGGGCGGACTTCTTGGTGTCGGCGCTAAGATTCGCGGTGAGAAGGAGGGCCGCGGATAGGCAGAGGGCTTTCGGGTTCATCTTAAAACTCCAAGGGGCTGATTGGATTTAGCCCAAACGATGATTGTCCCACCATGCCTGGCCTGCCGCCACATCTGAGGCGATCTGGGCGCGAAGCGCGTCGGGGCCCTCGAAGCGCTGCTCGCCGCGAAGTCGATGAAGGAACTTGAGCTCCAGCGACGCGCCATAGAGATCGCCCTCGAAACTTGGAAGAAAAGTCTCCACGGTGAGGCGTCGGCCTTCGAAGGTGGGCTTCTCTCCAACATTTGTGAGCCCCAGACGCGCCTCCTGCCAGCCCCGCCCAGTGGCCCCGGTGACATAGACGCCATTGGCGGGCAGTTGTTCCTGATCCCAGCGCAGGTTGGCCGTGGGAAAGCCCAGATGACGGCCGCGCCGGTCCCCCTCCATGACGATGCCGGTGAGGCAATAGGGATGGCCGAGCAACTCCGCCGCCTGGTCCACGTCCCCCTGATTCAGCGCTTCGCGGATGCGCGTGCTGGACAGGTGGCCACCATCGGATGCCTTGAGGGCATGCGCAAAAACCTCACAGTCGGCCGGGCTGCCCCAGGCTTCCAGCGTGGCCACGTCCCCCGCGCGGTCCCGGCCAAAGGCGAAGGCCCGCCCCACATGCAGCTCCACGGGGGACAGCGCCCGCTTCAATTGCCGAAGGAAAGCCTCGGGGCTCAGTTCGGAGAAGGCTCGGGAAAAGGGAATCACCCAAGCCAGGTCCATGCCTGTGGATTCGAATACCGCGAGACGCTGGGCCAGGGTCATCAGCAGCAAGGGCTTACGCTCCGGAGCGACGATGACCGTGGGATGCGGATCGAAGGTCACCACCGCCGCGGGAAGGCGCTGTTCCCTAGCCCGGCGCGCCGCGTGTTCGAGCAGTTCCCGATGGCCGCGGTGGACGCCATCAAAATTGCCGAGCGTCACCACATGGGGACCCACGGCGGGTGCGGCTTCCAGCGGATGGTGCCAGACCTCCATCAGTCCTCCTCCGTCGCGGCGGCCGGCCAAGCCAGGCTCAGGATCACACACACAACCAGGACCCCTAGAATGACGAGCAACGAGACTGCGGTTGATATTTTCATCCACTCCGCGAAGGTCATTTTCAAGCCCACAAAGGCGAGGATCACCGCGAGGCCCGCCTCCAGCCGATGGAAGCGGTCCATCATCTTCGCCAACAGGAAGTAGAGGCTCCGCAAGCCCAAAATGGCGAACACGTTGGAGGTGTAGACGACGAAGGGATCACGGGTGACGGCCAGGACCGCGGGGATGGAATCCACCGCGAACACGAGATCCGTGATCTCCACGCTCAGGAGCACCAGCAGCATGGGCGTCGCGCAGCGGCGGCCGTTTCGGAGGGAGAAGAGCTGTTCATGACCACCCTGTTCATCAAAGGGGACCAGCCGCTTAAACAGGCGTACCGCGGGGTGTTGCGCGGGGTCGCGCTTTTCACCGGCGAAGAAAAGCATCTTGATCCCCGTGAAGATCAGGAACCCGCCGAAAACGTAGACCATCCACGAGAACTGGTTCAACAGGGCCGTGCCCGCCAGGATCATGGCCGCGCGCATCACCAGTGCCCCCAGCACACCCCAGAAGAGCACCTTGTGCTGGTGCCGAAGCGCTACTTTGAAGCTGGTGAAAAGCAGCACGAAGACAAAGAGATTGTCCACGCTCAGAGATTTTTCCAGCAGGAAGCCCGTGAGCCATTCCAGCCCTTTTTGAGGGCCTACGGCCTTGAAGATCAGGAGGTTGAAAACCAGCGCCAGGCTGATCCAGACCGCGCTCCAAGCCGTGGCCTCCTTGATGCTGGGGGCGTGGGCCTTCCGATTGAACACCCCAAGATCCAGCGCTAGCATCGCGAACACGAAGAGGTGGAAACCCAGCCAAGCCCACCATGGTGCCGCGTTCAACAAGGATTGGATCATGAAGACCTCCGAATAAAGTCTACCTGTTGCGAGAATGACCCATGAGCTTGCCGCGATTGATCGTTGACGCCATCGGCCCTTGTTTCGAGGGAAGGCTGATTCCCTTTAGTACCGAGCAGGCGCGGCATCTGCAAGCGCTGCGGCTCAAGCCAGGCGCGGCTTTAGAGTTACTCCTGGGTGGGGGTCCATGGCGGGCCGATCTCACGGGAATCACAAAAGAAGCCGCCCACGCTCGGCTCGTTTCCCCCCTTCATGAAATCCGCGAAGCCGCGATCCCCTTGCATGCCTGCCTTCCCATCACCTCCCATCTAGCCACCTGGGAGGATTGGCTTCCGCCGCTCGTGGAGCTGGGGATCACCCACATTCATCCGATCATCTACGCCCGGAGCGAATACGATTCGCGACGGACCCAAGCGAAGGTGGAGCGGTGGTCGCGGGTCATCTCCGCCGCGGTGGAACAGAGCCACCGTAATCTCATCCCAGAATTATTTCCGGTGCTGCCTTTTGAATCCCTGCTGACCTGGGATTTCCCGCAGCGATGGGTGGCCTACGAGGTCCCATCGGGCACTCCCAACCCGGCGGTGAACGTCTCTCCGCTGGCCTTCACCTGTGGCCCCGAAGGGGGCATCAGCGAGGCTGAATTTCAAGCGCTGCAGCAGGCAGGATGGCAACCAGTCAGCCTGGGGCGCAGCATTCTCCGCGCCGTCACCACACCCATCGCGATGTTAGGCGCCATCCAATTTCAGTTGAATAGGTAACGGCCGTTTCGGTGGTGGCTTCCTAGGGATCAAATCGCTGACGCTGTTCGGAACTCATGATCGGACAGACATCCTCGGGCTTCTTGAAAAAGCGATGGCGAAGCCGGGCGATGAGATCGTAGATTGCGTCCGCGAAAGCGCGCGGCAAGATCCGCCCCATCCACCCCAGCAAGCACCATCCCCCGCCCAGCCGATTGAAGATGTGGAGGACGGCCCGGGAGCGGGACAGCAAGTCCCCCGCGGGGGTGAGAATCACGAGGCTGTCCGGCAAGTGTTCCCGATCGTGTTCCCGATCGTGTTCAGGGATACGCCGCCGAAAGGTTTCCCCGTACAAGGGCGCAAACCGAATACCCAGCCCCCGCTCGCCCCGGTTCAGGATGAAACTCACCGAGCGATGGCAGAGCCCGCAGGCGCCGTCGTAAAAGAGTGTGTCGGTTCCGTCGATCACCCCTTCACCATGACCCAGATTCCAACTCCGATGAAAGCGGCCCCGGCGATGTAGTGGATCAGGTGTTCGGGCACGACTCTGAAAAGGGCTTCACCGACGGACACACCAATGGCGGTGGCGAGAATCAACGCCGCGCTGGCGGCCAGGAATACCGTGAGCATCGCCCCGCTCCTGGCGGTGGCGGTCATGGCGGCAAGCTGGGTCTTGTCCCCCAGTTCCGCGATGAAGACCGTCACGAAGGTGGACCAAAAGAGAGATCGGGTCATCGAGGCCTCCCTCTCCATCATCCATCCGCAGGCACCTGCCCCGATACGGCAGGCTTCAGACGTTAAGGGGCCAAATTCAGGAGCCCACCAGGGCCTTCATCTCATCATTCCCGAATTCAGAGGCGCAACTCACCACGACGGCGCACTGGCCGGGTTGGCTGGGGGGAAGTTCCACTTCTCCGTGGAAGCTGCCTTCCTCATCGGTCTTTCCGGTCAGGAGCGGGGAGGCCTTTTTGAGGCTGGACACCAAGCGAATGGATACGTCTGCGCCGCGCACGGGGTTCTGGCTATGGGTGAGACGGGCGCGGAGCTTGACCTCGAAGGGCTTGCCGAAAGTGGGGGACATGGGCTGGTCCAGCACCAGCTCCAGGGTGTCCACTTCGCCTTCCTGCTGTAGGTATTCAAGAATGGCCTGATCGAGGCTGCGTTCATTGAAGACTTGCTGTTCCGACAGGTCCGGCGGAGTGCTGTCGTATTTTCCGTTCTTGATGTCCCGGATAATGGCCTTGTGCTGTTCTTCCATCCGGCCCTGGATGACCCCATCCTGAATGGGCGGATTCGCCAGCAGATCCTCGTAGGAAGAGCGATAGCTGTCCAGGATCTCGCCACCCACGTAGATGAGCGTTTCGATTTTAGGGTTCGAAAAGCCCTTGTCCTCGGTCTGGACATGGTAGATCCGGTTTCCGTGCCGGACGTCGGTGTTATAGCCAGTGATCATTCATTCACCGGGGCAATTTCAGAGCCAACTCCGGCATCAGCTCCCATGCAATCTCCCGCAGGGCCTGATCTCCCAACCTGGCCACCAGGGCCTTGGCCAGAGCATCCATCATCGCCGGATCGGCCAGGATGGCCTGCACCACGGCGTGGTGCCCATCTCCCGTCGGTGTTGGAACCTGAGCGTCCTGAAGGGTCGATGTCGCCGGCGGAGGCGTGGAGGGGGCCTCGATAAGCGCTGACCCGGCATGGGCCAGTTCACCATGCCCATGATCCAGCGCGAAAACCGAGGCCGCCACCGGCAAGGCGAGCGCCGCGGGCAGCGCGAAGGCCGCCGCTGAGGGAAATGCGGAATCCTCATGGGAGACGGGAACCGCATCGGGCGGGACGGTTGCGTGGCCTTCAAAATGAGGAGATTCGAGGCCGATGTTTTCAAAATCCGGAGCGTCGCCGAGATCCTGCAAATCGTGGGGGTGGATGGCCAGACCCGGGATCTCCAAGGTCTCCTCCCCAAGGAGGTGCTGCGTTGGAGCGGAGGATTCGAATACCTCAGCAGGGACCTCTGGAGCCGCGGGTGCGGGCTCCGGAAGGTTCTCAAGAAGAGGTGGGAAAGAAGCCTCGGGCTGGGTGGAGATATCATCGCCGTGCAGATCCTTCAGGGCGTCGAGATCCAGTTCCTCTAGGTCCAAGGTCGAATGAGAGGGCATGGGAGTCTCACCAGCCTCACTGGGCCAGAAATCCTCAGGCGTCAACAGCAGCAGATCGTCCAAGCCCAGATCCCCTGAAGGATGGCCGGTGGCAGCGTCCCGAAACTCCGGCAGGTTTTTGATTTTGGTGCCGGGCACCGTGGAAAAAGGCGAAAGGACGGATGGCGATTCCAGCGAATCTTCGTTTTCTGCCAGGGTCACTGGGGTGGCAAGCAGTTGATGCACCCGCGCCGCCAATTCGCGCAGCTCGATGGGTTTCTTGAGAAAGCCTTGGATAGGCGCGTAGCGGAGTCTCTCCGGATCCACCTCATCGAGGACACCCGCCATCATCGCGATGGGAATGAAAGCTGAATCCGGGTGCTTACGCATCAGGTCCAACAGTTCCCATCCACTCATACCCGGCGGCATCGCGGTATCCAACAGGGCCACGTCGAATCGCTCGCCGGAGTCGAGCATCATCAGGGCTTCCTGAGCTGAACCAGCGCATACCAGCTCAATGGAGCTCGAGCCCAGAAGCGTTTCCGCAATCTTGTGAATGCTGGGGTTGTCGTCCACAAGGAGGAGGCGGGACATGGGATCCTCGGGCGGCGCTCGGTGATGAGTTACTGCGATCAAGCTACCAGAATCAACGGAAAGCCAGCGAAGGATTTACATCCCACGAGTTGAAGGACAGCTTTCATCTCGCCGCACCCTTGAGTTGGCGAAGACGATCGGTGCCGGCTAGGCGCACCAGCAGCACCCGATCCCCCACCCAGACCCAGGCCACTCCGCTCAGTTCCCGCAATGCCACCTGAGGCCCCGCGGGCAACCAGCCCGACACTGAGCGGCGCAGATGGGACGCAGCCCGCCATTCGCCTCGATAGGCTGTCAGCAATGAATTCCGCTGATTCTCCTTGGGCCAGGGTGATTCTCCGTCGTTCCAACGAAGATCCCAGGTTGTCAGAGCTCTCTCCTGGTGCCACAGCCACGCGGCATCATAGGCCGGCCAAGGCGCTTGTTCCGCCGGGATCGTTTCCCATTCCGGAGCGTCGATACCAGAGCGGGAGCGCTGGGGACCATCGGGGGTGAGCGTCAGCAGGCCCATGCGTCCTGGGGGCTGGGCGGACAGTACCCCAGGGCCGGCAGCCTCTCGGCGCCACAGGCCCTCCCGCATCCGCCACAGCGTCCAAACACCTTCCGATGAAACCCAGAGCAGGTCCCTTCGCGGCATCCAAAGCCGACTGCTGACTTGCCATGGAATAAGCAGCTTCGGCCCCGGCAGATCCTTGCCGTCGTCCCAGAGCTGGTCCAGCTTTGTGGCCCAGCCCCGCGATGGGCTGGCTAGACCGGGTTCATCCCAAGGGGCCAAGGTCGACTCGGGCCACTCAGCATCCACCGGCAACGCCGTCAGCAGCAGGCGGTGGGCGGAGGCGGGATCCTCCATACCCAAGAGTACCGCTTTGCCATCCCAGCTAAAGCGGCTCCAGGGGCCGCTATCCGAGGCCCACAGCACGCGGCCCTCGGGTACTTGCATCAACTTGGTTTGAAAGCGTCCCCGCCCGAGATTCAGAGTCACCAGCAGCCGGTTGTGTTTCACGGGATCAAGTCGCGCGGAAGCCAGGGGTGCGTCGAAGCGGTAATGACGCCACTCAAGGCCCCGCCACAGGGCCACCTCGCTATGACCGTCGGGGCCGTTGAGGGCTAAGGCTTGATCCGCCATGAAGGGCGAGGCGGGTTCCCAAGGCGTGCCAAACCCGCCTTCCGAGGGCCAGGATTCCCATTGGTCCGGATCACGAGCCCCCATGAAACGGGGTGCCCAGCCGTCCTCCAACCGCAGATCCGCGAGGGTCTCGAAGCTATCCAGATTCAGTGATAGTACGGCTACATCGGGGACGACGCCCCCCTCCCTCGGGGATTTGAACGCCTGCACCACCGCCACCAGCAAGAGCATGCCGGCGATGAATAGCGTGGCGATGAGGTAGCGTTTCGGTGGCACCACTGACAGATTAACGGGATGAAACACCGCATCCCGATGGAAACCGAAGTCAAACTCCGCATTCCTTCCACCGAAGCCATGTTGCCGCTCCTAGCCGCCTTGGGGTTTTCAGAAGCCGAGCCCATGCAGGCTGAGCACAGCACCCTTTGGGACCGGGGTGAAGAACTGCGTTCCAAGGGCAGCGCCCTGCGCTTAAGGCGTTACGCGGGCCAATGCCTACTCACCTGGAAGGGCCCGAAACTGCCGGATCCCGAGTTGAAGATTCGCCCTGAAATCGAAACGGTGATCCAGGATTTTGAGGCCATGGAAAATATTCTTTCCGCGCTCGGGTATTCACCCGTGATGACCATGGTGAAGCGGCGCGCGATGTTTTTGCGCGACGCCTTGGTGGCCTGCCTTGATGAGACGCCCTTTGGCAGTTATCTCGAATTGGAAGGCGATCCCCAGGCCATTCGCCTGGCCATGGAACATCTCTGCCTGAATGCCTCCCACATCGAGCCCCGCAGCTATCCCACGCTGTTCCGGGAGCATGGAGTGAGCTAATACTGGAAATTGGCAAGCTGGCCCCGAAGCTTCAGTTGGGGCCCTCGGGCCTTTCTGGTTGATCGCGCTGCCCGCGAGGAGGACGGCCCTCAGTGCCTTCGGGGCGAGGAGGACGCAAGGTCTTCGCCTTTTCGCGCTGCGCCGGGGTGAGAATGGCCAGGCATTGGGCATGAAGTTTTTCGGCCTCCGTGACGACGACGAGGTGCCGCTCCGCGAAGACCGCATTGAGGGCCTTGAGATCTCCAGAATGGTCCCCGCGGACTACCTCCATGAGCGCCTTTTGGGCCTCGCGCAGTCCCTTGATCTTCTCGTCCATGCGGTTGTGGTGCGCGTCCAGCAAGGCCTTGAGCTGGACCTGCTGGTCCTCGCTGAGACCCAGTTCCCGGGCGGCGTGCAGGTAGGGTGGCATCAACTGACGATCGCCCGGAGGCGGGGGCGGCATGGGCGGGGGCGCGGTTTGCACCAGGGGCAGGATGAGCAGGGCCAGAGGGTGCATGGGGTGTCCTTTCGAATCCGCGGAACTGGGTCCGCCATGTGAAGAGTGCGGATCAGAGAGAATCCCGTTGGTTGTATTCCGGGAGATGCAGGAAAGGCAGGCTGAGCCATCCATAAAGCCGCCGAGTCGTCCGTGGGCTTTGCGGCTCGCCCGTATAGTTGGACCAGGGACGTTCAGCCATGCGCTTCACCGGTCTCATTCATGCCTCCAAACTGCGAGCCCGCCAGCCAGGCCCCTGGTCGCTGCTAGTGCTCGGCGGAGCCTGGGCCCTGCTGCGATGGATGCTGGACCTTCCCTTTGGCCGTTACGGCCCCATTGAGGCCTTCCTACCCCTAGCCATGATTCTGGGTGGCTTGTGCCTCGCGCCTGCGGCCTGGCAGTGGAATGGTGATGAGGCGCCCCTCGCGTCTCCGGGGCGCGGGCTGTTGCAGTCCCTGTTCCTCAATGGCCTTTGGGTGGCGCTCCTGCTTGGAGTCTTCGGTGTGTTCGGTCCACCACCCTCACCACCGATGGGCCCGCCCGAGCGCCGGCCCCCACCACCTTTCGAAGAAGATGCCCGCCGTCCACCGCCGCCCCAAGAGGAACCACCTCGACCCCCGGAGCGAAGGCCAGCGGGTCCCCCAGGTCCCCATCGGCCCGAAGTCCTGAATTTTTTGGTCGGCCTGCTGCTGACGACGGTGCTGGGCCGTTTCATCGCGGAGCGGGAAGCCGCGGAACAACGGGAAATCGAGTTGAGGGTCTTGAACGAAAAGGCTCAGGCCTTGGCTCTCCAATCCCAAATGCAGCCCCATGCCCTCTTCAACGCGCTCAGCGGATTGGTGGAATTGACTCGGGAGGATCCCGAGGCCACCGAGGAAGCCCTTGTTGCACTCTGCGATTACCTGCGCCTGCTGATGACCCATGTGCGCGCGGAAGTCGCACCGCTTCGGCTGGAACGAGAGCTGCTGGAAAACTACCTCCGCATTGAGCAGATCCGGCTTGGAGAACGCCTGCGGGTGAAGTGGGACTGGCCGGATTGGGCAGATCCGATCGCCCTGCCGCCGCTGTTCATGCAGCCCCTGGTGGAGAACGCGGTGCTGCATGGCATCGCCGCAACGGCCGAGGGGGGAGAACTGTGCATCGGTATCCATCGCGCCAACGGATGGCTCCATCTCAAAGTGGACAACACCGGGAAGGCTCCCGAAGGCGAGAAGGAAGGCCTGGGCCTTGGGCACCTGCGCAAACGCTTGCTTCTTTGGGGGGGGAGCCGCGCCCAGCTTGAGCTCGTACGGGAAGGAGCGTGGACCCGCGCCCGGCTGACCGTTCCGCTACCATCCTGAATCATGCTGACGACCCGATCCTCATGCTGACGGCTCTGCGCGTGGCCCTCGCCGAGGACGAGCCCCTGAACCTCAAGCGGTTGGCGCGTCTTTTGGAAGACTGCGGCTGCCAGGTGGTGGGACGGTTCCATGATGGCGCGAGTCTTCGGGCTTGGCTGGAAGGTGGCGGCCGCGCGGACGCGCTGTTCCTGGATGTACAGATGCCCGGCGAGGATGGCCTGAGTCTGGCCCGGAGCCTTGATGCGACGCTGCCGGTGGTCTTTGTGACGGCGCACGCCGACCACGCGGTGGAGGCCTTCGACACCGAGGCCCAAGATTTCCTGCTGAAACCCGTCACCACCGAGCGTCTGGTGCGGGCCCTGGATCGGGTGCGCCGCAAACTCAGCCAAGGAGCCCCCCGGGAGAAACGCGCCACCCGCTATCCCATCCAGGCCGGCGAAGGACTGATCTTCATGGAGCTCGCCCGCACCACCCACTTCGAGGTGAAGGACGAGGTGGTCTGGGCCTTCGCGGGAGGAGGCGCCCTGCCTGAAAGTCCCAGCGGGCAGGAGCAGGCACCGCGCGCGATCCATGGAGGATTCAAAACCGTGTGGCGCAGCCTTGGCGAAGTGGAAGCCCATTTCCCAGAGGCCGGGCTCATGCGCATCCAGCGTCATCTACTCATTCGTCCCGAGGCCATTTTAGGCCTGCGCCCCGCCACCAACGGCCGCGTGATGGTTCGCCTGATCGGCGGTGTGGAACTGGAGGCCAGCCGTGGCACGA
Organism: Holophagaceae bacterium; assembly: GCA_025350765.1. Lineage (GTDB taxonomy): Bacteria > Acidobacteriota > Holophagae > Holophagales > Holophagaceae > JANXPB01. The sequence goes on along the minus strand of JANXXC010000088.1, from coordinate 5,339 downwards.
CCCCGCGCCTGAAGGAGCGCCTTGGCCTTGGCGGGCGGGACGTCGACCGCGAGCCCTGAACGCACTCTGTCGCGCTCAGGTTCAAGACCACTCGGCGGCATTACGGAAGGCTCGCCCGGAGAATCCAACGCTTCCCGTTCCGATGATGAACGGAGGGCCAGTGCCACCCATGCTTCAGAAAAGGGCTTGAACCGCCCTGCCGGTGTCGCCCCAACGGTCAACAAGCTGGAGGATTTCCATGAAACCACAGGCCATGTCCCTACTGCTTCTGATGCTGCTCGTCACCTGCGGCGGAAAATCTGGAAGTGGCGTCAGCGGCAATGGAAATGCGACGCCCTCTCCGAGCGTAAATGGTCCATCGCTCCCCGTGGTGCCCTACGACTACGTGGCCTACGCGGTGACGAATCTGCCCGCGCACTATGCGGGAACCCAAGCCCAGCCCTTAAATGTCGCGGCGGCCGATAACACGCCCCCGGACAATCCCATCACCAATGCCGGTGCGACTTTGGGGCGGGTGCTGTTCTACGACAAAAGGCTTTCCGCCAACGACACGACTTCCTGCGCCAGCTGCCATCAGCAAGCCCGAGGATTCTCGGATTCCAATCGTTTGAGTCAGGGGTTTCAAGGCGGAAGCACCGATCGCCATGCCATGGGGCTCACCAACGCCAAGTACTACGCTCGGGGCCGGTTCTTCTGGGACGAGCGCGCCGCCACCCTGGAAGCCCAGGTGCTCCAGCCCATCCAGAACCCCGTGGAAATGGGCATGACGCTGCCCCAACTGGAAACCAAGCTCTCGGGCCTCACCTACTACCCGCCCCTTTTTCAAGCGGCCTTTGGAAGCACCGCCGTCACGTCGGATCACGTGGCCAAAGCCCTCGCGCAGTTCGTGCGCTCCATGGTGTCCTACCAGTCGAAATATGATCGCGCTTTCACCCAATCAGCAGGCGGTCCGCCCAATTTTGCGGCGGTCTTCACGCCCCAGGAATTACAAGGCCTTCAGCTCTTCGGAGGCACTCCGGGAGGCCCTCCTGGTGGCAACGGCCGGACCCTGAGCTGCAATCAATGCCACGGCACTGCCGCGCAAATCGCCGCGAACGTCGAGAACAACGGCCTGGACGCCATTTTGACGGACGTAGGTGCGGGGGGTGGCCGGTTCAAGGTCCCCTCCCTGCGCAATGTGGCCGTCCGCGCGCCCTTCATGCACGACGGCCGCTTCGCCACTCTCGACGCGGTGATCGAACACTACAACTCAGGCGTCAAGGACAGCCCGAACCTTAGTCCACGGCTGCGCGCGGGGGGTCCCGCGGGCCCTCCCCAGCGCCTGAACTTGAGCAATGAAGAGAAGTCAGCCCTGCTGGCGCTGTTAAACACGCTGACCGACAACACCTTTCTGTTTGATCCTAAGTTTTCTAACCCGTTCTGAAACGAGTTACGGGTTCGTTCCCAAAAATCAGCAGCGATGCCACTTGATGGGCACTGCGCTTTTACAGCCGCCTTTGATGCTGGGAGCCCAGAGGTGTACCCATGCTCCCGGCCCCGCTCGAAATCCAATCCCCCCGTTATGTCGTCCGCTCCCTGATGAGCGACGACTTCTGGCATCTGCGGCGACTTGAGGACGAAATTTGGGGAGCGGATGCCACGGGCCAGCTCTGCCCCTACTACCTGCGGCTCTGCACGGAGCTGTATCCGGAATGGTGCTTCATCGCCTTCGAGGGCGAGCGTCCCGTGGGCTACGTGCTGAATTTCCCCAACCGAAAAATTGCCTACTGCGCCACCCTCGCCGTGCATCCCGATTATCAGAAGGGCAAGGTGAACTACCTGCTCATCCGCGCCATGCTGGGCAAGCTCTTTTCGGAAAATATGGAAGAGTGCCGCTTCCTGGTGGAGCCCAGTAATAGCGACGCTCGCAGTGTTCACCACGCGCTGGGCGCGCGGGTCGTGCGCGAGGTGGATGACTACTACCACCGCGGTGACCGTCGGCTCTGGTCCACCATCAACAAGGACGATCTTGATCGCGCGAGATCCCGCTACACCCGTCTTCGGCTGGTGTCGTGAGGGAAGCGGAAAGCCTTTCTACAGCATCCTGGGCTTTGGATGCGCGCCCCGAAATAGCATCGCCCCTTCTTCATGCGTGGCATCCGCGAACGCTACTTACCTGGGCCGACGCGCTGAGTTCGACGGCCTACATTCTGCCGCGTCTGGGCCGCGCCGAAGAGCCAAGCCGGGTACTGAACCGCTGGTCCCGAAACCTGCTGCGCGCCCTCCGGGTGAAAGTCGAATTCGCGGCGCCCATTCCCGAAGGCGCCCAACTCTGGGTTTCCAATCACCTGAGCTGGCTCGACGCGCCGGTGCTCCTGGCCCAGCGGCCCATGGGCACCTTGGCCAAAGCCGAAGTGGCCCGCTACCCCTTGCTGGGCCTTCATGCCCGTCGCGCGGGATTGCGTTTTGTGAATCGAGAAGATCCCGCGAGCCGCGCCGTCGCCCTATTGGAAGTGACCCGACATTGGCGCGAAGGCGCACCCTTTTTGTTGTTCCCCGAAGGCACCACGACAAGGGGTGGACGGCTCGCGCCGATTTACGAAGGTGGCCTTCGCGCCGCGTTCCGCCTGGGCCTTTCCGTTTTGCCCATGCGCCTCGAAAGTCCCGATGCGCACTACCCCTGGACCGGCGATGAATCGCTGCCGCCCCACATCCAGATGCTCTGTCGTTCCAAAGAAACCAAGGTGCGCCTCCATCCCGGACCCTTGATGCAGCCCTGCGGGGACGAGGAAGCCTGGCTCCAGGAGGTTCGAACCCATCTCGCGCCACCTATGAATTGAGGAAATCGTGACCCCTGATCTTTTGCTCCAAGGTCTGAGAACAGGCCTCACTCCATTTCTGGGCCTGCCCCTCCAACTTGATCCCGGTTCGATTCCTTTCGGAGTCCCCGGCGTGGTGCTGGGCGCGCCCTTCGATGGTGGCGTCCTGAACCGGCCTGGGGCACGCTTGGGCCCCTGGGCGCTGCGTTCCGCTTCCATGGGGCTCGGTCGTCTGCCCATGCCATTGCGGCTCCAGGGAAGCGGTTCCGACGAACTCTCCCGGGGATTCGCGGCGCTGGATTGGGTGGACGGCGGGAACATTCCCACGCGCCCTTTCAGCATTGAAGAAGCTTTGATGGCGGTGCAGGAAACCATGGCGTCATGGATCGATCACGGCACCCGAACCCTCATGCTCGGTGGCGATCATTTGATGACCCTGGGGGCGCTGCGGGCCCATTGGCGCAAACACGGAAAGTTGGGCCTCCTCCACTTCGACGCTCATCCCGACGCGGGCAGTGGCGTGGCCTGGGGCACTGAACACCATCACGGAACCTGGATGCGCTCGGCCATCCAAGAAGGCCTGATTGATCCCAAGCGCACCGTGCAAATCGGTCTAAGGGCGCCGCGATTCGAAAGCGAGGAATTGGCATTCCTAGCCGATGCCGGTGTGCGGATGTGGACGCCGTGGGATCTCCGAGATGGGCGGCTGTTTGCGCAGCTTCAAGGCGACATCGCCCGCGTGGGTCAAGGCCCCGCCTACGTTTCGATTGATCTCGACGTGCTGGATCCGGCTTACTGTTCGGCGGTCGCGGAGCCGGTTCCCGGCGGACTCAGCGTGAGGGAAATGATCGCGCTGCTGCAATCCATCCACCGCTGGCCCACGCCGTGGGTGGGCGCCGACGTGATGGAGCTGGCACCGATCTTAGATGGATCAGGCGATAGTGCCCGAGTGGCGGCGCACCTTGCGTTACAGCTTTTCACCTGATACGGATCCAGTGGGGGCCGCCTGCTCGCTCTGCTCACTACGTCCCCCCCGGAACCCCCCACCTCGCGGTCGGGCAAAGCCCGTCCCTCGGTCGGATTCGAAGAGGCGATGTTCGTTAGCTTTCACGCCCCCTTCACAGGCAGGACGCATTCTTTCCCATGAGAGGTGCCCCATGAACATCGGCAATTGGATGGCCTTGCTGCAACGGCAGTCCCAGGCTAACGAACCCATCACCTGGAACGAGATGGTCGTGGGTTACGATTTCGGTTTGCTAAAAGCCGATGACATCCAGGCCTGGGTCCGCAGCCACGGCTTCCACGGCGAAGCCTGCGAACGGCTCATCAACCTCGATGGCAAAGGCTTGCAGCGCTTCGAGGAAACTTTATGGGACGCCTGTCGCGAATGCACGGGCAAACTGCCTCGCCCCGGCGGCACCCGCTGGTCCTCGGCCCAAGACCGCTGGCGCATGGCCCTCATCCAGGACGCGCTCCAAGCGGATCTCACCAGCGAAGCCTTGGCCATCATTCTCGAAAGCATCTGGGAGCGCGTGGGCTGCCCCGAAGACATGGTGGGCCTCTGGCACAGCGGCGCGCCCTGGGAGAAGCGCAAGGCCTTCGTGGACTATGAAGCGCTGCACCATTTTCTACGCAAGCGGCAGAAGGATGATGGAGACCTGGTTCCTGCTTAAGCCTTCAGCGCTTGCTCCAGATCCGCGATCAAGTCCTCCACGTCCTCGACGCCGACGCTGAGGCGCAGAAGCGAATCCGTGATGCCGAGCACGGCGCGATCGCCTTCGGGCACGCTGCCGTGGGTCATGGAAACGGGGTGGCAGACCAGGCTTTCCACGCCCCCCAAGGATTCAGCCAGCGCGAATATCTTGAACGCTGAGGCCATGCGACGGGTGCGTTCGGCATCACCGGTGTCGAAACTGACGATGCCCGAGAAGCCCTTCATTTGGCGCTTGGCGAGCTCGTGTTGAGGATGGGATTCCAGGCCTGGATAGTAGACGGCCTTCAAATCTTTTCGCTGTTCCAACCAGCGCGCGATGTGCAGCGCATTGGCGTTGTGGCGCTCCATGCGCAGGTGCAGCGTCTTGGTGCCCCGCAGGATGAGCCAGCTTTCCATGGGCGAAAGGATCGCGCCGGCGGCATTTTGGATGAAGTGCAACTGGTCGCTGAGATCCGCAGAATTGGTAACCACCACGCCGCCGATGCTATCGCTGTGGCCGTTCAAATATTTCGTCGTGGAGTGGAACACCAGATCCGCGCCCAGTTCCAAAGGCCGCTGGTTGAAGGGCGTCGCAAAAGTGTTGTCCACGGCCAGCAACGCAGGAGAGTCCATCTGCTTCAAGAGCCCGCGCACCGCGGCGATGTCCGTGAGGCCGAGCATGGGATTCGTCGGCGTCTCCAGCATCACGAGTTTGGTGGTGGGCTGGAGGGCCGCGCGAAGGGCCTCGATATTCGACGTGTCCACCTGGGTGTAGGTCAGCCCGAAGCGGGTCATGATCTTGTCCACTAAGCGGAAGGTGCCGCCGTAGACGTTGTCGCCGAGCACAA
>JANXXC010000143.1 GCA_025350765.1 Holophagaceae bacterium | reverse complement strand
AGAGCGTGGGGCTGAGCCACGGCCCGTGGGCCAGCGCGGCCGGAGCACCCCTGGCCCTCAGCGCGGATGGCAAGACCCTGTCCGCCAACAATGGCGCCTCGACGCTCTATCGGATCTCCAAGTAGGCCGCGCGACGAAGCTTGGGCTTCGGCGGGATCCTTCCGGGTCTCGAAATAGACGAGGAGCTTCCGGAATGGCCAGGTGCGCCTTGCGGCGCCCCTTCGCACATCCCATCATCTTGGCACTTACTTGATGGCGACGTAGCCCTTGAGGCCGTCAAGGTTCGCCCTGGCTCGGAGCTCCGCTCCTCGAGGCTGCGCCTCCGCCATTGGCTCCGCCGATGCGGCCCTATTCTCCATTCACCGCTACGCGGCTGCTGTCGAAGGGTCATCGCGTTATGGGTGAAAAAGAGATAGGGCGCCTTGCGGCGCCCTATCAAGGAGTTCGTTCAGGATTTACTTACTGGCGGCCCACTCCCTCAGGCCGGCGGCGTTTACCCTGACTCGGACCTCCGGTCCTCGCCCCTTCGGGGCGGCAATCGCTGCGCGATTCCGTCCCATCCTCCATCCGCTGCGCTGCGGTCGGATGGTCATGGCCTGAAGGCCATTGCGGCAAGCCGCCTTCCTTTCATGGCAACGCGGGCGCCTTTCGGCGCCCGCTTGTGGTGTCTTAGGACCTGAGGTCCTTACTTGCTGGCGGCCCATTCCTTCAGGCCGGCGGAGGTCGCCCTGATTCGGGCCTTTGGCCCTCACCCCTTCGGGGCGGCAATCGGCTACGCCGATTCCGTCCTATTCTCCATCCGCTTCGCTTCTGTCGAATGGTCATGGCCTCATCAAGGCCAATGGTCCGACTGCCTTCTCCCGAAACACCGCGGGCGCCTTTCGGCGCCCGCTTGAGATACTTTGAAGATTTGAGCTCCTTACTTCGTCGCAGCCCACTCTTTCAGAGAGGCGGCATTCGGCTTCATGGCCTTTTCGCCCTTCTTCCAGTTGGCGGGGCAGACTTCGCCGTTCTCTTCGCTGAAATCCACGGCGTCGATCAGGCGCAGGACTTCGTCCACGTTGCGGCCCAGGTCGTTGTGGTTGACGGTGATGTGCTTCAGTACGCCATCCTTGTTGATGATGAAGAGGCCGCGCAGGGCGATGCCGGCGGGCAGCAATACACCGTAATCGGCGGCGATAGTCTTATTGAGGTCGGCCACCAACGGGAAGGTGATGCCCTTGATGCCGCCATCCTTGCGATCCATTTGCGTCCAAGCGAAGTGGCTGAATTTGGAATCAACAGAGACGCCGATCACCTGGGTGTTCCGGGCTTCGAATTCTTTGATCGCGTCCGAGAAAGCCAGGATCTCCGTGGGGCAGACGAAGGTGAAATCCAAGGGGTAGAAGAAGAGGACGACCTTCTTGCCTTTGTAGTCGGCCAGAGAGATTTCTTTGAATTCACCGTTCACGAGGGCGGCGGCCTTGAAATCCGGGGCGGGCTGAGTGACGAATGCGGTCATGGAATTCTCCTTGATGATGTGGGGTAGTGCCCTGAAGGCATAGAAAATAAAGATTACCCTGAGACCTTGAAACCCACAAGGAATAAGGCTTTGTGGTACTCAGCGTCCAAGAAATTAATCAATTTGTGATTATTTATTTTCATTAAACACACATATATGTAAAAAATATTTTATACTTTTCGACGGGAGTTTCTCTTTGTTGCTAACATCAATCGTTTCCAGCCCGAACCGCCATTCGACGGCAGAGGAACCCATGCAACCCATCCAGCTCTCGGTCTTCTCGGAAATCCATCGACTCAAGCAGGTCGTGGTCCATAGCCCCGGGCCCGAGGTGGACTTGATGGTGCCGGGCATGATGGAGAAGCTGCTCTTTGACGACATTTTGTTCGGCAGCGCGGCCCGCAGCGAGCATCGACAGTTCCGGCAAGTCCTCTCACGGGTGGCAGAAGAAGTCCTCGACATTCAGGATCTTTTCTCTGAATCCTTGGCGGGTGAAGGCGTAAAACTGGCGTTCATCGAGGATCTGCGTCGGCTGGTGGATTTGCCCGACGAGACCTGCAACAAGCTGCGGGATATGAGTTTCGGTGACGTGGCTCGATCCGTCATCTGTGGCCTGCCCTGGCCCGACATGCAGTTGCAAACCCACTGGCAGCGCGAGTTCGACTACATGTTGAATCCCATCCCGAACCTATTGTTCATGCGGGATCCCGCCGCGGTGGTGGGGGATGGCTATTGCGTGAATGCCATGGCCACGTGGGCGCGGCAGCGCGAACCGCTGATCCTCAGCTACGTGTTCAAGTACCACCCGCGCTTTTGCCATCTCACCGAAAACGACAAGTGGTTCGATCAGGTGACGCCCCTCATCAAGGGCGAGATCAAGGTGCCACAGAGCCTTGAAGGCGGCGACACCCTGGTGCTTTCCGACAAAGTTCTGGCGGTGGGGTGTAGCGAACGCACCACCACCGACGCCATCCATATTCTTGCGGAAAATCTGCGCCAGGATTTCCGTCGCGGCGAAGGCACTTTCGAGACGCTGCTCATGGTGCTGATGCCAAAAAAACGCAGCGCCATGCACCTGGACACCATCTTCACCCGCATCAATGTCCATGAATGCCTGGTCTATCCGCCCTACTTCACCGATGGTTCGCGCGAATTATTGAACGTCGTGAAAATCGACCTGCGCCATGACGAACTGCGCTTCACCACGCGACCCAATCTGCTCTCGGCGCTGAAGGAAGTCGGCATTGAACTGAAACCCATTTTTTGCGGCGGCAACGACTACATCAAGCAGCAGCGGGAGCAGTGGACCGATGGCGCCAATGCTTTCGCGCTGGCCCCCGGCGTCATCGTGGGCTACAGCCGCAATGTCGCGACGGCGGAAGAACTTTCAAAAAAGGGGTATCGGGTGCTGGCCGCGCGCGAGCTGCTGGCGGATCCGAACATCAACCTGTTGGATCGCAAAAAATATTTGATCCTGCTGGAAAGTGGAGAGCTTAGCCGAGCCCGGGGGGGGCCTCGTTGCATGACCTTGCCCCTGTCCAGGGTCGAGAAATAGGTCCCGAGACAGGCAAAGGGCAAATGTTTTCCAAAATTATTTATCGTTTTTTACACACTGTGGCTTCGGCCTTACAGGTATCGGGCTCCGGCGGTGCGTGAATAAAACTCGATTCCCAATAAATTAACAAGTCTTAACTTGGGGTAATTGAGGCGCGGCGGGATCGTTTGCCTTGAAAACCCGTTCCTTCTCACAGATTGGTCTACGGATGTCCCTTGCGACATTCCCGAGTGACCGAGGCCTGACCCGGCCGCTTTGAGAAAGAAGCGGACTGCATTTGGGCCTGAACCTTCTTTCCTTTTTCAAGGAGTTGCCAATGGCAACGAAAGGCCGTCTCGCTTTATCTTTCCTCACCGCCGCCCTCGCTTCGGGCGCCCTCCTGGCTTCCGTGCCAGAGAGTGTGGTTGCCCAGCGGGCTACCGCCTCCTCTTCCCGCCTGATGGCACAGCGCGCCCAGCTTGGCCTGGATGCGGACCACGCCTTCACCATGGCCAAGGTCAACTCTGATGACCTCAGCCAGGTGCATGCCCACTTCCAGCAGACCTACCAGAACGTGAAAGTCTGGGGCGGCCAGGCCATCACCCACGTGGATGCTGAGGGTACCGAGCTGCCCATGACCAATGCCCTGCACACGGGCATCCGCCTCAACACGAACCCCTCCCTGGAGACCACTGAGGCCCTCGCCATCGTGCAGGGCGACTTGGCCCCCAAGGGTACCTTCTCCGTAGACCCCACCATCGAGCTGGTGGTCTATCCCCAGACCGCTACCGCGCGGCGCGGCCATGCCGTGAACAAGTTGGATTCCGATCTCAATGCCGAAGATGTGGACACGCGCGTTCTCCG
>JANXXC010000137.1 GCA_025350765.1 Holophagaceae bacterium | reverse complement strand
CTCCTGGCTGATGCTCGCCCGCAGCGCGCCCCCGCCGAGATCGTTGTTGTCGAGACCATCCAACAAAAAGTTATTCTGCCGCGGCGTCATGCCCGCAAAGCTCAGGCCCGAATTTAAGCTGCCATTCCCCGAAGGCAAATTGCCCACCGCCGCGAAAGGCGTGGTCAGGCTGAAGTCCACGAAGCTGCGGCGATTGATGGGCAGGTTGGTGATGAGATTTTCGTTCACGACCGCGGCAACTTGGGTGCGCTCTTCGTCCTGGGAGGTGCTTTCCACAATAACGGTCTCTATGAGCACGTCAGTCGGTCGCAGCGAAAGATTCACAACGCCAGTGCTACCAAGCTGAAGGGTGATCGGGATATTGAAGGACACGGAGGACTGGCCACTGGCATGAATGGAGTAACGACCCGCAGGCAGCAGCCGGAAACGGTAACGCCCCTCGGCATCCGTGGTCGTCGAGAACTCTTCTCGATCAGAATTGAAGGCGCTGACCTTCACGCCTCCTGCGGGACCACCGGAAGCAGAGTGCACCACCCCCTTCAAATCCGCCGTGGTCACGCCGGTGCTTTGTGCCGCCAGCATCAACGGCAGCGCGCCCATGGCAAGACCGAGCCTAAGCGCGCGAAAGCCGTTGCCACAAAATAACCTGGTCATTCGTGTAGTGGCCCGGCATAAGGGGCCGTAGCAAAACAATCTGAACTGCACAGGTTGTTTTGGCACGGCCCCTAACGAATGGTGGCTCACATAAACTCCTGCGGCGTTGAATGGAATGGCGTGCAGGTGTTGTAACACGGATCGGATTTCCGGGTCAGGATTCGGCCCGACGGCAGAGTTCTTTCATGCATTCCGCAAGGCTATTGTCATCCACGGCGATCCAGGTGGCGTGGGCTTTGGAGGGCTCCACGAACCGTTCGTGCATGGGCTGGACCTGGGCATCCCACTGCTTCTTCACGCCCTCCGGAGTGCGCCCTCGCTCGGCCACGTCGCGCTTCAGGCGCCGTTCGAAGCGAATGCCTTCGGGCACATCAATGAAGAGTGAGGCGTCCAATTGTTCCCGCACCGCGGGCTGGCCCAGGATGAGAATGCCATCCACCAGCACGATGGGCTTGGGCTTAAAGGGCACCGCCGCTGGTTTGCGGGTGTGAGTGGCGAATTCATATTCCGGCACGGCCACCGGACGCCCTTCCCGCAAGGCCTTCAGGTGCTCCGCCAGCAGACTGAACTCTAGCGAATCGGGATGGTCGAAATTTACTTCGCCACCATCCTCTTTGAAGTCGTCGCTTTGATCCAAGTAGTAGCTGTCCTGGCTCAGCACCCCGCAACGGTCCTCACCGATGGCCGCGCAAAGCCTCCGAGCGAAGGTCGTCTTGCCCGACCCGCTGCCACCGGAGATCGCAAAAATTAAGGGGCGTTTCGACATGAGTGATTCCAAAATCAGAAATAAGGATATGAGACAGAATTAACAGAATTTACAAAATTCGGGATATTGAAAATCGAGAATCAAATACGCTGACCGCAGAAGCCCCCGACATGATCCAATTTCATCGCGGTCGTGCCTGTTTTTTTATCAAATTCTGTCAATTCTGTTAATTCTGTCCACCCTTCAAACCGTGTTGTAGAGCCGATCTCCAGCATCCCCGAGGCCTGGCAAAATGTAGCCCTTCTCATTGAGCTGGCGCTCCACGGAGAGGCAGTAGATGGGCGTGTCGGGATGTTCATCGCGCACCGCCTGGATGCCTTCGGGCGCCGCCAGAAAACACATGAACCGGATGGACCCCACGCCATATTGTTTCAGCCGCGAGATGGCCGCCACCGCGGTGTTCCCCGAGGCCAGCAGCGGATCCAGCAACAACACCGATTTACCTTCTACATCATTGGGGAGACGAAAATAATACTCGATGGTGCTCTTCACAAACTTGTCGCGATAGATGCCGATGTGTCCGGCGCCCGCGTTGGGCAACACCTGCAGGACGCCATCCAACATGCCGTTTCCCGCCCGCATGATGGACACCACCAGCATCCGCTGTTCCAAAAAAGGCGCGTCCATGATCTCGAAGGGCGTCTCGATGGAGAGGCTCTGCATGGGCTGGTCCCGAGTCACTTCGAAGGCCATCAGCTTGCTCATCTCGGCCATCAGGCGCCGGAATTCCGTCGGCCGTGTCTCCTTTTTCCGCAGTGTGGACAGGTGATGCTGCAACACCGGGTGCTGGATGACGTGGACATTGGAGTTGGATTCAGTCATTTCATGCCTCTTCAAAAAACGGTGCCATCGCTAACAAGTTTCAGGGGTGGACCCCCGTCTGAACGCAGTGCCGAGGCTAGTTGGCGCCCCGCCCACCAAGTGCCGCCTTCCAAGATTTTTGCCAGGGGGAAATCTTCTTTCGTTTTGCCCAGTTTCGCACGCACGGGATCCGCCAATCGATCCAGCAACGCCAGCGTCAGCGCTCGCCATTCGATAATAAGTTCGGAGTTTGGCGGGTGAGATTGAGCCCCAAGGGATTCATCCCGCAAGCTCAGCAGACCCGAATCCAGCATCAGGCCGCCGTTGCGGTATTCCGCCAAACCCGTCAGATCATCGGCGCCCGTGATCTCCAGCTCCGCTTCCAACAGCGGTTCGAAGAGTGAGTAAGAAAGCCATTGAGAGAGCTTGTGGAAGGGGACCAAGGAACCCACGCCTAGGCCCACACCAAAGGGCGCGTAGTGCCAGGCATCGCCTAAATTGAACGAACCGGAGGAAGTCTCCAGAGTGATGCGCCCCGGCCAGATGGAACCCAGACCCCGCTGCAAAGCCCGCAATATTTGCGGCGCCCGCAGCTCCCGTCCAGTGGGTGATTGCGCCGCGAGAGCCCGGAAATAGTCGAGCAATCCGCCGGGCCTCGCTTCCTCTCCAAACACTTCAGGATTCGCCGCCAACGCCTGCCCCAGGGATTTCAACAAGGCGCAACGCCCCTCGAAGCCTTCCATGGGATTGGCATTCGACAGTTGAAATCCCGCCGCCAAAGCTGCGGGATCGAACTTAGCCAGGCCCTCTGCATCGGCCTGGAAAGGATGCGAGCTGTCCGATGAAAAAAGGCCGTCCACGAACATGTTCCAGCTGGCCACCGCCAGGCCTTCGGAGCGCGCGGTCGTGGTGCCACTGCTGGCCTCGTCGTATTTCCAAGCAGGCCCCGCCCCCGCATCCAACAGCACACTGACGATAACGAGATCCAGTTTTGCTTTTCCCCGTTCATCCTTGGAAAGGCCCGCCAATCTTGAATCCAGGTCAGCATTTCGATTCACATTCGCGGCACGGAAATGATTCCAACGGGAATGAAAAGGGATGTCCAAAGTTGGATAATTTTTCAGCGTCACTTCCGTAACGAGTATCGCCACATCATCGAGTTTTTCAGGATGGACTTCAAAATGCGTCCCACCTTCGACGGCCATGGCAAAAATTCCTTCCGCCCGCGCCCGGATGGTGCGCGGAGAAAGCAGCAATTCCAGGTCTTCCTCGGTTCCCTGCATCCTAAGCCGTCCTTCAATCAATTTCTGATGGTGCGGGTGTCGGGGACGGCATAAGGGACCATAATGGAATGATCAGAAAAGCGCTGCCCATTCCCAAACGGCCCCTAATCATCGAGCCCACGGCCCTTAACATCCAGGAGATCGGTTTCGGATTTTACGGCGCCCGCCGTGTAATAGCCGGCGGCTTTTTTCGCTTCCATCTCCACTTGAGCATCCACCGGAACCAGGCCATCAGGGATGGAAACCCTCTCCAGCACGTTGATTCCTGAACCCACGATGGCGTTGTACTTCATGTCGCTCATGGAAATCAGGCGATCAATTTTCGTGATGCCCAGCCATTGGAGGGTGTCGGGCATCAGTTCCTGGAAGCGCATGTCCTGCACTCCCGCCACGCATTCCGTGCGGCGGAAATAGGTGGCCGCGCTATCGCCGCCTTCCTGCCGTTTGCGGGCATTGTAGACCAGGAATTTGGTCACCTCGCCCAGGGCCCGGCCTTCCTTCCGGAAGTAGACGATGACGCCGGAACCGCCTTCCTGCGCGGTTCTCACGGCCTCCTCGATGCCGTGGGTGAGGTAGGGGCGGCAGGTGCAGATGTCCGAGCCAAACACATCGGAGCCATTGCATTCATCGTGAACGCGCACCGTGAGTTTCTGCGTGGGATCGCTGATTTTTTTCGGGTCTCCGAACATGTATACCGTGGTGCTGCCGATGGGCGGCAGCAGGACTTTGAGATCGGGCCGCGTGATGAGTTCCGGGTACATGCCGCCGGTTTCTTCGAAGAGCACGCGGCGCAGATCGCCCTCTTCCACGCCGAAGCGCTGAGCGATGCCGGGCAGGTACCAGACTGGATCCAGCGCGGCCTTCGTCACCGCGATGTCGCCGGATTCCCGGATGATGGCGCCATCTTTTTGGAGCCTTCCGGCCTCAATGGCATCCAGGATTTCCGGCATGAGCATGTGGGCTTTGGTCACGGCGATCGTTGGTCGGATGTCATAGCCCGCCGCCAGTTCATCCCGGAATACCTGGGCGATCTTGGCGCCCCAGGGATCAATAGACACCATTTTTTCGGGATCGCTCCAGGATGGGAATGGCCCGATGTCAATGACCGGCGAAGTGTTCGTCAGGTCGGGCCGATGCTCCGGGGTGAGATCGCCCGCGGCCGTCGCCAATGCGCGGTAAACGCCGTAGCTGCCGCTGTGGGTACCGATGGCGTTGCGGTGTTCTTTGCACGTCATGGAGCCCACGATGGGCCCACGTTCTTTGGGATCTTTCGCGCCCCAGTGGATGGGCAAGGCGCCCTTGAAAATGCTGCCGGGATGGGAGGTCAATCCCAAATGGGAATAAGTGCTAGTCACGTTGAAGCCTTCACGAAGGAAGGATCTAGTTCATCCAGTTTTGATCTTTTTGCAAGGACCATTTCTGCGTGACCTTCTTTTGGCGGCTCCAAAATGCCACACCGTCCATGCCCGTGATGTCGCCGTGGCCGAAGCGCGATTCGCTGAAACCGCCGAAAGAAAAGGGTTCCCGGGGCACCGGCACACCAATGTTCACGCCGATCATGCCCGCGTGGGCGTGTTTGGCCACTTCTTCGGCCACCGCCCCCGAACTCGTGAACACCGAGGCCGCATTGCCATAGGGGCTCGTGTTTTCCAGCGCCAGGGCTTCACTCAAATTCTTCAAGCGGACGATGGACAATACGGGTCCAAACAACTCGTCGCAGGCGGCCTGGGAGCCGGGTTTCACATGATCCAAAATCGAGGGCCCGATCCAATTGCCGCTCTCAAACTCAGACTGTTTGGGACGGCTGGAACGTCCATCGGCAAGGATCTCGGCACCATCGGTGCCGGCCTGCTGGACCGCCATCCGCAGCTTCGAAAGGGATTCTGTGGTGATGATGGCGCCCATGTCACGACCCAGTTCCATGCTCGCGGCGCGCTGCGCCATCTCCGCCACGATGTCATCCACATCGCCCACGCCAATGACCACGCTGGAAGCCATGCAGCGCTGGCCCGCGCAGCCCGTGAAGGAGGCCAGGATCCCGCTAGCGGCCATCTCCGGGTCCGCGTCGGGCATCAGGATGATGTGGTTTTTCGCGCCGCCCAAACACAAGGCCCGCTTACCGTTGGACGTGGCGCGAACATACACGCTGCGAGCCACGGGCGTGGAGCCCACGAAGGCCACGGCTTTGATGTCCGGATGATCGCAGATGGCTTCGACCGCCTCGCGCCCGCCCTGCACGATGGAAAGCACGCCATCGGGCAGACCCGCCGCCTTAGCCGCTTCGGCGATGAGCAAGGATGTCATCGGGGTCTTGTCCGAGGGCTTCCACACGAACGCATTTCCCACGGTGATGGCCAGGGGGATCATCCACATGGGCACCATGGCCGGAAAATTGAAGGGCGTGATGCCCGCCACGATACCCAAGGGCTCGCGGCGATATTCGCAGGTGACGCCGCTGGAGACGATCATCTTGCCGCCGTCATCCAGGTTCTGAAGGCTCAGGGCGAATTCCAGAACTTCGATGCCCTTCATGAGCCCCGCCTTGGACTCCGCCAGGAGCTTTCCGGATTCCGAACTCACGCTATGGGCGATGGGCTCCATGCGCGCCAGCAGCTCATCCCTGAAGCGGAACATCACCGCAGTGCGATCCTTCAGGGACAGCTCACCCCAGGCCTTCGCGGGGCCCTTGGCCGCCTCCACGGCCGCCGCCACATCCGAGGCATTGCTGGAATAGAGCTTGCCGATGGCCATGCCGGTCCAGGGGCTGCGGATCTCGTGCACCGGGCCGGATCCAGGCTGCCAAGCCCCTCCGAGGAAGTTAGGGACTTCGAGGGGCGAATCCGGGAACTGAATGTGGTCCATGGGGGTGTCCTGAAGGTGGGTGAAACTAGGCGTAAAAGGACGGCCAAGCGAGGATGCGGAGGAGCTTCCACTCTGCCAAGCACTCTCCGGGAACGGGCTCTTCTCCGGTGGAGTCAGGGCGCGATTCTAATATTTGTGCTCCTGCTCCCAATCCAGGGTTGTGACATCGCGGATGGAGGACAGAACCTGGATCAATCCCTCCGCCTGGAGGCCGGGGATGTCATGGGGCAGACGCTTGGCAAAGACTTCGGGATCCGTCTCTTCGGGGGGGATCAACCCGACCCAGGCGTTGCGCCCACCCCGTTTCGCAGCGTACAGGCACCGATCCGCCAGGTCCACCAGCCTTGCCCAATCGAAGAGCTCGGGATGCGACGATTGGAAAGGCATGATGGTGAAGCCCAAGGAACAAGTGCAACGCAGGGTGTGCCCCTCACCCACCTCGAAAACGTGGGAGGCCACCTTAGTCCGGATGCGCTCCATGAGGACGGCGGAATCCTGCCGCGCCGCGTTGCGGGCCACGACCAGGAATTCCTCGCCCCCCCATCGGATCACGGTGTCGGTGGTGCGCATGGCGTCCTGAAGCAGTTCCGCCACCTTCTTGAGCACCAGATCCCCCGCCGCGTGTCCGTATTCATCATTCACGACCTTGAAGTGATCGATATCCACCATGGTGAACACAAGGTCGACGTTCACAGAGGCACGGTCCTTCCGGCCCAAGTGGACGTCTCGATGGCGGCGCTGAATCAGGGCGATGTCTTCGGGCATGCAGACCCCGAGGTAGCGGCGGTTGCGCAGGCCAGTAAGGGGATCCGTCAGGCTCTGGTTCCGCAGCGCCTCGTTGGCCAGCAGCAGCTCCTGAGTGCGTTGGACCACGTTCGCTTCCAGCTCCTGATTGTGCTCGAGCAGCTGGGTGGTCCGGTGCCGGATCGCCCAGAAAACGATCCCGAGGCCACCCACCACCTCCAGCAGGATGGCCCACCAGGTGAACCATAGGGCGGGCCGCACCTTGAATTTGTAAAGGATTGGACCCGACTCGTTGCCCGCGAAATCCCGAGCCCACACCTTGAACTGGTAGGTCCCGGCCGGCAGGGTTGAGAACTCGCGCTTGGGGTCAGGGGTCCAGTCGGAAGGCTGGGACTCAAGGCCCACCAGCTGCGTCCGGTAGCGCGTGTCCTCTTCCCGAAAGTATGAGAGCAGCGCGAATTCGAAGACGAGGCGGGGGCTGGGCCAAGGAAGTGAGAGTGGCTCCGTTAGGGGGTGCTCCCGGGTTCCCAGTCTGATTTTCTCCAGGAGAAGAGGTTTTGGAGTGCGGTCATGGGATTCTTGATCCAGATCCAGCATCGCTGCACCGGCAACGGTGCCCGTCCAAAGACGGCCCTTGGCATCCACATACCCCGACGCCATGGTGCAACCGTTGCTCGGCAATCCGTCACCCGTCGTGTAGGTATAGACCTCAAAGGGCGTCTGGGCAGTGGAGCCGCGGGGGGTCAGCCGAGTGACCCCGCGATGCGTGAACACGAAGATCCGCCCCTTCGCGTCCTGTCGGAGTTGGTAGATGAGCTGGCTGGGAAGGACCGGTAATCCATCGGAACCAAGGGTCTCCCATCGGGCCTCCCCGCCGTCCAGGCGCAACCTGCAAAGACCGTCGTAGGTCCCCGCCCACAGCCAATGGCCATCGGGCCCATGGGTTTCCAGCAGCGCCGTGACCCTGGGGTCGCACAGGCCATCCGCCGTGGTGATGGTTTTCCACCCGTGTTCCTCCTCCTTGATGAGGCCCGCGCCACGGCTTGCGATCCAGAACTGCTTATGCCCATCCGGTGCCGTCGTTTCCCTGAAAGTCATGATGCTGTTGCGGGGGATCAGTTTGCCGTCCGAAAAGGAGGTCCACTGGCCGTCCACCCTACGGGCGGCGCCGTAGCGGGTGCCCACCCACAGCTCCAGCTTGCCATCGGACCGCGCCCGCTGGTAGAGGCTGTATATCCAGGAATCCGGCAGGCCATCCTTTTCCGTGAAGCGGGTCCAGCGGCCGTCTTCCATCCTCAACAATCCACCGCCCCGGGTGCCTATCCAAAGGACAGGCCGGCCTCGCTCATCCTGGGTGGGGAGGATGCACATGATGAGCCGGTCGGGCACCTCGGAATTCATTCCGTAGGCCTTCCAGTTTCCATTCTCAAAACGGGCCAGCCCTCCCCCCAGGAATCCCATCCAGAAGCTCGAAGGCGTTGAGGTCTCACCTAGGGCAAAAGCGACATTGTCGGGCATCCCGCTTTGGATATCGAAGGTGACCCAGGTGCCGCTCACCATGCGCACCAGTCCCCCGAAAGTTCCCGCCCAGACGGTCCGCACCCCTTCGGGAGAAGTATTCACCAGGAGGCTGCGCACTACGGTGTTAGGAAATCCGGATTTCGTGTCGTAAATCCTCCATTGGCCATGCTCTCTCACACCGAGCCCATGCTCCGTGGTGATCCAGAGGCTGCGGCGCCCTTGGGGGTCCCGGGCCTCCAAGATGCGGTTCACCGAATTCAGGGGAAACGGGTTGTACTTGGGATCAACTGACCAGGTCTTGCCGTCCCATTTGGCTAACCCGGCGTTGGTGCCAGCCCAGACCACGAAGTGCCCATCGTCGTCCTGGGTCTCAAGGACACATCCCACCGTGCTGTGGGGAAGGCCATCCGCCGAGGTGAACCAACGCCAATGACCATTCTCCAAGAGACCGAGGCCTTTTTCCGTGCCCACCCAAAGGGCCACTGTGCCTTGGGGTCGCGACCCTTCGAAAAAGCCCAGGACCCCAGAACTCAAATGCCCTTCCGGATCGGATAGGGCCTTCCAGCGTCCTTGATCGAAGCGGGCGACGCCTGCGCTGGTTCCCGCCAGCAGCGTTCCATCCTTGCAGGCCAGGAGAGAGAGCACCTTGGTAGAAGGCAGGCCGTCCTGAGTGTCAAAACGGGTCCAGACGCCGTCCTTCAGGCGGCACACGCCGCCCTGCTCCCGCCCAAACCAAAGGCTTCCGTCCTTGGTCGCGATCATGGACCGAATCCACTGAGAAGCCCGCCTGTCGGGCAGTTGGACAGAGGTCCAATGATGACCGTTGTAATAGGCTGCCCCATCCTGGGTTCCCACCCAGAGATAGCCTTGGGAATCCACCACGAGGCCTTCGATGGAATTCTGGGGCAACCCGTCTTTGTCCGTGAAGACCCTCAGGGCCGGACGACCCGAGCTGGCCACGTCCATGGGTTCACCGGCGCCCCAAGCCAGGGATGTCCACCCCAGAAGGATCGAGAGCAGCACTCTGGGCAAGAGGGAAAGGAACAAGCTGACTCCGCGGGGCCAAGCGACTATAGATAGAGAAGGTTCACCCAAAATTGAAACATATCAACGCCGAAGGTGGTCCTCCTGCATTTGAGTGCCCCTTGAAAGGCCGGGTCCGGCTGTTTGGGGTGGAAAGAAAAGCAGGCATAGGGTTCTGGCCCGACGTCAGGGTAACCCTGTATTGGCCCCGATGAGATCGAGCAAGGCGCGGGAAAAAGCGTGTGTTTCTCCGTTTGCTTTAGCGGCGCGCCCGTCCCGTAACTCACACCCTGCTGGCTGCGCACGGGCATCGCCATTGACGAGCGACTACGACGCTCTCGCGTCTCCGTCTTGCCCTACCTGCGCGCCACCATTCGACCGAAGCGAAGCGAAGGGAGAATAGGACGGAATCGGCGCAGCCGATTGCCGCCCGAAGGGCGAGGGCGTAGCCCGAGTCACCGTAACCATCACCAAAAAGGCCGCCTTTTTGGGCGGCCTTTTTGGTGGTGGTTCCTCAGGGACTCGAAC
>JANXXC010000043.1 GCA_025350765.1 Holophagaceae bacterium | reverse complement strand
TCGCACCCATCCTGGGGCATCTGGAGTGCTGGATAAGTCGCTGGATAAGGAGATCCCATGAATCCCAAAATGATCGTCGCGGCGCTCGCGGTAGTTGGCATCGGCGCTTGGTTTTATTTGAAGGACGGCCAGTCCTCGGATCCCGCTGAAGCGACTCGCCAAGCCACCGCACTGGCGGTGAAGGAGCTGAAGCCTCTGCTTGAGGACGCCACCAGCAAGGCCCAGACTGGCACCCGCCAGGATCTGGTGGATTGGAATCGCGTGGCCGATAACGCTTTTCGTGCCTTTCAATCGAAATCAGCCGGCCGCAAGAATCTCTATGAGGTTGGGGCCCAGGTTTTCGTCGTAGGCCCTGCGGGAACCCGCCCCGGCACGGTCTATCTGGATAGCAGCCACGCGACGGCGGATGGGGTGGTTTTGGTGACCGGCATCTACCGCGAGAAGGGCACCAACGCCATTCGAGACGACGCACGTAGCCTCTCCGTGAGCTCAGGATGGAAGCCCAAGCCTGGGAAGACCTTCGAGGACCACAACCTTATCCAAGGGCTTTAGGAGGCTCTGATGAACCAGATGCACCCGCTGCTCCTGCCTTTCATCGCAGTCGAAGCGCCCGTGTTCTTCCTCTTCGCCGCCACCGTGATTTTTTTGCGGCGCCGGCGGCCTGACAGCTGGTTGGCGAAATTGATGGCTTTCGAGTTTCCTCTCGTGGCCATCGGGGGCTTGGGCCTGCCCCTTTGGGCGGCCTACGCGGTGCTGGCTGCGCGATAGGCTAATCGCCGATCCTGACCCGCCCTTCGCCGATCCGGTTGAAGGATACTCCACAAGCGCTGGCATGATGGAATCCACGAGGCATCCATCATGAGTGAATTAGCTCTCCGCGTTCGCGGATTGAGAAAGCAGTATCCCAACGTGCTCGCCGTGGCGGGCGTGGATCTGGAGGTTAAACGCGGCGAGGTCTTTGGCCTGCTGGGCCCCAATGGCGCCGGCAAAACCACCACCCTCGAGATGATCGAAGGACTCACCGAACCCGATTCCGGGGACATGGACATCCTCGGCCTCAACTGGAAGCAGAACGGCTCCGAGATCCGTGCCCGCATTGGCGTTCAGCTCCAAAGCACGTCGCTCTTCAACAAGATCACCCCGCGGGAAGCGCTCACCCTCTATGCGGGCTATTACCCCAAGTCCCGCACCGCCGTAGATCTACTGGAACTGGTGCAACTCACGGACAAGGCCGACGCCTTCCACGTCACCCTGAGCGGCGGCCAGATGCAGCGGCTGGCCCTCGCCATGGCGCTGGTCAACGACCCCGAACTGGTCTTTCTGGATGAACCCACCACGGGCCTGGATCCCCAGGCGCGGCGAAGCCTGTGGGACGTGGTGCGGCAGATCAAGGCCGAGGGTCGCACCGTGATCCTCACTACCCACTACATGGACGAAGCCGAGGCGCTCTGCGATCGCCTGGCCATCATGGATCACGGCACGGTGCTCACCACCGGAACGCCGCCGGAACTCATCGCTCAGCTCGATATTCCGAGCGTCGTGGAATTCAGCTTCGAGGGCCAGGCCCCCGCGGTGGATGGCTTTGCCAGGCGCATAGGTTCGGAGATCGAAGCTCGCGGCGATCTCTGGGAAATCCCGACCCGGGACCCGAAGACCTTGCTCCCGAAACTCCTGGAACTGGCCGAGGCCGAGCAGATCCCTTATCAGCAGGTGCATGTGCGGCGCGCGACGCTAGAGGATGTTTTCCTCCACAAAACCGGCCGCAGCCTTCGGGAATAGCTTCCTTCTTTTTCTTCGCGTAATTTTTATTTAGGGATTTCCCATGCTCTTATGGCGCCAATTCTTGATGGAATGGAAACTCTACAGCCGCGATCGCGCAGCTATGTTCTGGACCTTCGCCTTTCCGGTGCTGATGCTCCTGGGCTTCGGCGTGATCTTCAAGGGCGGGGACGCGCCGAAACTCAGCGTGGTGTGGGTTCAGCCAGTGCAAGTCCAAGCGAAGGACGAGGCCTTGTTGAAAACCTTGGAACAATTCCCGACGAAGCTCATCCCGCTTTCAGCCGCTGAGGCAGAGGCTAAGTGGTTCCGGGGTGAGACTGCCGTCCAGGTGGAACCCACCCGCGATGGCTTCCACATGAAGGTGAACAGTTACCTGGTGGCCCAGGGCCAGATGACGGCGCAGGTGGTGCAGCAGGCCTTCCTCATCTCGCAATCGCAACTCCAAGGCCAGCCCATGCCGAAGCTCATCCCCGTCTCCATGGAGAGCCCCGGCCACGCGAAGTCCGCGAACTACGCGGCCTTTCTGCTGCCAGGCCTGCTGGGCATGAATCTCATGAGCATGGGGCTCTTCGCCGTGGGCATGGTGAACGTAAGCTATCGCGAAAAAGGAAAGTTCCGCCGCCTTGCGGTGACGCCGCTTCCCAAGTGGATTTTTCTGATGGGCCAGGTGCTGCATCGCCTCACCATCACCTTGGTGCAGACCATCTTTCTGTTGATCGTGGGCCGCTGGGTCTTCGGCATCCAGAACCAGGGCTCCTACCTGATGTTGAGCCTGGTGATGGTGCTGGGCACCGCCTGCTTCATGGCCCTGGGCTTCGCGCTGTCCAGCTTCGCCGAAACCAGCGAGACCTACGCCGCCATCTCGAACCTGCTCTTCTTCCCGATGATGTTCCTGAGCGGTGTGTACTTCACGCTGGACGCCGCGCCGAAGTGGCTGCAGCAGGCCGTCATCATCCTGCCCCTGTCGCCGTTTCTGAAAGCCCTGCGAGCGGTCTTCAACGATGGCGCTGCGTTGACGAGCCATCTACTCGGCCTCGGCATTGTCGCGGCGTGGGCCATCCTCTGCTTCGGCCTCGCCGTGAAGCGCTTCCGCTGGGCGTAGGCAGGCGGTGAGGTGCGAGGGCTGAGGGTTGCGGACGCGGCAGAGCCGCGCGCCGCAAATCGAAAATCGAAAATCGAAAATTCCACAGTTAATCTAAAGGGCTGGAGTTCCCGCATGGATGCACGAAAAGCCCGCTTGGCCATTTTCCTGACCGTATTCGTGGACCTGCTCGGGTTTGGGATCGTGATTCCCATCCTGCCCCTTTATGCAGAATCCATCGCCGCCCATGGCGAATCCCCATGGATGCAGGCCACCACCGGCTGGATGCACTTGCGGGACGTGGGCGCCTTTTGGGCCGGGGTCGTCTTCATCAGTTTTTCCGTCATGCAATTCATCGCCACTCCGATTCTGGGCCGCATCTCCGACCGCGTGGGACGCCGTCCCGTGCTATGGATTTCGCTGATGGGTTCGGCGGTGGGCTACCTGATGATGGCCCTCACCATGCGCTTCGAATGGGTGCTCGCGGCGCGGGTGCTGGATGGCATTACCGGCGGGAATATCGCGGTTGCGCAGGCCGCGATGACCGATGGATCCAAGCCCGAAGACCGCTCCAAACTTCTGGGCATGGTCGGCGCCGCCTTCGGCCTAGGCTTTGTGCTAGGCCCTGCCTTGGCGGGCCTTTTGGCGGGCTCGCCCCTGGGGATGTCCCTGCTCTCCGCGCGGGGATGGCACCTGCCTTTTTTCGTGGCTGCGGGCCTATCCTTTCTGGCGGCTACGATCGTCCTGACCTGGCTGCCGGAAACCCTCACGCCTGAATTGCGCGCCAAGGCCAAGAGCCGCGAGAGCCGCGGCCATACGCTGATGGTGGCGTTTAAACGGCCCGGCATGGCGCGATTGCTGTTCATCTCGCTGTTGGCGATGTCGGGTTTCGCCATGATGGAAGGCACCTTCGCCCT
>JANXXC010000006.1 GCA_025350765.1 Holophagaceae bacterium | reverse complement strand
CCCGAGCGCCACGCATTCACGCAAAGCGAAGTCAGCGTAGCCCCGATAGGCGGCGTGGAATGGACCTTGCGCCATCTCGCTATGCCCGCACTGGTGCTGGATCTGCGGACCCCCGGCAAGAGTCCCTTGGTCCGCTGGCTGCGCGCTGATCAAGCGATGGGCTACAGCGGGGGCGGCGGAGAAAAATTATTATCGCGGACCTATCGCCTGAGTCCTGCTTGGGATTTTCTCATCTATTTCGAGAAGACCAATGGCTATCGGTGAAGTTCAGCACTCGGGCAATCCCACGCTGATATCACCGGGCGCTTCGAGGACGTTCAGCGCGAGTCCGCCCCGGGCGGTTTCCTTGTACTTGCTCTTCATGTCGGCGCCGGTGTCGCGCATGGTGCGGATGACTTTGTCGAGGCTCACGAAGTGGGTGCCATCGCCGCGCAGGGCCATGCGGGCGGCGTTGATGGCCTTGATGGCGGCCATGGCATTGCGCTCGATGCAGGGCACCTGCACCAGGCCACCGATGGGATCACAGGTGAGGCCCAGGTTGTGCTCCATGCCGATCTCGGCGGCGTTTTCCACTTGGGCCGGACTCCCGCCCATCACTTCGGCGAGCGCGCCCGCGGCCATGCTGCACGCGCTGCCGACCTCGCCTTGGCAACCCACTTCAGCGCCGCTAATACTGGCATTTTCTTTGTAGAGGACCCCGATGGCACCCGCCGTGAGCAAGAACCGCACGATGCCGTCGTCCGATGCGCCGGGCACGAAGCGGCGGTAGTAGAGCATCACCGCCGGGATGATACCCGCGGCACCATTGGTGGGCGCCGTAACCACGCGGCCCCCGGCAGCGTTTTCTTCATTCACCGCCAAAGCGTAGAGATCCACCCAATCCATCGCAGTCAGCGGATCGCTGAGGCCCGCCTCAGGTTTATCAATGAGCTGCTGGTAGATGTTCGCCGCCCGGCGCTTCACTTTGAGCCCCCCGGGAAGAATACCTTCAGTGCTGCATCCGCGCTTCACACAAGCCTGCATGACGTCCCAGATTTTCAAGAGTCCCGTGCGGATTTGATCTTCGGTGCGCCATATTTTTTCGTTCTCAAGCATTACCTGGCTGATGGGCAGATTTTGTTCGGAACAATGGCGCAGCAGCTCCACCGCATTGGCGAAACGATAGGGCAATCGGCTCGATTCTGAAATCAACGGATCCGCTCCGGCGGCGGCGCTTTCATCCACCACGAAACCGCCGCCGACGCTGTAATAGACGCGGCTCAGCAGCTCCACGCCATCGGCGTCCCAGGCGGTGTAGCGCATGCCATTGGGATGGAAAGGCAGCGCGCGCCGAAGCATCGCAAGGTGTTCGGATTCCTTGAAAGCGATCTCGTGCTCGCCCAACAGATTCAAGCGTCCGCTCTCACGGATGCCCACCAGCAGACCTTCTACGGCCTCGATGGGAACACCATCTGGCGTCTCGCCCATGAGTCCCAGCAGCACCGCTTTGTCGCTTCCGTGGCCCTTGCCCGTGGCGCCCAAGGATCCGAAAAGTTCCGCCTTCAAGGTGTGGACGCGCGCCAACAGCCCGGTCGCTTTCAGCCCCACCCCGAACATCCGCGCGGCCTTCATGGGCCCCACGGTATGCGACGAGCTCGGTCCGATGCCGATTTTGAAGAGGTCGAAAACGCTGATGGCCATGAGTCATTATGCGCGGATATCGGGGAAGCTATGAGCCGTGGGCAAAGAGCCAAGAGCCAAGAGGTGAGGGTGCTTGGGACTCGTGACTTGAACCTTGAGCTGAATTGGAGGCGGCCATGGCCGCACCATTGGACTTGTACGGCGCCAAGGGCCCCGCTCCGTTTGACCTCAAGACCCAGCACTCAAGACTGAGCGCTCCAACTTCAGCGCCTTCGCCAGAGATCGTAGGGCCGGGTGCCCACCAGCAGGTTGAGATGGGCTCCCTGCCCTTTGAAGTCCTGGCCTTCGGCAGCGAAGGCCGCGCGGCCCACCGCCAGCTCCACGAAAAAGCGGCCCACCTCGGTGCGCGTCACGAGACCCGCGCCCCTGACGCGGCTGCCTTGGCGAAGGGCCGTGGGCTCGGTGGAGCCCAGGAATCCGAAATCCAGCCGGGGCTCGACCTGGATGCTCAGCCCGAAGAGGTTGGCGACGCGCAAAGGCACGCCTACGCGCAACAGCGCGAAATTGGGCGTCAGGTATCCCGCGCTGGGAGTGCCCAGGATGAAGGAGGGGCCGCCGACGCTGTACCAGCGGGAAAGCGGCAGCTTCCAACCCAGGCCGGATTCCAGATCCAGATCGAGGCTCATCCACTCCAGCAGGGGCAGGATTTCTCGGCCGCGCAGGTAGGCGTAGTGCAGTGGCTCCCTGGGCGACGAGGAAGCCCCCCGGACCTTGCCCTCGGCGCCCATGATCCGAATCAGTGTGCCTTCGGAGGGAAAGGTGTAGCGATCAAAATTGTCCCACTCCGCGGAGAGCTGGGCGGTATCGAAGGAGGGAAAGGAGAGTCCCTCGATGCCCGGCAGCAGGGCGCTCCAGCGGCGGCTGAGGTCCAGTCTCCAGAGCCCCTGGTCCCGGCCTCCGAAGCGCTGGTAATAGCCGAATCCGAATCCCCGCTCCCGTACGCTGCGATCCGCGAGGATGGCCGAGACTGGCGCCAGCACTGCGGGCGTCACCAAGGATTCCGTGAGGAAATGCTGCTCGAAATGATTGGCGAAAAATCGCAATCCCGACCGGGGAGCCCGATGAAAACCGCGCGCGAGATCCAGGTCCACAGAATCCTGGAGGCGGTTCGTGCTGGCCTGAAAGCCAAGGATGGCGCGGGTTCCAAAGAAATTCCGTGCCTGGGCTGAAAGGCCCGCGTGGAAGCCCCAAGTGCTCTCGTAGGCCAAGGCCGCATCCACGGTGAGCCGCTGTTTGAGCACCGGCGTCATGATCAGCACCGGACCCGCGTCCTCCCCGCGCCCGCCGATGGCCACCTCTTCCAGATTCAGCCTCACTTCCGCCAGGGACACCCGTTCAAAGATCCTTCGGCTGTCCATGGGGCCATTGTTTAGGGGCGTGAGCAGCCGCTCCAAATAGCGCGTGTCACTGTCGGGAAGGATGCCCGCCACCACTTGCACCCCTGCGATCCTGGGCTCCCGCACCACCACCCTTAAGGACCCCGAGGCCTCATCGAAGGCGGTGCCTTCGAAGGAAAGCGTGGGACGGTAAAGCAGGGTGGTCTCCAACAGAAAACGATCCAGCGCCCGCCCAAAAGCCGCCGGATTGAAGGGCCGACCAGGCTGGACGGGCTCCGCTTCCAGCGCCGAAGTCAGGAGCGGCCTCCATTCCTCTGGACACTCCAGAATCACCTTGCCCAAGACCGCCTGCGCACTCACGTGGAGCACGGAATTCCCGTCTGAATCAAAGGAGACGCTCGCGTCTTTTGCGATGCCCAGCCCGTGGACGCGGCGCAGAAGCCGGTAGTAGTGCCGTTTAAGCAGCGGTTGCCCAGGTGCGGGAAGCACCGCGTGGATAAGTTCCGAGAGGGCGCCCCGCAATTCCCCGGGTGCATCGATCAGCGGCGGGTCACCCCGCACCGGCATTTCCCCCTCAGGCCCATAGAGTCCGCGCTCCAGGTCTTCACGGTGTTGATCGAAGGCATCCCGGCCCATGGCCACCACCGCGGGCACTTGTTTGAAGAAATCCAGGTAGCCGACCTTGCTGGTATCCGGCCGGAGCAGCACGTCCGCGGCACGGCGACTGAAGCGCGTGCGCTCTTCGATGCTCACGTCCAGAGTCCGCAACATGACGCCGAATACGGAACTCTTGCGCACGGCGTCGAGCTGCCCGCCTACCTCTACGGCTATCACAAGGCCTTTGGGATTCATGGCCTTGGCTTCGAGCACTGGCAAATTCTCCACCAGGATGCCGTCCACATGCTGATGGCCATTCACCATCACGGGGCGGAACATGCCGGGGATGGACAGGGAGGCGCGTACCGCATCCACGAGGCTGCCCTTGGCCGGTGCATCCGCCATGCCCAACTGCAGGTCCGTGGAGACCGCGCGGAAGGGCACCCGGAGGTGATCGAAATCCGCGCCGCCGTAATAGAGGCCGCGGCTGAGGAGCCATTGCAGGAGCCGCTTCAGCTCCAATCCTGAAGAGGCTCCCGGCTCGAAGGAAAGGCCATCCTTCCGGTCGATTTCCACGCTGAAGAGCGTGGCCGTGCGGGTCTCCTGCTCCCACAGGGTCTCACCCACATCCCGGCGCTGGCGATCCAGCAGCACGCCGCCGAAATCCATCCGCTGAAAGAGCGTCTGGATGGACAAGCCCGAATACCCCACCGCGTACATGCCGCCCATGTAGGCGCCCATGCTCGTCCCCGCGATGCTGTCCGGCGGGAGCCCTTCCTCCTCCATCCGTTGCAGCACGCCCGCGTGGGCGATGCCCTTGGCCGCGCCGCCGCCAAGCGCCAGCGCGAGGCTCCGCTGCCCCGGCACCTTGAATCGGGGCTGAAATTGAA
Source organism: Holophagaceae bacterium (assembly GCA_025350765.1). Lineage (GTDB taxonomy): Bacteria > Acidobacteriota > Holophagae > Holophagales > Holophagaceae > JANXPB01. Next base: position 12,189 of record JANXXC010000006.1, on the reverse strand, counting down.
AGCGGAAATCCGGCGGTTGGACTTCCAGACGCAGTGTTTCCTGCCCTTGGCGCAAAGCTTCCTGGGCCACGGCCGGCGTGGCGAGTAGGAGCAAGGCGGGCAGGATGCGTCGGATGGAGGACTCAAACAGAAGGGGTGAATGCATTCTCACTGAAGCACGGAAAGCGCGCCAACTACGTGGGCTGTTTTCATCCTTGGCTTCAATCCACGCGGTAATGGCAGCCGCGGCTCTCGCGGTTCAGAAGCGCGGCTTTGAGGATCAGCCGCGCGCAGATGATCGCGCTGCGCAGCTCCAACAAACTGCGGGACAGCGGCGCCTCCCGGTAGAACCGCTCGATGCGGTGGTAGAGATAGCCCATGTCGGCGCGGCCCCGCTCCAGGCGCGCGCCGCTGCGGATGATGCCCGCATAATTCCAAAGCGTGGTGCGGATAAGGCTCCAGTCCTGATCCACCAGCAGAGGGTCGGGCTCTTCGAATTCAGCGGGGGGCTGCCAGATGGCGAAATCATCATCCTTGGGCCGGAGAATTCCTGGCAATTCCCTGGCGATGGCCTCGGCGGCGCGATGGCCCCAGAGCAGGCCTTCCAAGAGCGACGTGGAAGCCAAGCGGTTCGCGCCATGGACACCCGTGCAGGCCACTTCCCCGGCGGCATAGAGCCCCGGCAGGCTGGTGCGTCCATCCAGATCCACCAGCACGCCGCCGCAGAAATAATGGGCCGCAGGCACCACGGGGATGGGCTGGCGCAGGGGATCCAGGCCCTCGGCCACGCAGGCCGCGAAGACCGTGGGGAAGTGCGCTTCGAGGTCCATCCGCTGGGCCAAGGGCCGCAGATCCAGGTAGACCGAGGCCTCGCCGCTGGTGGCTAGCTCCTGGAAGATGGACCGGCTCACCACGTCGCGGGGGGCCAGCTCCATCTGCTCCGGCGCATATTTCTGCATAAAGCGGAAACCCTTCCGATTCACGAGATGGGCGCCTTCGCCCCGGAGAGCCTCGGTCAGCAGCATTCGCGGCTTGCCCGGCACATAGAGGGCCGTGGGGTGGAATTGGATGTACTCACAGTTCACGATGCGCGCGGTGGCGCGATAGGCCGCGGCCAGTCCATCTCCCGTGGCCGAGGATGGGTTGGTCGTGTGCTGATACAGGTAGCCGAGACCGCCCGTGGCGAGCACCGTGCATTTAGCGGCCGCCGTGGTCACAACCCTAGAGTCCTCATCGAAAAGATAGGCGCCCCAGACATGCAGCGGATCGTAGACCCGCAGCGGATCCGCGGCGTGATGGGGCAGCGTCAGCAGATCCACCAGCATCTGGTTTTCCAGGACGCGGATGCGCGGGTGCTGGCGCACCGCGTCGTTTAAGGATTGCTGGATGGCGTGGCCCGTGGCGTCCTTGGCGTGGTAGATGCGCCGGGCGCTGTGGGCGGCTTCTTTGGTGGGATCCGGCTGCCCTTCATCGTTTTCGTCGAAGGGCACGGCCAGACCGCTCCATAGAAATTCGCGACAGAGCTTCGGACCCTCCTCCGCCAGCATCTTTACGGCCTCCGGGCGGCAAAGCCCAGCGCCGGCCGCCTCGATATCCGAGGCCAAAAGGCTTGAAGAATCATGCTCCGCCTCGCCGGGCAGGCCGATGATGCCCCCTTGGGCCCAGGAAGTGTTGGTCATGCCCAAGCTGTCCTTAGCCACCAGCACCACGTCGGCGCCGAGATCCGCGGCCCGCAGGGCCGCCACGCAGCCGGCGATGCCCGCTCCCAGTACGAGCACATCGCAGGTGATCATGAAATCTCCCACCGAGGCACCGGCATGGCCCACAGAATATCCATGGCCTCTAAGTCGTCCTCGCCACCAGTTTCATTTTCGAGATAGGCCATGCGCTCTTCCGTGAATTGAACCGCGTTGCGATGATCCACCCCACCCCACGGGGTGTCCAGAAGGCCGTTGAAGGGCGCCAGCCGCGCGATGGATTCATCCCAGACGGCCATCATGCCCTTCAGGTTGTGAAGCTGCATGTGGTGATAGCCGGCGGTCATCAGGATGAGGCCCTGCAAGCCTTGGCGCAGCTCTCCGGCCGCATCTTTCCAAAGCATTTCCAGCGCATCGTGGGTCTCGTGGAAAAGGGCGCTGTTGAAGAGGGTCAGACCCGCTAACAGTCCATATCGCTCATCGGGAGAGAGTTCGGTTAGAGCCGTCAGCGCCAGGCCACTGCGCAGACTCACCAGCGGGCCGAGCTGACCCCAATCAGGATGGGGCTTCCATCCCGTGGGGCCTTTCTCCGCGGTATCCGGAAGCCGGGCGATAACATCGCCCCACGCTGCTTCGGGATCCTCATCCCCCAGCGCATGCAGCATCTTCGCGGCGTGGGCGAAGAGCAGGTGTTCGGGCAAACCGCCGGGATGCTCCTGGCGCAGCTTCGGCGCGCCGAGCACCGTGGGCCACACCAGCAAAGCACGCTCGTTGGGGTCGTGGAGAGCCGCTTCCAGCCTGACTCTCAGGAACCGCTGCACCAGGAGCGGAAGGACCGGCTGGCGCTGGAAGAAGATGGGTTTGGAATCGCCACAGCTCACCGCACCACCAGTCGCAGTTCCTTGCCGCCACACTCGTTATCCAACATGCCGTCCCAGGCGCAGCCATCGATCCTGCCACGCTTCACTTTCGCGGGATCGCCTTGCTGATGCTCAAGAATCCAGCGGGCCACGCGGCCTCGGTAGAGCTTCGAAAAATGGCTGATGATGTTGCCTTCTCCATTCACGATTTCAAGCGTGTGCCGGGGGCGTGGCCAACCCTTCAGCAGATCCGCGTGCTCTCCCGGCAGCAGCTCCCACAAAGGGCCTTCAGGAAGTTGGGTCAGTAGTGGCTGAAGGTGCTTCCGCCAATGGGCCTTGAGTCCAGGGATTCCCGCCATCTTGAGCTTGTAGGGCGGCACCGCTTCGTCCCCACGGACAAGACCGCGGAGGTTCGAAAGAATGAATACCTGCTTCCATAAATCTTTCGGCAAGGAGGATGCGTTCAATGCGCCGAAGGCCACGCCTTGATAGCGTTCCAGCGCGGCCATCAACGGCACCGGATGCCGCAAGGCCAGGGCTTCTTCACAAGCCTTGTGGAGCGCCGCGTCCTTCACCGCGAAGGCCTTCGCGCAGGCCTGGGGCCCGCCGTGGACCACTAATTCCACCAGCTTTTCACGAACCCATTTTTGTGCCTCACTCTCGGTGAGTTTTCCGGTGTGGCCGCCGGGGGCCTTTTCTTCGGAAGGCGCCAGAAAAATGATCGGAATCACGAATGGACTTCTTGCAGCAAGGGCACCAGGTCCGCGGCCTCGGCCCTCTCATGGGCTTCGATCCAGGATTCCATCGGAACCAGGTGGAGCCCCGACCACAGGCTCCGCAACCGGGATCCATAGCCCTTCAATCCGGCGCGATGGGCGAAACGATGGCCCAGGTTCGCTTGGGGCAGCGAGGGTTGATCTTCGTCCAGTTCCCAAGGATGCAACACCAACGGCGTACCCGCGTTCTCCTTGCCAAGCGCGGCGAGTTCGGCGCGCAGGAGCGATTTGGGGAGAACCCGCATGGCCCAACCCCAGAGCGGAACCGTCAGTGGCCCCAGGCCCAGCACCGGCGGCGGCAATTCCCAAAGCCCTTCCATGAGCCGATGCGGGCGCCTCGACCAGCAGGGATTTCCCAAAACCTTCAAGGGCGCGCGGCTGGAATCGAAGGTGAATCCAAGCTCTGGGAGCTCGCGCCAGTACTCGCAGGCCGCATCCCGCAGGCTCCATTCAGGGGCGCGGAAACCCAAAACTTCCGCCCCGGAAATGTCTTCGATGAGAGCCTTGCCATCCTTCACTGAACTTCGAAAGAGCGCTCGATCCAGGGTGAAAGCCCGTTGGTGGGTGAGGCCGTGAAGGCCGATGCGATGGCCGCGCTCAACGATGCGTTTCAACAGTGCCGGGTGGCGCTTCGCCTGATCCGCGAGGCAGAACCAGGTGGCCTTGGCGTCCAGGTCGCCGCATAACGCGAGGGTCAAGTCCGTGGCCCACTCCAGCCGATCCTCGAATTGATTCAACGCATCAGGCCCGTCGAAAGGCGGGCAGCAGAGCTGAAACCAATCTTCCCAATCCAGGGAGAGCGGCAAGGTTGGCATGGGTTGGATCAACTCACCCTCACGTGAAATTGCGTTCGGAAAGGCTGATGAATTCCAGGGCGAAGTCGTCCAATTCCGTCTGCCACTGCTTGAGGTGGCCCTGGAAAAAGTTGAAGGCGATGAGCGCGGGGATGGCCGCCACTAGGCCGATGGCGGTGGCCACCAGGGCTTCGGAAATTCCGGGCGCCACCGTGGCGAGGTTGGCGTTGCCCGTGGCGCCGATGCCCTGGAACGCGTAGATGATGCCCCACACGGTGCCCAGCAGTCCCACGAAGGGACTCACGGCGGCGATGGTGGCCAGGATGCCGAGATGCCGCTCCATGCGCCCCATCTCCACCACCGAAGCCCGGGTGAGGCTGCGCTCCACCGCTTCCATGCTGCGAATCTGGGCGCGCCCTCCCGCCACCGGGGAACGAAGCTGGTAGGTCACTTCGGTGTAGCCCGCGTTGAAGAGGCCCAGCAGCGGGCTCATGGTGAAGAAACCCGCCTGCTGCTTGAGCTCTCGCCAATCATTGGTACGGCGGAAGGCCGCGCGGAAGGACTCCGTGGCTTTGCGGCTGCGGGAAATGAGTACGCCCTTTAGGATGATCACCACCCAGGACACGATGGAGAACAGCACCAGCAGCAGCAGCACCATTTTGGCCACCGGTCCGCCGTGCAGCACCACTTCCCATAGATTGATCCCAGTGCCTTCCAGCAGGGCCATTACCAACATGCGAACTCCGGATATCCAACCATCTTAGCAAAGGCGAGCGCCCCGGCCTCGCGTTAGACTGGCGGGATGCGCGTATTGATCATTGGATCGGGATATGTGGGCCTCGTGGCGGCCGCCTGCTTCGCGGAGGCGGGCAATGAGGTCCTGGGCGTGGACGTGGATGCCGCTAAGGTGGAGCGCTTAAAAAAAGGTGAAATACCCATCTTTGAACCAGGCCTGGATGAGATCTTCCACCGCCACCTCGCTTCAGGCCGCCTGGCATTCTCCACCGACCTGAGGGATGGCCTCGCGGAGGCTGATGCCGCCTTCATCTGCGTGGGCACGCCCCAGGCTGAGGATGGCAGCGCGGACCTCCGTTTCGTGATGCGGGTGGCCGAGCAAATCGGTGAGGCCTTGAGCCTTCGAGCGGTGGATGCGAAGCCCCTTGTCGTCGTGGACAAGAGTACGGTGCCCGTGGGGACCGCGGCGCGGGTCCATGGCGTCATCCAAGGGACCGGAACCGACCGGGCTTTTGAAGTGGTAAGCAATCCTGAATTCCTGCGAGAAGGCAGCGCCATCCAGGATTTTCTGAGCCCCGATCGCGTCGTCGTCGGATGCGGAAGCGATCACGCCGAAAGCGTCATGAAAGCGCTCTACGAGCCATTCTTGAAGGCTTCAGGTGGCAAGTGGTTCCGCATGGATCCCGCCTCTGCCGAGCTCACGAAGTACGCCGCCAACGCCATGCTGGCTTTGCGCATCAGCTTCATCAACGAGATCGCGGGGCTCTGCGAGTCCGTGGGGGCCGACGTGGATTGTGTGAAAACGGCCATCGGCGCCGACCACCGCATCGGCCCCGCCTTCCTCAATCCCGGTCCAGGCTTCGGTGGTTCCTGTTTCCCCAAGGATCTCCAGGCCCTCCTCAAGACCGCCCGAGAACACGGTCATTCGCTGATGGTCCTGGCCTCCACGGTGGAGGCCAATCGCCACCAAAAACAGGTGCTTGGGTCGAAGGTCCGAAGGCATTTCGGGGTCGAAGGCGGCGCGCCCGCGCCCTTGGCGGGCAAACATTTCGCCCTATGGGGCTTGGCCTTCAAGGCCCACACTGACGACATCCGCGAGACCATGAGCCTAGAACTCATTGATAGCTTGATCTCCCTCGGCGCCACGGTGGCCGTGCATGACTTCGAAGCCATGCCCGCGGTGAAATCGAAGATCGGCTCGAAAGTAACCTACGCCCCGGATCCCATCGCCTGTTGCGAAGGCGCGGATGCCCTTCTCATCGCCACCGAATGGCCGCAATACAAGGCCGCAGATCTTGGTCTGGTGGCTTCCAAGCTCAAGGCCAAGGTCATGTTCGATGGCCGCAACCTCTTCCGTCCCGAGGCCATGAAGGCCGCCGGCTGGGTTTACCATTCCATCGGCAGGAGAAGCGTCGGATGAGCACCCTTAAACTCGAACAGATTGCCCACGCCCGCTCCGGCGACAAAGGTGACGGCTCCAACGTGGGCCTCATCGCCTACACCGAGGCTGGCTACCAGCTCATCCGCGAGGTCGTGACGCCCGAACGGGTGAAAAGCCACTTCAGCCAGATCTGCTTCGGAAAGGTGGAGCGATTCGAGGTGCCCAACTTGCGCGCCTTGAACTTTCTGCTCCATGATTCCCTCGGTGGCGGCGGTAGCGAGAGCGTGAAAACCGACGCCCAGGGGAAGACTCACGGCCAGGCCCTTCTACTTATGGAAATCCCCTTGCCCTCGAGTGTTTCGCTAGCGGAATTGCTGCCTTAAACCCAATCTTGCATCAAGCATCTAATCGAAATGGAGGCTCTCATGGGCAATCTTGGACTCACTGAAATGCTGCTCATCGGCCTCGCGCTGCTGATTTTCTTCGGGCCCTCGCGCTTGCCCGAACTCGGAAAGAGCCTCGGCAAGGGCATCCAGGAGTTCAAGAAGGCCAGCAAAGAGCTGACGGATTCCGTGAAGGATGATGTGACCAGCGAGAAGAAATGAAGCGATTTTCGATTTCCGATTTGAAGGCAATGGACGAAGCCACCTTCAAACTTCGAACGAAGACCTTCGTGCTGCGCACTGTCCGCCTTGTGGACTCGCTTCCGGCCACCTCTGCGGGTCAGGTGATTGGCAGGCAGTTATTGCGGTCCTCCACCTCGATTGGCGCCAATTACTGATCCGCCTGCAGGGCCAGATCCAAGATGGACATGCTCCACAAGTTTAGGGCTCGTGGAAGAAGAATTGGACGAGTCGCTGTTCTGGATGGAACTCTTGATTGAGGCGGGAATTATCCCGACTGAACGAATGAAGGACCTATTGCAAGAAGCTGATGAGATCCTCTCGGTAATCGTGGCATCCCGGAAAACGTTCCGGGCCGCCCAAAATCGAAAATCGTAAATCAAAAATCGAAAATCCCGCCCATGGCCTTGCCTGAAACACCGCCCAACCAGATGAGTTTCTGGGAACACCTGCAGGAGCTGCGGGTGCGCATCGTGCGCTCGCTCGCCATCGTGATCGCGGCCTTCGCCTTCACCTACGGCTTCCCCTTCGGTTACCACGACATCCCGCCCTTGCGTTTCAAGCTCATGGAGTGGGCCCAGAAACCTTTTGTGGATGCCATGGCGCGGCAGCTTCATCGGTCGGCCTCTGAATTGACCGGCTCGAATTCGCCCTTCGCGTTCACGGATCTGACCGAGCCCTTTATCTCTCTGATGCGGCTTTCGCTCTGGGCGGCGGCCTTCCTGGCAGCGCCTTTCTTGTTCTATCAGTTGTGGGCCTTCATCCGTCCAGGCCTCTATGACCGCGAAAAACGCCTGGCCATTCCCTTCGTGGTGGCCACCAGCGGCTGTTTCATCGGCGGCGCCGTGTTCGCCTACTTCCAGGCCTTCAAGTTTCTGGGCGACATCCTGTTCCAAGAGGCCGCGGCGGCGGGCCTGCGGGCCAACCTCCACCTGGCGGATTACCTGGATCTGTTCATCAGCACGGTCCTGATCACCGGCATCATGTTCGAGCTGCCGGTGCTGTTCTACTTCCTGGCGCGCTTCCGCATCGTTACGGCGCGATGGATGCTCAAGTACTGGCGCCACGCCACCATCATCATTCTTATTTTCAGCGCCTTCTTCACGCCCGGCGACGTGGTGCTCACCACGGTGTTCTTTAGTGTGGTGCTCATGGGCCTCTACTTCGTTTCCATCGGGGTGGCATGGATCGCGGAACCTCGCAAACCGAAGGCCGAGGCCGCTGAACCAGAGGCTGGCCCAGATGTCGGCGAAGATGACGGGGCTTAGGAAAAATGCCGAAGCCCGTTAATCTGAATTCATGAATTGGCCCGACCTCATCCACGATTGGAACCGCGCTGGAGGGACTCCCGTTTCAGTTCAGGGGCGGATTCCTCTCCTTGATGACGAGACCCTGCGGGACGGCCTTCAGAGCCCGTCGGTGCGAGATCCCGAGATCGCCGCCAAGCGGGACCTGCTCCACCGCCTTTCAAAACTAGGCGTCCACAGCGTGGACCTTGGGATGCCGGGAGCTGGGCCCAAGGCCTCCGCTGCCGTGAAGGCCCTCATGGTCGAGATCCGCGATCATCGGCTGCCCATCTCCCCCAATGTCGCGGTGAGAACCTTGGAAGCGGATCTCATCCCCGTCGCGGAGATCCAGCAGAAGGTCGGCATGCCCCTTGAAGTGGGCGCTTTCCTGGGTTCCAGCCCCGTGCGCATGGACGTAGAGGGCTGGGACGTGGCCTTCCTGGTCAAGACCGTGCGAACCGCGGCCACCTTCTGCCGCGCTCACTCCATTCCCATGATGATGGTGACGGAAGACACTACCCGCGCCAAACCTGAGGTCTTGAATGCCATTTACCGGGCCGCGCTGGAAGAGGGCGCCCAAGCCATCTGCCTCTCGGACACCTGCGGCCATGCGACGCCCGAAGGGGTGCGCAACCTCGTTCGGTTCATCCGTGAGGACGTGCTCGAAGGCCAGCAAATCCGCATTGACTGGCACGGCCACAATGATCGTGGCCTGGGCGTGGCCAATGCCATCGCGGCCTTCGAGGCCGGCGCGGATCGGCTCCACGGCTCCATCCTGGGTATCGGTGAGCGCTGCGGCAACGTGGCCCTGGACCAGCTCATGATGAACCTCATCCTCATGGGCTACTGGCAGGGGGATCTCACGGACCTGCCCGCCCTGGGCGAGCGCGTGGCGGATCTCTGCGGCTTCGAGATCCCCGCCAACTACCCAGTGCTGGGCCGCGACGCCTTCCGCACGGGCACCGGCGTGCATGCGGCCGCCATTCTCAAGGCCCTGCGCCGGGGCGATGCGCAGCTCGCGGACGCTGTGTACAGCGCAGTCCCCGCGAGCCTCGTGGGGCGGCGCCAGGAGATCGAAATCGGGCCGGTGGCGGGCCACAGCAACGTCATCTACTGGCTAGAAATGAACGGCTACGACGCAAACGATGAACGAGTGGGGCGGATTCTCGATCGCGCAAAGCACAGCAATCGCATCCTCAACGATGCGGAAATCCTGGCACTTCTCTAGCAGTTGCCTCACTGGTGGTGGGAAGAAGAACAGTCATGGAGTTTGAATTGTTGGGGCGTATTTTTTTGATTTTTCCCGTTTTTTTAAATACTCAGACTGCTTTCGAAAAGCCTGTGAAGCCTCCGCCAACCATCCAAAATGGCGATTTCGAGGAGGGGAAGCTCGGTGAGATGCCTGCTGGCTGGACAATGCCAAAGGGCAGCCTGGAGGCAGGTTTTCACTCTGAACTATGTGAGACCGGAGCCTTCTCTGGTAAGCGCTGCGCCATTCTCTATCGCGAGGAGGGAACGGGGGCGCTTGGGAACCTCAGGCAGACTATCGACGCGACGCCTTATCGGGGCAAACGAATCCGGTTGAAAGGACAACTGAGGCTGGAGCGGAAGGATGGATCGCCTAAGACGCAGATCTGGCTACGTGTGAATCGCAGTGGCAACCAGACTGGCTTCTATGACGACATGGGGAATCGGCCGGTCTTGGGGAATGCGTGGACATCTGTAGAAATTGTGGGCGACGTTGCATCAGATGCGGAAATTCTGAACCTCGGCGTTCTGCTCAAGGATGGAAATGGCAAAGCTTGGGCCGATGACCTCAAACTGGAAGTCCTCGGCCCCTCGCCCAAACCGAGGATCGAAAGCGCGAGAGCACTCACTGACACCGGGCAGAAGAACGTAGTGGCCTTTGCCAAGGCGCTGAACTACATCCGTTACTTTCATCCCAGCGATGAAGCCGCGAAAGCGGATTGGGAGCGTCTCGCGCCAGAGGGAATCCGCTCCATCGAGGGAGCCGCCGGACCTAAAGATCTCGCGAAACGTCTACAGACCTTCTTCGCTCCCTATGCTCCGAGCGCATCATTCTTGGCTCCGGGCCAAAGACCTCAACCCATCGAAGCGCCTGAGGGCGCGACCCTCATCGTCAGGTGGTTCCATAAGGGGGTCAGCAAGCCCTCCTTGGTGGAGAGTGTCTATTTCAGTAAAAGAAAATACGAGTCCATTTCGGCTCGCCCGAAGGACTGGGCTGATCCTCTGATGCCTGCATCCCTGGATCTGGGCCTGGGCGTGAAGCTCTCGCTCCCCCTTGTCTGCTTTGCGGGGCCAGATAAAACCAGCCTTCCTAGAGTCCCGATCCGCAACGAGCCACCTACCGCAGGGTCACTGTCCGAGCCCACAGCGGGCTACACGATAGGTGGTGAGGACCGCTCCACTCGGCTAGGGGATGTCGCCCTCGCCTGGGGCACCCTCCAGCATTTTTACCCATGTTTCGATGTGGAGAAGTTCGACTGGAATAAGGAGCTTCCCAAAGGGCTTCTCGCTGCGGCAATAGACAAGGACGCAGTTGCATTTCTTGGCACACTGCGCCGCCTCATGGCTGCATTGAAAGATGGGCATGCGCTCGTCAGCGGGGACATGGACCCGAACCTTGCTATCCCCGATCTCTCCCTGGTTCTTCTAGATCACAGATTATTTGTGAAGGCAGCAGGAAAGAGTGCCGAGGCCGTGCCATTGGGGAGCGAGATTCTCGCGGTGGATGGCGAAACAACGGCCAATCGCCTAGCCCGTCTGCACCCGGAGATCTCTGCAGCCACACAGATTTGGATGAACCATCTCCTAGCTTGGCGCTTCCTTCTCGGACCCCAGAAAACGTCGGCAATAGTCCAATTTCGTACCATCCAAGGCGTGTTAGGCACAGCGGAACTTAGTCGGATCAAGGAGCCTTGGGAGTTCCCTAAAGCGACTAGCCTTCCCAAAAAAGTGACCGAACTTCGTCCAGCAATTTGGTACATCGATCTTGGTCGAGCAACTGAAGATGATTTCAAAAAAATTCTACCTGCTCTTGTAGAGGCTAAGGGGGTCATCTTTGATCTGAGAGGCTATCCGAAGACTGGCATGAGCTGCCTCCAGCATCTCTCAGAGCATCCCTTGGAGCTTGCCTCCACCAATATTCCCTTGGTGACCCTGCCTGATCGTCAGGGATGGGATTGGCTCACCGGTAAATGGAAACTACAGCCATTACTGCCACGAATCAAAGGGAAGATCGCCTTCCTCACTGGTGGCGGAGCCATCAGCCAAGCCGAGACGTTTTTGGGAATAATTGAGGCAAATAAACTCGGGGAGATCGTTGGCGAACCCAGCGCAGGCACCAATGGAAATGTAAATCCGATGGAACTGCCCGGGGGATATCAAATTTCTTGGACCGGTATGAAGGTACTCAAGCTCGATGGTAGCCCCGTCCACGGCGTCGGTTTTTTGCCTACAGTGCCTATGAAGCCCACTCCCCAGGGCCTTTCCGAAGGAAGAGACGAAGTGCTAGAGAAGGGCTTGGAGGTAGTGAGTCAATAAATTATCAATTTTTGAGGCATTACTATTTCGTTAGATTTCAAGCGTCAATTAGTTCGCCTTTGGGGGCGAGTCATCGGCCGCGCTCGAATCATTGGCCCCTGCAGAACGGATCCCAAATGGATCGGCTCCGCGTGCCTAGGCATCTCTTCAGTTCTCCTCGATTGTTTTTATGACGAGCCGCCGCAGCCAGGCACGTCGGCGAGAAATTTAGTGTTTGCGCCATTTCGAGTAGCGTCACAAGGCGCATTCGCATTTTTTGGCGATTTGGTTGGTCCTGATTTACGTATAGATGTATCAATGGCAGATATTTACGGGAACAATTCGTCTATCCAAAACACCAGAAATGCAGGGATGTCCCCTCAAAATCTGGTGTTTGGATGAGGCCAACGGAAAAGCGGAAGACCCACGCGCAGCCCTTGATGGGTTCGGTGCGGCTGGACTTGATGCTGAACATGGATCACGAGCTGGTGAGGCTGGCGTCAGCCATTGATTGG
>JANXXC010000223.1 GCA_025350765.1 Holophagaceae bacterium | reverse complement strand
GGGATCGAACCGACGACATTCTGATTACAAATCAGATGCTCTACCAACTGAGCTAAAGCGGCACGCTTACCCTATTTTACTTCCATCTGCTCCGCTGTGCGAACTGAGCTAAAGCGGCGCTCATCCCAGTTTAGCGGAGCTTTGGGAACGGTGCGATGCTTCGATGCGGGCCATCAGCCCTCACCCCTCGACCCTCACCCTTCAGCCTTCCGCTCGGCCTCAACCTCTTCCATGAAGGTCTCCATCCACTTGGTGCTGAAGCCGCCGGAGATGAAATCGGGATGATCCATGATTTTTCGATGGAGGGGCGCGGTGGTCTTGACGCCTTCGATGACCAGGGTGTCCAGGGCGCGGCGCATGCGGGCCAGGGCCTCGTTGCGGTTGTTTCCGTAAGCGATGAGCTTGGCCACCATGGAATCGTAGGTGGGCGGAATCACTGCGTCTTGATACATCGCGGTGTCCACGCGGATGCCGGGGCCGCCAGGGAAATTCAGCGCCGTGATGCGGCCGGGGCAGGGGGTGAATTTCCAGGGATCCTCGGCGTTGATGCGGCATTCGATGGCGTGGCCCCGCTGCACCACTTGCTCTTGGGTGAAGGTAAGGCGCTGGCCTGCGGCGATGCGCAATTGTTCTTTCACGATGTCGATGCCCGTCACCATCTCCGTGACCGGATGCTCCACCTGCACGCGGGTGTTCATCTCCATGAAGAAGAAGTCGCCGCGCTTATCCAGCAGGAATTCGATGGTCCCCGCGTTGTAGTAGCCCACCGCGCGCGCGGCCTTTACGGCCATGTCGCAGATGCGCTGGCGCAGTTCCGGTGAGATGGCGCCGCTGGGGCTTTCCTCGATGAGTTTCTGGTGGCGGCGCTGGATGGAACATTCACGCTCGCCCAGGTGCACGATGTTGCCGTAGAGATCGCCCATGATCTGGACTTCGATGTGGCGCGGCTCCAGCAGGTACTTCTCCATGTAGACCGCGTCATCGCCGAACGCGATTTTCGCCTCGCTGCGGGCGGTGTTGTACATGTCGGGAAGTTCTTCGGGATTGTTGCAGATGCGCATGCCGCGCCCGCCACCCCCGGCAGAGGCCTTCACGATCACCGGATAGCCGATCTTCTCGGCGGTCACCAGAGCCTCTTCGACGGTCTCCACCACGCCATCGCTGCCGGGCATGAGCGGGACTCCGGCTTCCAGCATGGTGGCCTTGGCCTGGGCCTTGTTGCCCATCTTGCGAATGATCTCGGGGTTGGGCCCGATAAAGTTGATGCCGCAGGCTTGGCAGACTTCCACGAAGTGGGCGTTCTCGCTCAGAAATCCGTAGCCCGGATGGATGGCTTCGGCGCCGGTGACTTCCGCCGCCGCGATGACTTGAGGAATGTTCAGGTAGGACTTGGCGCTGGGCGCCGGACCGATGCAGACCTCTTCATCGGCGAAGCGCACGTGCAGCGCGTTGCGATCGGCCTCGGAATAGACCGCTACGGTCTGGATGCCCAGTTCCTTGCACGCGAGAATGACCCGCAGCGCGATCTCGCCGCGGTTGGCGATGAGCACTTTCTTGAAAGGGGGCTCCTCGCTGAGCGGGGCGGGCTGCCGAACGACTCGGCGCTTGATGGCGGCGGCCATGGATCAGCCGACCCGGGCGGCGAAAAGCCGTTCGCCGTATTCCACGGGCTGGCCGTTCTCCACCAGCACCTTGATGATTTCCCCGCTGATGTCGCTCTCGATCTCGTTCATCAGCTTCATGGCCTCGACGATGCACAGGGTTTGGCCGGGCCGAACCACGTCGCCGGGGTTCACGAAAGAGGGTGAGCTGGGGTTCGAGGAGCGATAGAAGGTCCCCACGATGGGGCTGGTGATGTAGTGGATGCCGGGTTCATCCAGCGGGACCGGAGACAGGGCCGCCGCCAGGGGTGCCGCCTGGACGGGCGCGGGTTGGGCCGAGGCCATCAGATGGTTCACCGGCGAACCAAAGGGGGTGGCGGACTGGGCCGGCGAGTAAGTCACTTGGGGGGCCGGGGCGTGAATGCTGTCCTTGCGGATGCGGAACTTCATATCGCCCGCTTCGAACTCGAATTCCTGGAAGGGCTCTTTGCCCACCAGCGCGATCAGGGACTTGATCTCATCGAGGCCCATGCTGCTGGTTTTGGGCGCGCTCGGGGCCCGGCGGGAAGGTGCGGCGGAGGCCGGGGCGCTGGGCTTGGAGGGGCTGGCTTTTTTCCGGGTACTCATGCTGGGGTCTCCGGGTTCGGGGTCCTGGATGGGAAGGACCGTTTTTCGGGAAGGGCATCGAGAATAGCGCAGCGGAGCTTGGTCACGTAGGGTCCGGCGCCTCGGGCTTGGGCAGCGGGGGCAGCGCTGGTGATTTTCCGCGCCGGTGCAGGGACTCATTCTCCTCGGCTCGGAATTCCTTCCGGGCCGCGTCCAGGATGCCGTTGAGGAACTGCGTGCCTTCGTGGTCGCTGAATTCCTTCACGATCTCCAAGGCCTCGTTGATGACGATGGGGAAGGGAATCTCTTTGAGGTACATCAGCTCGTAGAGGCCCAGCCGCAGCAGGTTCCGGTCCACCACGGCCATGCGGTGGATCTTCCAGTGCTCGGCGTATTTCTGCAGCACCGCGTCAATGTCTTCCATCTGGCCGTGAATGCCGTCCACCAAACGACGGGCGTAATAAAAGGCATCGCGATTCAAATCCTGGATGGCCGAAAAGCCCGCGAAGACTTGATCCGGCAGGTAACCGGTCAAGTCCATGGCGTAGAGCATCTGCAGGGCGTATTCCCGGCCCCGGCGGCGAACGCCCATGCTATTTCTTCTTCCCGAAAGCGCGGTTCAAATCCACCAATTCGATGAGCGCCGAAGCCGCTTCCCAGCCCTTGTTGCCCATCTTGGTGCCGGCCCGCTCGATGGCTTGGTCCACGCTATCCACGGTGAGCACGCCAAACACCGTGGGAACGCCGGTCTGCATGGCCACCTGCGCGGTGCCCTTGGTGACTTCGCCGGCGATCATGTCAAAATGGGGAGTGCCGCCGCGGATGACGCAGCCCAGCACGACCAGCCCTGCGTACTTGCCCGACTTCGCGGCCAGCAGCGCCGCCTGGGGCAGCTCGAAGCTGCCGGGCACCTTGATGAGATCAATTTG
>JANXXC010000175.1 GCA_025350765.1 Holophagaceae bacterium | reverse complement strand
GTGGCGGAAGTGGAGGTGAAGGTGCCGCGCTCGTTGGAGTTGGTGTCCTGGGATTTAGAGAAGGTCACGTTCGCGATGAAGCCCAAATCATCATTGAACCGCTTGCTGGTGCTGAGGGTCAGGGCCTTGTAGCGACCGTAGCCGTTGGAATTCACCAACCACACATCGCCGAAACCGGCAGCGGGGTTGCCCGGGGTCGTCGCGGCTGGACCAAAATTCAGAACGTGCCCTCGAACCGTCGCGGTTCCGGGGCGACCGACCGTCGTGAAATTGTTGTTGGTGGGATCGGCGTAGCCGTCGTTGTAAGCCAGGCCATTGCCCACCTGATTCAAGTTGATGTTCCGCAGGTATTGCAGGTTCTCGAACTCCGTATAGATTCCCGTGACACCCACAGTCAAGCCGTTGCCCAGATCGTGTTCAAAACCCAAAGAAGCTTTCTTGGCGCGGGCCAGCTTGGTTTCGGGATCCCAGATCTGGACGCCGCTGGCGGAACCTGCGGCGAAAGCAGAATTGGTGGCAAGGGCCGTGATGGTCGCATCCGTGGCTTTACTGAAAATGTTTCCCGAGATCAACTGGGCGGCGCTCAGAGCGCCTGAGTTGAAGATGGCTCGATTCGCAATGCCAGTCGGGGTGTTGGCGAGGCTTAGCGCGTAGCTGTAGTTGGTGATGGTGTTCCCGTTGCCCGTCATGGTGTTGGCCACCAGGAGCATGGGAGTGGGGGAGCTGAACCAGCCATAACCACCGCGGATCAGCGTTTTGCCCTTGCCATCCAAATCAAAGCTGAAGGCAAAACGGGGGTCGGTGGAAGAGGTGCTGTTCGCGGAATCCAAACCCGCCAGGTTCGCGTTAGGGCGCGGGTTGTTCGAGATCTTTTGGCTGGTGTAGCGCAGACCCGTCGTGAGGATCAGTCGCTTTTCCAGCAATCCCTGGTACTGGGCTTGCAGGTAAACCGCATTCAAATCCGTATCAATGTGAACTCGCCCGCCGTTGATGCTGGTGGCCCCGCTATAGGTGATGGGAGTCCCGCTTGCCGGAGTCGTCGTGGCGATGGTTCCGTTGGCCCAGGCCGCCGCCATGGCGTAGCTGGCAAAGCTGATGGAGCCATTGCCGTTGTTGAAGAACTGGTTGTCAATGCCGATCTTCTGGAGATCCACGCCACCTTTCACGGTCCAGTCGCCACGAGTCCAGGTGGTGTTGTTGATGAACTGCTCCGTGATTTCGTTCATCTCGCGGGGCGTAGAAGTCTTGGTGCCAAAAGTCGCACCACCGATGTTGATCGCGGGAGCGACGCCTGAGTTTCCCGTGAAGGGGCGGCGCTCGTTGGCCACCTGAACACGGGTTTCGCTGAACAGCTCGTTGGTCCAGATGCTGTTGGCTTCCAGCACCCACGAGATCGCGTTGGTTTCATTGATAAGCAGATTGGAAGCGGGGCTGAAGACCGAATTGCCACCGCCGATGGTATCGTTGAACTTGTTGAGGTTCAGGCGCAGGGTGAGGTGGTGCTTCTCGTTCAGCGCGAAGTCCAGACGTCCGAAATAAGACGTGTTCTTGGTCTGTTGGGTGTAGGCGGGACCTTGGCTCCCCAGGTTGGGATTGCCGCCTTCCTGTCCGAGCGTCAGGCCACCCTTGCCCGTGAGGACGTTGTAGAGCTTGGAGGCCGCGAAGGCGTCCACATCGGCGGCGGTATTACCCGTGCCTGCGGGCGTCGGGAAGCCCGGTTTAGCCCCGAGGTCCTTCTTGTAGGTCTCCACGCCAATGAAGTAGTGGAGCTTGTCCTTGATGATCGGACCGCCGATGTTGAAGTTGGCGTTGAAGGAATTGCCCACGCGGGTGCGGGCGGAATCCGTGTTGTTCAGACCTGCGGGGTCATAGGGCACCGGACGGGCCTTGGCCTGCCAGGAGTCATTGCGGATCTGGTACAGGGCGCTACCGGAGAGTTCATTGGTGCCGGATTTGGTGATGGCGTTCACCACTGCGCCCGCGGCGTTACCGTACACGGCGTCATAGCCATTGGTGATGACCTGGAGTTCCTTGATGGTGTCCGCGCCGAACACGAAGGGGATGATGGCGCCGCCACGCTGCTCGCCGAAAAAGTTGGAGTTCTGGCCCGCGCCATCAATTTGCAGATTGTTCATGATCTGGCGGGCGCCGCCCACCATCAGGCGGGGTGGGTTGCCAGGGCCCGCCACGGCGCCAGGGGTGAGGCGCACCAGGTCCTGAAAATTTCGGGTGACAAGGGGGATGCTCTCCACCAGCTTGGCGTCCACGGTGCTCACCGAGTTCACCTGCTGGGGGTCCAGGGTCTGCGCCGATGCCACCACTTCGATGGTGGCGGTGGCCATGGCGCTGGGTTCCATCACCAGGTTGAGGTTCGCCGTTCCGCCCAGGGTCACGATCAACTTATCGTTTTTCTGACTCTTCATACCTGGGGCCGAGAGCGTCATCACGTAGGGCCCGACCGGGAGAAGGGGGGCCTGGAAGGCACCCTTGGCGTCGGTCTGAATGGTCCGAGAGGAGCCGGTTTCAAGGTTTTGGAGGATCAGCGTGGCGCCGGATAAGGCTGCGCCACCTTTGCTGGTCACGACTCCACGGACCGTGCCGGTGGTCTGGCTGGATTGGGCGAGCAAGGGAGTGGTTGCGATGGGTGCTGCCACAAGCAGGGCAACGAGACTTGAAAGGCGTAGATGCCTAGATGTCATGTGAAATTCCTCCGGGCTGAAAAGATTACCCGAGGAGTCAATAGGTCCGAAGTGAACATTCCGTGCCCATACCCTGGAACTCAATGGTATTTGTCGGCATTCCACAAGCAGGTTGCCTAAAACTCGTAAGGAAGTTGCACCCCTGCTAGGCTTTCTGATTCAGGTTGTTCTAGTTATTTCGATCCCCTAAGTGTCCTTCCCGATTTTTGGAAATGCCCATGCCTGTGGCTCCGCGCCTTCTGTTGGTCCCTGCACTTTTGGCTCTCACTCCCCCGCTCAGCGCGCAAGCCACCATGCCGGTCTCGGAACTTCGACCCGGGATGAAAGGCACGGGGCGCACGGTGTTCAAGGGCGGCCGCATCGAGACCTTCGATTTTGAGGTACTGGGGGTGCAGCGGAATTTGTCCCCGGGCCATAGCTTGATCCTGGTGAGGGCCAGCGGCGGGCCCTTGGCTGAAACGGGAATCCTGGCGGGGATGAGCGGATCGCCTTGCTATATCGAAGGCAAACTCATCGGTGCGCTGAGCATCGGTTTTGCCTTCGAGAAGGAACCCCTGGGGGGCATCACGCCCATCGGTGAAATGTTGGAGCAGTTGCGGGACCTGCCGGAGACCTCTCCGGTGCGAACACCCCTGATCCTCCCTAAGCTGGATCCGCCGAAAGTCCTGAAGGCCGCGCTGCGGGGGGAGTTTCTGTCCTACGCCACGCTCATGGGGACGAGTCCGATCCCGGCGCTGGGCGATCCAGGCGCCTCGGAATTGCCCCTGGTCATTTCCGGAACGCCGCTGCTGCCAGAAGCTCAGGCCCTCTTCAATGGACTGTCCCTGCGCTTTGCCAATGCGGGCAATGGCGCCATGGTGGCGGCGGGGCCAAACTCCGAAGCCAGTCCAATCGAGCCCGGCGGCATGGCCTCCATCGCCCTGGTGCAGGGAGACATGGACATGGCAGCGTCGGGCACCATCACCTATGTGAGCGGGAAGAAAGTCCTGCTCTTCGGGCATCAGCTTTTCAATTTAGGTGGCGTGGACCTCCCGCTCTGGTCGGCTTCGGTGGCGGGCAATGTGGCCAGCTATCAAAACAGTTTCAAGCTCGCCCAGCCCATCGCGCCCATCGGAGCCCTGCGCTTGGACAGGTCCGTGGGGGTAGGCGGCGTGCTGGGTGCCGAGCCCCGCATGGTGCCCTTGCGCATCGGTCTGAACCTGGGCGGGCGCAAGACCCTGGACTATCGCTTCGAGATGATGGATCACCCCTTCATCACGCCCATTCTGGTTTCCGTGGTCGTGGGCCAAACCTTGAATGCCCATGTCCGCGGCCTGGGCTTCCAGAGCCTCTCCATGCAGGGGAATATCAAGATCGCGGGACATCCGGCCATCGAAATCGAGAATGTCATCGCGGACCTGAATCCGAACCGTCTGGCCTCGTTCGTCGGAGCGATGATGCAGGCCTTGGCCATGAATCCGTTCGAACGCCCGGTCTTTGAGGGGATATCGCTCACCATCAAGGCTGAGGAACGCTTGGATCTCACGGGCATCGCTGCGGTGCGGCCGCTGAAGGCCCACGTCAAACGCGGTGAAACCCTGCCGGTGCTGGTGACCTTGCAGAACATCCAGGGCGTCCGCGAAAACGCGACCCTGAACATCCCTGTGCCCCAAAGCGCCCAAGTCGGGAAAGCGATCCTGATGGTGGGTGATGGACTCAGCCTTTCCGCTGCGGATCCCGATGAAAAGGCCATCGACGTGAGCAGCTTGAACGACGTGGTGCGCTTGCTGAATGGCGCCCTTCGCAACAATCACGCCTACGCGGTGCTGGTGCAGACCCAACCTGGCGCGGGCCTGCGGGGCAGTCGAATCGAAGGTATTCCCCCCTCCATCGCGAGCCTGATCGGAGCCGATGGCGGCAGTTCCGACAACAAGCTGGTGCGGCATATCATCGGCCGCGCGGTGCTACCCCTCGAGCGAGAAGTGAAGGGCCTCATCACCCTTGAAGTGGAAATAGATTAATCAAATTGCCGTTCTATTGATGGATTGTTGGTTGGAGTTGATTCATGCGCGTTCGTGTCCTTCCCATGATTCTAGCCGCGGCCGGTTTGGCCCAGGCTCAAGCGCCACCTGTGTCTCCCGCGGTATTTAGCGGATTCAATGACTGGATCTCCGCGGAGGCGCGGGGAGTGCGCATCGGTTCGGATGGCCGCCTCCGCCTTGCTCCCGCACTCCGGCGCGTGGGGCAGCTTCCTGAAGGCGTGGTGTGGGCCGCGGTCTCCGATGGCACCGGCGGCGTCTACCTTTCGGCGGGAACCGATGGAAAACTCTTCCACTACAGCGCGGGAAACGTGAAGCCCTTGGCGCAGGTGAAGGGCGGCGTGATCTTCGCTATGGCTAAGCTCGGCAACGACCTGCTGGTGGCGCCAAGCGGAGAAGGCAAGATCTTTCGCGTGTCGCCTTCGGGGGATGTAAAGCCCTTCGCAGATATCGACGCTCGGGTGGTTTGGGGCCTGGGCACTCAGGGCGGAGACGTAGTGGTGGCAGGCGGCGGCGAGCATGGGGCCGTGTTGCTCTTGGCGCGGGAAGGGGGCGGCCGAAAGCTGGCCCAACTGCCTGAGGAAACCGCCTTCACCGCCCTCACCGCCGATGGCCAAGGGGGCTGGTATTTGGGCACCCACGGCCGGGGCATGCTGCTTCATTTCGCGGCGGAAAAGCTCGAGACATTGATGGCTACGGGCTTCGAAGAAGTCCGGGCCATTGCGCTCGAAGGAGGCCAGGTGTTCATCGGCGCCAATAACGGTTTAGCGAACCGCATGGCCACGGGCAGTCTCGAAAAACGCGAGAGCTACCTTTCGGAAACGGGGAGTTCCACGAAGTCCGTGGTCATCCGTCTAGACAAGTCCCGGGTGCCGGAAACTCTGTGGCAGAGCAATCAGGGCCAGGTGTTCGCGCTGGCCACATGGCACGGGCAGCTGCTGGTGGGTACGGGCAATCGCGCCCGCATCTTCTCCATTCCCTTGGGTGATCGCGGTCGAGATCAGGAGGCCTTCGCGGCAGTGCAGGATCTCGGTTCCGCGCAAGCGACGGCATTCGTGGCCGCCGGATCGGATCTCTTGGCGGTGGGGTCCAATCCCGCAGAACTGCATCAGCTCTCCGAGAGCCAGGCCTCCGAAGGCACCGTAGAGAGCCGGGTGCTGAAGGGCAATCCCATCGCTGATTGGGGGCGTTCCTATCTGGATTCTGAGCAGCCCTCCGGTACCACCGTGGAATTGCAGATGCGGACGGGCACCACCGAAACGCCCGATAGCACCTGGTCCCCCTGGACTCCGCCGCTGCGGAGTGGGGAGCGCCCCGGTGTCCCCTCGGCGCGATTCGCGCAATTCCGGCTCAAGCTCTCCAGCAGCCGCGGCGGAGCGACACCCACCGTGGATTCGGTGAAGGTCTACTGGAACAACCGCAACCTGGCCCCTTCATGGGATGGCATCGACGTGATGCCGCCAGGCGTCGTCATCCTGCGCAATGCCCCTCCCGACGACATCGGCATCGAGCGCGTGCCGCTGGAGACGCAGAAGCTCATTCCCTCTTTGCAATATGCCGGCGCCGAAAAGCGCAGCTTCCGGCGAGCCTCCCAAGCTTTTGTCTTCCGGGTCAGTGATCCCAACAACGACGCCTTGCAATATCGCATCCGCCTGTTGCCCGACCGGGGAGGCCCCATCGAGCTCGAAAAGGTTTGGAAGGAGAAATTCTTCACCTTCGACACGCTGCCCCTTCCCGATGGCCGTTACCGGCTGGAAGTCACCGCCAGCGACGCGCCCACGCAGGCTTTCAACGCGGTGCTGACGAGCACCTTCAGGACTTCGGCTTTCACCGTGGACCATACGCCTCCGGTCATTTCAGAGCTCACCGCCACCCCTGAGGGGGATGGGGTCCGCGTGCGCTTCACGGGCCAAGACGCCACCTCGGTCATCAAGGAAGCGGCCCTCAGCGCCGATGGCGAGGCCTGGCTGCAGATCCTTCCCGAGGACCGGATCTTTGATGACCAGACCGAGCGGTTCGACGTGCTGGTGCCCAAGCAGTTTGTGCGAGGAGACCGCGTGCTGGTGAGGGTGACGGACGCCCATAGCAATGAGCAGACTGCCTTTGTTTTCATCGGGGCCGCAAACAAAAAATAGGAATGGTCCGCCTTCAGGCCAGTTCCTTGAACTGATCCCGGTAGGTCCGACTCATGGTCAGGCGCGTGCCGTCTTTCATCATCACCACGTGGTCGCCGCTGAACCAGGGATGGATCTCGCGGATGAAATCCAGATTCACGATGCTGGACCGGTGGATGCGCCGGAATTGTCGGGGGTCCAGGCGCGACAGCATGGCGGCCATGGACATGCGCATCAGATGGGAGGTGGTCTCCATATGCATCCGCACGTAATTGTCCTCGGCCTCGACCCACTGGATATCGC
The DNA here is from genome assembly GCA_025350765.1 of Holophagaceae bacterium. Lineage (GTDB taxonomy): Bacteria > Acidobacteriota > Holophagae > Holophagales > Holophagaceae > JANXPB01. The sequence continues at coordinate 4,931 of JANXXC010000175.1, read as the reverse complement.
TTACCTTGACGATGACGTGGTGGTCATCCTGCTTCACCAGGATGCGAGTTAGGTGGGCATCCTCCTGACCCACCGCGGCCAATAGGCCTTCGAGCTGCATGCGGAGGTCGGCGGGGTTGGAAGCGCTGTGCCAGGCCCGCACGCGATCCAGGGCCTTGGCCATGCGTTCCGGGTCGATGGGTTTAAGCAGGTAGTCCAGCGCGTTCACTTCGAAGGCATGGATGGCGTGCTGGTCAAAGGCGGTGGCGAAAATGGTCGGTGGCATTTTGGCGGGGCCAATGGCTTCCAGCACGCCGAACCCATCCAGCACCGGCATCTGGATGTCGAGAAAAACTACGTCCGGTTTCAGTTTGCGGATGGCTTCCACCGCCTCGCCGCCGTGGGCGCATTCAGAGACCACTTCGAAATCCTTCTCCGGCGCGAGCAGCTGGATGATGCGCTGGCGGGCGTAGGTTTCGTCGTCCGCCACCAGGGCGCGGAGGGGAGCGACGGCGGTCATGGCAAGCCTCCTTGAAGGATCGGTGAACTTTTGGACAGGGAGAGGGGCAGGGTGATGCGGGCCAGAGCGCCGCCGGAGGAAGGAAAGTCCAGATCGAAGCTCTGCTCTTCGCCGTAGAGTTGTTGAAGGCGGGATTTGGTGTTGCGGGTGCCGATGCCGATTCCGCTTGACGGGCCACGGGAGGGGCGGTTTCCCAGGTCGCGCTGAGCGCCGGAGGCGCCCGGACCATCGTCTTCCACCTCCAAGTAGAGCCGTGGCCCGACTATGCGGGCGCGGATGTGGATGGTGCCGCCTGTAGCGCGCTCGGACAGGCCATGCTTGATGGCATTTTCCACGAGGGGTTGGAGCACGAAGGTGGGCACCTGGGCCTCCAGCAAGGAATTTGGTACTTCGATTTTCACCTTCAGACGTTCGCCGAAACGGAGCTGTTCGATTTCCAGATAGCCTTCGAGAAAGGCGATCTCACGGCTCAGGCTGGTCTCCTGTTCCGACGATTGGGCGAGGCTCAGGCGCAGGAGATCGCTGAGCTTCAGCAGCATTCGGTTGGCGGTGTCCGGATCGCTGTGCATGAGGGCGGAGACGGCATTCAAGGTGTTGAAGAGGAAGTGTGGATTGAGCTGCATCTTTAGGGCCTGAAGCTGGGCCTGAGCCAGCTTGGCCTCCAGTTTGTAGGCCACCTTTTCCCGCTCTTTGTAGCGCTCGAAAACCTGAAGGCACTCATGGACGCCCACCACGCCCCAGTAATAGATCAGGTAGCTGAAGTGGAAAAACTGCTGCGTCAGGCGCCAGAATCGGGGGAGGAAAGAATAGGTCGGGACAAAGAAGAGCGGAATGACCGACACCATCATGAAGATGCCTGCGGTGGTGATGATCAGGCTGGCGAAGGCGTGGATGCTCCAGTCGCGGAGGCTATTTCGGGTGTGTAGCGGGACCTTCCGCACCAGGGCCAAGGTAAGGAGCGAAAGCAGGCCCCATCCGTAGTTTTGGACTAGATTCAGGCCCAAGATCCGAAGGACGGACTCTTCGGTCAGGCCTTGGCGCATCTCGAGCAGGCTCATGCTGGCCATGTAGAGGGCCACCAGGGTCCAAATCCCCCAGTAGATGGCCCATGCGCGCGGACGCTTTCCCATGCTCCGGATGCTATCAGAGGGGTTTTCGCGCGGGCCTGGCTGGGGTGAGCGGTTCATTAGGAGGGGCGAGCCTCAGGATGGATGGGTGAATTAGGCCGGCTGCACCGAGCCCTGGAACAGCGGGGAGCTGTCGTGCATCGAGAGGGGCAGGCTGATGCGCGCGACGGTAGCCTCATCCTGGACTTCCAAACAGAGCAATCCGCCATCCTTCTTCGCGCAGATGCGGATGGTGCCGCCGTCGAAGCGTTCGGAGATGCCGCGTTGGATGGCGCTCTCCACCAAGGGCTGCAGCACGAAGGCCGGGACCTGGGCTTCTAGCAGGGAGCTCGGCACCTCGAAGATCACCCGAAGCCGGTTGCCGAAACGCATGCGCTCGATCTCCAGATAGCCTTCCAAGAAGGTCAGCTCCTGGCCGAGGCTGGTCTCTTCTTCCCTACTTTGTTCCAAGGATAGACGCAGCAATTGGCTGAGTTTCACGAGCATCCGGTCGGCGGTAGAGGGGTCGCTGTGCATGAGCGCCGAGACTGCGTTAAGCGTGTTGAACAGGAAGTGGGGATTGAGCTGCATCTTAATGGCCCGCAGTTGGGCTTGAGCGACTTTCGCTTCGAGCAGGGAGACTTTTATCTCTCGCTCCCGGTAGCGTTTCAGGAGTTGGAGCGCCTCGTGAATGCCCACCACGCCCCAGTAGCCGACGAGATATTCAAAGGAAAAGTAGGCCGTCACGAAGCGCCTGAAGGCTTGGAACAGCTCCACCTTCGGAGGTTCCAGCAGGAAGGCTAGCGCCCCAATCAGCACCAAACCCGCCAGGGTGATGGCGACACTGGTCAGAAGGTGGATGAACCAATGCCACCAGGGTGGGCTGGCGTAAAGAGGACAGCGTTGGATCACCCGGAGCGTCAGGAGGGACAAGACTCCCCAGACCAGGTTCTGCGCGAGGTTCAGCAGGACCACTTCCAGGATCATTTTTGCGCTGAAATCCGCGATGCGGCTGAGATCCTGGGTGGCCATGAAGAGGCCGAGGAGCACCCAGGCGCCCCAATACAGCCGCTTCGTCTGTGGGCCTTCGAACACCATGCGCACCTTGGCCGGAATGGTACCAGTGTCCAGGAGCCCCATCCGAACCCTGGGGCGAAGGCTCCCGACGTGGGGTGAAGTGCATTCTGATGGGGTGAGCAAGGCGCTACTCTTTTCCCATGACCTTCACCGATTTTTGGCCCATGTATCTCAAGGATCACCGGCACCGGAAGAACCGGCGCCTGCACCTCCTCGGCACCTGCTGCTATCTGTCGCTCTTGGCCACGCTCCTTGGAACCGCCCACTACGCCTGGCTTTGGACCGTCCCAATCGTGGCCTACGGCTTCGCTTGGACGGGCCACTACGGCATCGAAAAAAATCGCCCCGCCACTTTCCGCCATCCATGGAATTCGCTCATCGGGGACCACAAGATGGCTTGGTTCATGGTGACGGGACGCATCGAGGGCGAGTTCGAACGCCTGGGTATTCCGCAGAAAGGGTGACGGCCCTTAGCGGCCCTTGAATTGCGCGGGCCGCTTCTCCAGGAAAGCGCTCATGCCACGGGCCCCCCTCCGCGACCGAGCGAAGCGAGGAGTGGGAGGACAGGACGAAAAGTCCTGTTCGATCGGGGGGTAGTCAGCAGGAAGGCCGGGCGGTTTCCATCAGCGGCCCTTGAATTGCGCGGGCCGCTTCTCCAGGAAAGCGCCCATGCCTTCCTTCATGTCCTCGGATGCCGCCAGCAATCCGAAGAGGGCGGCTTCAAATTGCAGGCCCTGTTCCTGAGGCATTTCAAGGCCCTGATGCACCGCCGAGAGAGCGTGGCGCAAGGCCAAGGGCCCACGGCTGAGCATGGTGCGGGCGAGTTTCTCGGTGCCGGCTTTTAATTCCGCGGCCGGGAAAATGCGGCTCACCAGGCCCATGCGAAGGGCCTCCTGCACGTTCACCATGTCACCGCTCAGGATCATATCGAGGGCCACGCCCTTGCCCACCAGGCGGGGCAGTCGCTGGGTTCCGCCATAGCCGGGAATGATGCCGAGGGAAACCTCCGGTAGGCCGAATTTCGCGTTCTCCGAAGCAATGCGAATGTGACAGGCGAGGGCCAGTTCGCAGCCACCGCCCAGGGCGAATCCGTTGACCATGGCCACCACGGGCTTGGGCATGCGCTCGATGCGCTCGAAGACCGCCTGCCCCGCCAGACCCTGGCGCCGGGCCGAGGCGCTATCCAACTCCCGCAGCTCGCCGATGTCGGCCCCCGCCACGAAGGCCTTTTCTCCGGAACCGGTGATGACCACCGCGCCTACGGCCTCGTCGTGCTCCAGTCCCGCGAAGGCGCAGTCCAGCTCTTTGAGTACTTCAGCGTTCAGAGCGTTGAGCTTCTCCGGCCGGTGGATGGTCAGCCAGGCGATGCGATCAACGGTTTCAAGCACGAGGACGGACATGGAATCTCCATTCAAACGAACATCGAAAATAGCATCCACAAGGTTCTATTGTCTGGCATCTGGATCCAAATACTTCCGCAGGAAATCCAGGGCCAAAGGCCAAGCCAGATGCGAGGCTTCCGAGTGATAGTCGGCCCGCTGATCACAGAAAAAGCCGTGGCCAGCTTCCTCGAAACAAACGTCCAGGAAGCTTTTCTTCCCTGCCAACAAGCTCGTTTGAAGCGTGGCTCGCTGCTCCGGCGGGATTCCTGCATCCGCGCCTCCCCAGACCAGGAGCAAGGGGCTGTTCAGGCGGTCCAGGCGATCGGTGTGCTGGGGGATATTGCCGCCGTAGAAACTGGCCGCGCAGGCCAGGGGCAGGGTGGTGGCTGCGAGGAAACTCATGCGGCCTCCCATGCAGAATCCGACGCTGCCCATTTTCCGCGATCCGGTCTGGGCGTCCGCCGCGAACCAATCCGAGACCGCGCGAAAGTCGTCTTCGAGACCGGGGATGGTCATCTTCACAGCCTCTTCGCGGCCGGGAACGTAGCTGTCGTAGGAGGTGATGAAGCCTGGCGCCGTGCGATGGAACAGCTCTGGAGCCATGGCGGTGAATCCTTCCACCGCGAAGCGTTCGCAGAGCTCCCGGATATGACCGTTCACGCCGAAGATTTCCTGGAACACCATCAGGCCTGGCGCTGTGGGGGCGTTGCGGGGCCGCGCCAAGTAGGCCCTCATGGAAGTACCATCGCCTACGGACAGATTGATCCATTCGCCGGTGATGGGTTGCATGGGCGCCTCGGGTTAAGTCTGCATTGTGGTTCACCCAGCTGAATTGGACCAGCGTGGTCTGTGGGGCCTAACCCCAAT
>JANXXC010000134.1 GCA_025350765.1 Holophagaceae bacterium | reverse complement strand
GACGCCGCGATGCGCGCGGCTGGCCCCGTCCCTTCGGGCTGGGGCGGCGGGCTTCTCGATGCTGCGTTACCCTCCCGTGGCGTATAGACGATACGCCGTGGTCGGCTGCCTTGCCTCGCTCGCCCGGCGCTCCCAGCGCGGCCCCGTCCCATTCTGAAACACGCTCTATGAGGCTGAAAGCCCTGCTCCCCCGGCGATGGCGATGGATTGCGAGACGCCGAGGCGAGTGGCACCCGCTCTCACCATCCCCAAGGCCTGAGCGTAAGTGCGGATTCCACCAGAGGCCTTGACCCCCGTCCGGATGCCCACGGCGCGGCGCATGAGCGCCACATCTTCTTCCGTGGCCCCACCGGTGGAAAAGCCCGTGGAGGTCTTCACCCAATCAATGCCCTCGGCCACCGCCAATTCGCAAGAGTGAACTTTTTCATCATCCGTGAGCAAACAGGTTTCCAAAATGAGTTTCAGCACCGCTCCCTCCGTTGCCCTGCGGACGGCCCGAAATTCCGCGGCCACCTCGGTCCACATTCCAGCTTTGGCCATGCCGATGGCGAGCACGACGTCGACTTCGTGGGCCCCCAAGGCGAGCGATTCCGAGGCTTCCCGGGCCTTTGCCTGGGACGTGTTGGCACCAAGGGGAAAGCCCGCCACCGTGCAAACCCGCACGCCGCTCCCCGCCAAGGCCGTCGAGGCCCTGGGCACCCAACAAGGCTCGATGCAGACCGAGGCGAAGCCATGGTCCCTCGCCTCGCCACAGAGGCGATCAATGGCGGCAGGATGCGTGTCGGCCTTGAGCAGCGTATGATCAATGAGTGGCGACAGCCCCCATTGGCTGTATCGCGCCCGTGCCGCGGTCACCGTCATCGCACTATTCCCCGCCGCGGTGCGGAGGAGCACTCGGTCGCCTTGCCAGGCCAGCAGTTGGGGGTGGCTTTCGGGTGGGCTCGGTGCGTCGATCAAGCGACGAAGAGCGTCCACAGCCAGGAGAAGGAGATCGTCATCCATGGCTCCATGAAAACAGAAAAAAAGCGGGTCCGTGAGGACCCGCTTTTACGCTCAATAAATGAGACTTAGGCCTTCTTGTCGGCAGGAGCGGCTTCAGCCTTCTTCTTGCCGTGCTTCTTGTGCTTCTTCTCGACGGGAGCGGCTTCAGCCTTCTTGTCGGCTTTCTTGTCGTCGCCGAGGGTCATGGCTTTCTTTTCGGCAGGGGCGGCTTCAGCCTTCTTCTTGCCGTGCTTCTTGTGCTTCTTCTCGACGGGAGCGGCTTCAGCCTTCTTGTCGGCCTTCTTGTCCATCTTCTGCTCTTCGCCGAGGGTCAGTGCGCCCTTGGTGGCGGGGGCAGCTTCGGACTTCTTGTGCTTCTTGTGGTGGTGCTTCTTGCCCTTGGGGGCATCGGCAGCCGGGGCAGCGACAGCGGCCTTGGGGGTAGCGGCGGCAGCGACAGGAGCCTTGGGGGCAGCGGCAGGAGCCTTCTTCGCATCCTGCGCGAAGACGGGGCTAATCAGGGCAGCGGCCACGAGCAGGGCGGCGAGCTTTTTCATGTAATTCTCCAGTTTGGATGCTCCGGCACGGCCGGACGTTCTGGGTACTTATAAAGGAATTATTAAGCCAAAATATAAATATTGAAAATAAAAAACTTAAAGTATCGAGTTCATAGCTGCAGACCGTTGCCTTTTGCAACAATGCTGCAAATTCCCACCAGTCTGCTTCGCTCTCAGCCTTCTTCGGAACCGTCTGTCAAACCGAGATCCCGGAGTTTCCGGTAGAGGGTGGTGCGATCCTTCCCCAGAATCTCGGCGATGCGGCTCTTCCGGGTCTCGTGTTTCAGGAGCACCTGGATGTAGCGGCGTTCCAATTCCTCAAGCGTGGGAAGGTGATCCCAGCCTTCCACCAACTCTGCCAGGGGACCTGAAGCGATGGCCGGACGAGCGGCCGAGCGGCTGCCTTGAGTGAGTTTGGCCGGGAGATCATCCGGAGTGATCTCCCTTCCTCGGCTTAACTGGGTCAGGTGCTCCACTACGTTGGCCATCTCGCGGACATTCCCTGGCCAGGTGTAGCTCTCCAGGATTCTCCGGGCATCCGTTCGGAGCGCGTAGCCAACCCGGTCTTTGCGGCTGGCTTCCCCCAGGAAATGATCCAGCAGCAGGGAGACATCCGAAATGACTCGGCCATCCCTGTCCTTGGTCCATCGTTCCCGCAAGGATGGCACATGGATCTCCACCACGCTCAGGCGGTAGAACAGGTCCTCGCGGAACTTGCCCTCCTTCACCATCTGGGAGAGATCACGGTTGGTGGCCGCGATGACGCGGACATCCACTTTCGTCGTCTTGTTTCCGCCGACTTTTCGCACCTCCTGCTCCTGGAGGACGCGCAGCAGTCGCACCTGAAAGCTCGGCGAGGTCTCGCCGATTTCATCCAGGAAGATGGTGCCGCCATTGGCTTCCTCGAAGAGCCCTTTCTTGTCCCCTGCCGCGCCGGTGAAGGCTCCTCGCACATGCCCGAAAAGTTCGGATTCCAACAGCGTTTCCGTGAGCGCGCCGCAGTTCACCGCCACGAAGGGCCGGTCTTTTCGGTCACTGCTGAGATGCACCGTGCTGGCCACCAATTCCTTGCCGGTGCCGCTCTCACCGGAGATGAGCACCGTGGCTCGGGAAGTTTGCAAACTGGCGATGGTTTTGTAGACCTCCATCATCTTCGCCGAGGAGCCAATCATCACGCTCTGGGGGCCTTTGGGCGCTCGGTCCACCGGCGCCTTGGCATCCTTCCGGACCATGGCGCGCTTCACCAGGGCCTTCAATTCCTCGTTGTCCCAAGGCTTCGACAGGAAATCGAAAGCGCCTTCTTTGACCGCTTCGATGGCCTTCTCGATGGTGCCGAAACCCGAGAGCAAAATGACTTCGACACCCAAGGGCTTCGCCGCGCGCAGCAAGTCCAGGCCGTCCAGCCGGGCTTCCAGATTGATGTCCGAAAGCATCAGCGAGAACCCGCCGCCATTGAGTTTCTGCAAGGCATCCTCAGGTTTTGTTGCTTTCACCACGTCCAGGCCCATGCCCCCCAACAGCTCTTCCAAGAGGTCACAGGTCTCCCGGCTATCGTCCACCACCAACACACGCGTCATGAGCACCTCATCTTCGAAGGTAACGTATCAAGGGATGGCAGCCGAAGGCCTCTCGGCGTAACCTCTCCTCATCCATCCAAGGGAGTCTTCATGAAAAACGCTCTTAAATTTGTCGCCGTCCTGTTCCTGGTGACCGCCTCGATGATGGCGGGCGACCTGACCATCACCATGACCGGCAAGGGGAAATACAACGATGGCCTTCAGACCCATTACTGGTCCAGCAAGTACATGCGCATCAACCATCCTGGGTCGAAGCACGACACCCTGGTGGATTACGTCAACGGCGTGAACTACACCATCGACCATGACAAAAAGCTCGTCCAGAAGATCAGCTGGGATGACCTGGAGACCGCAGTCGAGGGCATGGCGAATCAATTTAAGGATCTGCCTCCCCAGGTGCTCGCCATGATGCCCGGCGGCGGCGGTGGCGACGTGGTCGTCGAAGACGAGGGCAAGGAAGTGGTCGCCGGCCGCAAGTGCCGCAAGTGGCGGATCACCATGGGCAAAACGGTTATGGAAACCAGCAATGACGCCAGTCTCAGGCCACCCGTGCCCGCCGCGAGCTACACCCGTTTCCTGCGGTTGAAAAACCTCATGGGCGCCATGGGCCCCGCAGCCATTAGCATGAAGAAACTTGGCGAGGAGTTTTCAAAAATTCAAGGAATGGCTCTCAAGACCCGCTCGGTGATGCCGATGGTAGGTGAATTCTCCAGTGAGGCTACTGAGGTGAAGGAGGGCCCCATCCCCGAGGCCGTGTTCGAATTGCCCACCGGATACAAAATGGAAGATCAGGGTGCGAAAATGGCGAAGAGCTTCAAGAAATAGAATCCCAACAACAGCCGAAAAGGGGCCGCTTCCGCGGCCCCTTTGCTTTTAGAATGAAGCAATGAGCGCACCCACTCCCTCCTTCGACGATGGCCTGGACCGGCTGGAAGCCCTTGTGCAGCAGCTAGAGGCTGGGAGCCTCAGCCTGGAAGATGCCCTGGCGAAATTCGAGGAAGGCGTCGGCCTCAGCAAGGCCTTGCAGGAGCAACTCGCCGAGGCTCAGCGCAAGGTGGAAGTTCTGAAGCGGGGCCTCGGCGGCGAATACCGCGCGGAGCCTTTGGATGGCGAGGGCATCTCGTGAATGAAAGGAATCCGGGTCTTCAGGTTCAAGAGGATCTGGATAGGCTTCTTTCTCTGGTCAACGGCCCACTCACCGTGCGATTTACGGGGGACGATGCCGAGGTTGATGCGATGGGCCTGGCCGAAGCCATCCGGTACAGTCTGGAAGCCGGCGGCAAGCGGGTACGCCCCATTCTTTGCCTGCTTGCGGCGGAGTCCTTGGGAGCCCCCGCGGAAGCGGCTTTGAGTGGCGCCTTGGCCCTGGAATACATCCACACCTACTCACTCATCCACGACGATCTGCCCGCCATGGATGACGATGATTTGCGCCGTGGAAAACCCACCTGCCACGTCGCGTTTGGAGAGGCCCAGGCGATCCTCGCGGGGGACGGATTGCAGGCTGAAGCCTTTGCCGTACTGGCGTCGGATGCCTTGGTCCCGGCCGAGCGCCGACTTCATGCCATCGCCCTGCTCGCCGAGGCGAGTGGATGGAAGGGCATGGTGGGCGGACAGTCCATGGATCTCGAAGGCGAAGCTCTCGCCTCCTACGGGCTCGATCATCTAAAGACGATTCATCGCCTCAAGACCGGTGCCCTGCTGAGAGCTTCGCTGGAAATCGGTGCGGTACTGGGGGGGGCAACCCCTCCCCAACGCTGGGCCTTGCGGGAGGCCGGATCCGCGCTGGGGTTGGCTTTCCAGATCCAGGACGACATTCTGGATGCCACCTCAGATGAGGCGACCTTGGGTAAGCGGGCCGGAAAAGACGCGGAAAAGGGTAAGATCACCTACCCCGCCCTGCTCGGGTTAGATGGCGCTCGGCAAGCCCTCGCCGAGGCCACGGAGACAGCGTTATGGCACCTTCAATCCCTCCCGAAACCCGCGTCGCTGGAAGCGTGGGCGCGTTACTTGGCGACCAGGACGGCCTGATGGTCGATGTCCACGGCGGAAGCCGTTATCCCTTGTTGGATTCCATCGCGGCGCCCCAGCAGATTCGTCATTTCTCAGACGCGCAGCTGGAACAGCTTTCCACCGAGGTCCGTCAATTCCTCATTGATTCCATCAGCGGCACCGGGGGCCATTTCAGCTCCAATCTCGGCACGGTAGAATTGACCGTCGCGCTCTTCCACCATTTCGATTTCTTGCATGACCGCATCGTCTGGGATGTGGGTCATCAGGCTTACCCCCACAAGATCCTGACCGGGCGCAAAGACCGCTTCCCCACCCTGCGTCAACACAACGGCCTGGCGGGTTTCTTGAAGCGCGATGAAAGCCCCTACGATCATTTCGGCGCGGGCCACGCCAGCACCAGCATTTCCGCGGTGCTCGGCATGGCGAAGGCGCGGGATCTGCAAGGCCAGAACCATTCCTGCATCGCGGTGATCGGCGATGGCTCCATGACCGCGGGCATGGCCTTCGAGGGCCTCAATCAGGCGGGTTACCTGCAAGCGAAAAACTTTCTCGTGATCCTCAACGACAACGACATGAGCATCAGCCCCAATGTGGGCTCACTTCAGGGCTACCTGAACCAGATCATGTCCGGCCAGTACTACAACCGCTGGCGGGATCGCATCGAACACGCCATCAAGGCCATCCCCTTAGAGAAGGTCAGCAAGGGCGTGGCCAAAGCCGCCAAGTGGAGTGAAGAAAGCTTCAAGCGGATGATGGTGCCGGGCCTGCTTTTCGAGGACCTGGGCTTCCGCTACATGGGCCCCGTGAACGGCCACGACGTGAACGCCACCTCGCGCGCCCTGGCGGAAGCCAAGGAAAAAATGGCGGATGGTCCGGTGCTGCTCCACGTCCAGACCAAAAAAGGCTACGGCTACGATCCGGCCGTGAACGACCCCATGAAGTGGCACGGCGTCACGGCCTTCGACGCCGAAGCCGGGGAAATGAAAAAGGCCGCCGTGGATCCAGCCAAGCCGACACCCCCCAGCTACACGAGCGTTTTCGGGAAAGCCCTCGCGGAACTGGCCAAGACCGACGACAAGATCGTGGGCATCACCGCGGCCATGGATACGGGCACGGGTCTGGACATCTTCGCGAAAAGTTTTCCGGACCGGATGTTCGATGTGGGCATCGCCGAACAGCATGCCGTCACCTTTGCCGCGGGTCTCGCGGCCCAAGGCATGAGGCCGGTCTGCGCCATCTATTCGACTTTCCTTCAGCGCGGCTTCGACCAAGTGGTGCACGACGTCTGCATCCAGAACCTGCCGGTGACTTTCGCCCTGGACCGCGCGGGCATCGTCGGCGCCGATGGCCCCACCCATCACGGCCTCTACGACATGGCCTACCTCCGCTGCATCCCCAACATCATCCTCATGGCGCCCAAGGATGAAAACGAATTGCGGCGGATGCTCATGACCGCCGTGTACAGCGACCACCCGGCCGCCCTGCGCTATCCCCGAGGCAACGGCCTGGGCGTGAAAATGGACGAGACCATCACCGCCCTGCCCATCGGCAAGGGGGAGCTGCTGCGCGAGGGTTCGGACCTACTCTTTTTCGCGGTGGGCGCCATGGTCGCCCCGGCCCTGAAGCTCGCTGAAAAACTGGATGAGGAAGGGCTTTCCTGCGCCGTCGTCAACGCTCGTTTCATCAAGCCGCTTGATGGCGAGCTACTGGCCACCTGGGCCAAGAAAACAAGAGGAGTCGTGACCTTAGAAGAAGGCTGCGCTCCCGGGGGATTCTCTGCCGCGGTGCTGGAAACGCTCGCGGACGCTGGGGTCGTGAAGCCCCTCCTCCGATGCGCGGTGCCCGACCACATCGTCCACCATGGAGACCCCAAACGCCTGCTGGACGAGGAAGGCCTCGGACTCGACCCATTGCTCATGCGGATCCGAGCCTTTGCCGGCCATCTTGGTTGAACCAACGGGGAATTCTCATCCCAAATAGTGCGCCGGCCTTGCACCAGACTCATCAGGTCTTAACGTATTAGGTATTCATCCTTGCCAATTCTAAATCAGGGGTATTTCGTGCGGAATCCAATTCCCATTTCTGTTCTTGTAGGCGCGCTGGCCGTGGGCCCCACCCTCGCATCCTATCCCTCGTATCCCTCGACCCCATCCGCCTCTCGCCAGGGCAGTGATCCATTGACCGCAGCCACGGGCTGGGCGCGGGTGGACAAGGATGGCTCCTGCATTTTCTACAGCCCCACCACCCGCAGCTTGGACACCTGGACGAAGGATCAAGGCGTCACCGCAAGCCTGGATGTTTCCAAGCTCGAGGTCCCTCCCGAGAAATGGGTGGTGGATCCCTACGGCAATGCCTGGATCGTTTCAGGATCCACGCTCTACCAGATCACCAAGAATGGGAAAACAGGAAGCACGGTGAAATTGCCGGGCGAGGTAGTGGACTTGGCCTGGGACACCAAAGGCTTCGTGCTTCTCTACCGGACCTCCGAACTCTTCCTCGAAAAGCACGATTACACGAAGGCCAACGTGATCTGGTCCGTGGGCAAAAAACCCAAGGCGGCGGAAGCGGGAGCCTCGCTCACGCGCAGGCTTGCCATCTCCGAAGAAGGCAGCGTGCTGGTCGCCACCGGATCAAGCGTCACGCTCCAAACCTTTGAGGGGGTCAAGGGCACCGTGCTTGGGGACGTAGTCTTCACCTTCAACAACTCAGCGACGCCCGGACTCCTTTTGGGAGGAAGAGAGCGGGGAGCCCTTAGCTGGTGGATGGGCAAGGGTGTCGTGCTGGCCGCCGTGCCAGCCTCCCAAGTTCCCAGTGAAAAAAAATCAGGGCTCCTGTTGGCCCGCTTGGACCTCTCCGGAAGCACCCTAGAATTCCTCCCCACGGGTGTCACCGAAGACCATAAACTCCTCGGAGCGCTCGATTCGGAGGTCGTTCTGCTCAAGCCCGGGGGCGGACTCATTTTCGTGCCCGTCAGGTAAGTCGGCTCCGAAGCTCATTTCGCCTGTTGCATGATCCGCTCCCGATCTAGGGATGGGATGGTGCGCCATGCGTTCACGGCGGCAGGCGAAAGACTGGAACGACTGAGAACATAGTCCAGGAGCAGGTTCCGCGTGAGCTGTGGAGTGATGAACTCGGGTTGGCCATTGAAGCCGATGGCTTCCATATAACCTCCACCGCCCCGCAGGCGATAGGTGCTGAGGGCAAGGGTAAAGGTCTGGTCATCCCGCACGGCCTGGCCCTGGTAGGCGAGATTCTTTACGCGGTTGCCCAGGGGCTGCGATAGATCCAGCGCGTAGGTACAGCCATCGATTTGGTCGACGTCGTAGAAGGGCACCGCCTTGTTGAAAAGCTCCGGTTCGTGGCTGAAGTTGTAGCCCCGCGCCGCGAATTCCATGTAGGCGCGGACTTGCCGTCCAGTGATGCGGATACGGGCCAGCTGGTTTTCGTAGGGTTGGAGGCTGTAAAACTGTCGAACCGAGGTGGCACCTTTCGGGATGAAAAGTCGCGAGCTGGTCCAGTTCACCGCCGAAAGCTGGGCTCCGGTGGCCAAGCGTTGAACGGTGTGAAGGAGCTGGGCCAGGGGCGTGTCCTCTAAGCGGCACCATCGACCATCCAGATCCGTCATCAGGGTCGTGGCCGCGGTATTCAGGTAGGTGTCCGTGGCGGTCCGCAGGGAGGCCGTCAGCTCCAGCACCTGGGGGTCCTGCGGGGTATCGCCAGAGGGCTGTACCAACCTGCCCTGGGAACCCGTCATCCGCCAGCGCCCTTGAGATTTTTGGAGCGTCAGATCCGCCACCGCTAGGGCTCGGCCATGGGCCCCCGCCTGCAGGATCAGCACGCCCTTGTGCTGAGTTGAGATGAGCGAATGGGTATGGCCCGTCAGGATCAAGTCAATGCCTGGCACCTGATTCGCCAGCCTGAGGGCCGCATTCTCGTCGCCGCTCTTCCCGGGTAGCGTCCCAAGGCCCGAATGCATGGTGACGATGATGAGGTCGGCCTTTTCTCTTTCGCGCAGGCGCGGAATCAGGACTTTCGCGCTCTCGACGATGTCCTGAAAAGCCAGCCCTGCGTAGTTTCCCGGCTCCTCCCACCTTGGAATCCAGGGCGTCGTGAAGCCAATGATGATCACGGTCACGTCGCCCACCTTCACCTTGGTCCAGGGCGCGAAGGCCCCCTTAGCGCCTTTGGCGGCCACGGTGTTGGCGGACAGGAAAGGAAATTTCGCGGACCTCTCCGCATTTTTCAGGACCTCGAGGCCCCAGTTAAAATCATGGTTTCCAAGGGCCATGGCGGAGTAACCCAGGTAGTTCATCACCGCGATGGAGGGTTCCGGCAGGTCCGGCCGAAGGCGGGTCCGCACGTAATTGATGGGCTCCCCTTGGAGGGTGTCGCCGCTGTCGATGAGCAGGGTATTGGGATTCTGCGCCCTGGCCTGCTGGATCAGGGTCGCCAGCTTCGCCCATCCCTTGTTCTCCGGCTGGAGGCTATAGGTGTCCTGGGGCAGGACATGGCCGTGCAGGTCCGTGGTCCCCAACACCTGGAGCTTGAATTCCTGGGCGTTCAACGACCCCGCCGCCAGGAGCAGGGTGGTGAAGATCGTGAAGAGGCCAGAGCGGAGAGAGGTCATGAAAAAACCTTAGCTAGAAAGGAAGCTCCTTCGGCGATAAACTGGCCCTTCAACTTTTGTTGACCATCCCACGGAGCCCCCATGCAAGAAGTCCAGATCAAGGCCCCCAAGCACGAATTCACGCTGCTTTGCGACGACATCCGCCAGGAAATGGGCGGCAAGACCTCGCTCATGGGCCTTTATGACCACCACATCGTCGTGCCCGAAGTGCCCTTCATCCTCCCGAAGGTCTGCTTCTACAGCAAGTTCTCCCGCATGGACGGCCAGTTCAAATTCAGCTTCTCGGTGGTCAGCCCCAGCGGCGAGCGCAAGGACATCATCCGTGATAGCGACGTGAACATCCCCGAGGGCGCCAAGGAAGGCACCTTCAATGTCATCGCCAGCCCCTTCGAAGTGGGCGCCGAGGGCGTTTTCGAAGTGATCATCGGCCTCACCAAAGGCGCCGACCGCTTTGAGTACGTCTACAAGTTCGCCATCAGCAACGCCGCTCGCCTGCAGGCCGAATATGAGGCCGCCATGGCCGAAGCCCAAAAGGCCGGCACCGCCGCCAACTAAGCTCTACCCGACCTTAAAAAAGCGGGCCTTCGGGCCCGCTTTTTTTGTCTAGAGTTTAGAGTCCAGAGTGGATCTTGCCACGGCCCTTGGGCGCGCCCTCAGATTGACCCTTCACCCTTAATTCAGGACTCGCATGTCCCGCTACTCCAAACAACGCACCTTCCTCGGCACTGAAGCTGACGCTTCGCTGCGCTCCAAGCGCGTGGCCGTCGTGGGACTTGGGGCCCTGGGCTCGGTCATTGCGCCCTGGTTGGCACGGGCGGGGGTGGGCCATCTCACGCTTCTGGATCGTGACTTGGTGGAGCGCAGCAACCTTCAGCGCCAACTGCTTTACACGGAAGACGATCTCGGCCAGCCCAAGGCGGATGTAGCGACAGCAAGGCTCCGCGCGGCCAATTCGGATATCGAAATCATCTCGGTGGTGGCCGATCTCACCTCGGGCAACGCGCGGGAATTGCTCTCGGGCTTCGATCTCATCTGCGATGGCACGGACAATTTCGAGGCGCGTTTTCTCATCAACGACGTGGCGATTCTTCAAGGCACGCCGTGGATCTATGCGGGCGCCATCGGCGCCGAGGGCGTGGTGTGGCCCATCCACGTGCCCCACACGGCTTGTTTGCGCTGCCTCATTGAAGAGCCGCCGGCCTTTGGCGACGTGGACACCTGCGACACGGCTGGGGTGCTGGGTCCGGCCGTGGGCGTCATCGGCTCCTGGGCCGCGCTGGAAGCCATGAAAATCCTCACGGGCAAGGTGCCGCACCTTGAACTGGCGCGCTTCAATCTGTGGGATAACGAGCGCCAGTTCCTGAAGCCGCCAAAATCCCGCTGCCGCTACTGTTCGGAGAAAATCACCGAATTCCTGGACGCGCGGTGGACCCTGAAAGCCTCGGAATTGTGCGGTCTTGAGGGCGTGCAGATCCGCGTGAACCCGCCCGGCAAGCTGGATTTCGAAGCCTTGCAACAGCGCCTGGAAACCCGCTCGGGAAACCCCTGGAAACAGCGCGGCATGACGCTCAAAGGACACGACGGCGACTGGGACATCACCCTGTTTCAGGATGGAAGAGCCCTGATCCACGGACCCGCCACCCCAGAGCGCGCCCGCGGCTGGTATACGGAGGTGGTGGGGTGTTGAAGGAGAGGTCTCGATTCTTCGTTGGGGTTAGGGGGCTATGAGCCAAGAGCCATCAGCTCAGGGCCTAAAGCTCGCGTCCGCCCCCTCAACATCTAGGGAGAATCTATGAACTCTCCCCTCAAAGCTCATAGCTCACCGCCCAGGATTCTCCTCGCCTCCCGCAACGCCGGGAAGTTGCGGGAATTCGCGGGACTGTTGGCGGAATTCACCATCATTCCCTGGCCCGCGGATGCGCCGGAAATTCCCGAGGATGGTGCCTTCTTTAAAGACAACGCCGCTCAAAAAGCAGCCTTCGCCCGGGACTGGTGGCGTATTCACCGCGAAGAGCCCGTGGACTTTTCGCTCGCCGATGACTCGGGGCTTTGCGTAGACGCATTGTGGGGCGGGCCAGGCGTGCTGTCGGCGCGCTTCGCGAAGGAGTTGTCCATGGTTGAAAAGAACCGCGCCCTACTGGCGATGCTGCCGCTCAATGCGAAGCGGAGTGCGCGCTTCGTTTGCGTGCTCGCCCTTACGTCGATGGCCGGAAACGAGCTGCGTTTTTTCGAAGGCAGCGTCGAGGGCGGTCTGGCCGCAGAACCCCGCGGGCAGCAAGGCTTCGGCTACGACCCCATCTTCATCCCTGAGGGATTCAACCAGACCTTTGGTGAGCTTTCAGAGGATGTGAAAGCCCGCCTCAGCCATCGAGCGCAGGCGGTCCAGGCCCTTCGGGCAGCTCTGGCACCGCTGGGAGCTCTAGTCCCTCGGTCAGATCCGGGCCTAGGTCGGGGATCGGGGCGTTAAATCCGCCCTCTCGCAGCGCGATGGCTTTCTTGTAGGCGGCCATGGCCGCGGTGCGCACCCGCAGGTAGCTGGTGTCCGTCACCTTGGTGTTGAAGTTGATGGTTGAGACCAGGTACCAACCTTCATTGGGAAGTTTTTGAGGCGTGCTGATCTGGATTTGGGGCGGCAGGATGGCGGACGAACTGCCTTCCCGCAACTCCACCGCAAGCTGGTCGGACCAAGCCTGAAGGGGCGCCACCAGCTCCGCGGCGGCCTCTTCGGTCTCCGTGGTGACGCGGCCATAGAGGGTAAAGAAGAGCCGCATCTGAGGCGGATCAATGCTCGAGTTCAGGAAGCCCGCCAAACTGGCGATCTGCTGAAAATCCTTCTGCAGCGCGAGCAGCTTCGGGCTTGCTTGGAGGGGTTGTCGGGCGACCATGGCCCCTAGAGTGTCATAAACCCACCGAAGGATTCGCCTACAAAGGCGCAAAGATCAAGGCGATGATGACTGGATGATCCCCCTCTTCCTCATGCGGCATGGCCCCACCGCGGCCTCGGACCTCGGCGCGCCCTTGGGCCGTTTCGATATGCCCGTGAGCGAGGCGGGTCATCTCGCCTGGCCAGCCATCAAGCAGGAATTGCTAGCTACGGGCATTCAGCGCGTACTCACTTCCGATTCGCAGCGGGCCCGAATTCACGCGTTGGATCTCGGTCTGCCGACCCTGGTGCTGCCGGATCTGGGTGAACAATCTTTTGGCGATTGGGAGGGTATTCCCTGGCCGGAGATCAAGGGCGCCGAACCTTTCTTCACCAATCCGGTGCAGGGCACACCGCCGGGCGGCGAAAGTTTCGCCCACTGCGCGAGCCGCGCCCTGCTTACGTTTCAGGGCGCCATCGAAGGTGACGTACCGACGCTCATCTTCACTCACGGCGGGCCGCTACGGGCCATCCTGTCCCATTTCATGGGCCTGCCCTTGGAGCGCGCGCTGGATCTGGCCTGGCAGCCCTGGGGCATTTCCAAACTCGAAATCCACGGCTCCAATCGCGCAGTCCTTCGCTATCACAACCGCACCATGCCAAGCGGGTTAAGCAAGCATCCTTGATTTAATTCGCCTTCAATGAAACGCTGAATCCTTACAACGTGTGCTGGATGCACGGGAAGCCGGTGAGATTCCGGCGCTGCCCCGCAACGGTATGCACCCCACGAAATTCAGTTTCATGGGAGGCCCGGCCCGGAAGCTTTCTTCTGGAGACCGGCCAGGAGTCACTGGCGCGCCGCGCCGGGAAGGCTCCGGGGAGATCCCAAGATCTCTGCCGCGTGCGAGCCCGGAGACCGGTCTAGTGCTTGACCACCGCCGAGGGAGCGGAGGGATCGCGCCCTTTGGCGTCGCCCTTTGATCCGTCAGCGATTCATGCGTGGAGGCGTGAATGGCTTTGAACCCATCTACCCGAATCTTTTTTCTTTTGGCCCTGGGAGCCAGTCTCGGAGCCGAAGCGCCCGATGCGGCGAAGCCCAAAATCGGCGCCACCGTGACCGTCACAGCGGAAGCGACCCCCGTGGAAGTCACCAAAACGCCCAATCCAGTGCGGATCATCGAAGCCGCAGAAATGGAGCGCCTTCAGCTCCACACCCTCGCGGATCTCATGGCCGTGTTGCAGCCCGGCGCGGTGATGAATACTGGCGGCCCCGGCAAGCAAAGCTCGGCCTTCTTGAATGGCACGCTCTCCAAAAACGTCGTCATCATGCTCGACGGGTTGCGCCTGAACGATCCCACGGATGTCAGTCCGAATCTTGGCGCCTACAGTCTCATCGGCATCGAGCGGGTGGAGTTGCTGCTGGGCCCCAGCTCGGTGTTGAACGGCAGCGACGCCATCGGCGGCGTCATCCATTTGCGCAGCGCGACCGCCAAGGAACCGGGATTCCATGGCTCGGCCTTTTTGCTCGGCGGCACTCAAGCGCAATCGGGAACCGGATTTTCAACGCAGACGAAAAGCGATTGGGGATGGCTTGCGGCGGGTGCCGAGGCCAGTCGTCAAGGCACCGATTTCTCGAACGATGAATTGCATCAAGTCGGAATCTACCTGCGCGGCGGCAAGACAATCGGTGATTTCAATCTGGTGCTGAATTACCGCAACTCCGGCCAAACCGTTTCGACTCCGTTCGACGTCCAATATCCGGCTCCAGCCTACAATCCCCTGCGCGTCTTCGTGATTGATCGCGAAACCCTCGCGCGACAGCAGAACTGGGGCGCGAACCTGCATTGGGACGCTTCCAAATCCGTGGAAGTTGAAAATGCGTTGGGCGTCGTGGAAGGCTCCAACGGCGACCCCGCAGGCCGAGGCCGCGTTCAAAAAGATCGCAGCTTCCGCCGCTTCGAGGACCAGCTCTCGGCCCATTGGACACCCCTCGCCGGCCTTAGAATTTCCGGCCGTCTGGAAGGCCGCGCGGATACCAGTGAGGCGAAGAATTACTACGATCCGGTCCTCTTCGGCAAAGTGCAATACCATGGCGAAGGCCGGGATTTGGCCGCCGCCGCGGAAGTGCGCTGGGAGATTTTCAAAGATCTCGATTGGGTCAGCGGCCTTCGCCGCGAATCCACCCATCGCGACCTCACCCGCGTGAGTTCCGGCGCCCGCAGCCGTGTGGGCGAGGCCGAGGCCACGACTTTCAAAAGCGGCCTGAACTGGGTTTTGAATCCCGCGCTGCGCCTTTACGCCAGCTTTGGCCAGGGTTTCCGAATGCCGAACCTCGTAGAGTTCACGCTCAATGCCGAGGCCGAACAAGTGGACCAGAAAACCTATCCTATCGCGCCGGAGCGCAGCCACAGCATTGAAATCGGCGCCACGGGCCGCTTCGCGGAGCATTTCGAGTACCGCCTCGAAGCCCAGCGCACCCACATCTCCGACCTGTTGGCCTACCGCTACGATCCGACCTTTTCGGGCGCCTTCACGGACCATTACGAAAACGCGGGAAGGATCCAATCATCCAGCCTGGAAGGCGCGCTGGGATGG
Organism: Holophagaceae bacterium; assembly: GCA_025350765.1. Lineage (GTDB taxonomy): Bacteria > Acidobacteriota > Holophagae > Holophagales > Holophagaceae > JANXPB01. The sequence continues at coordinate 5,684 of JANXXC010000134.1, read as the reverse complement.
CGCGGGGGCGATGCCGTGACCTGGGGTTGGGATGTCATTCTCCGCAGTTCCGATACCCGCGACCTGGACCACAACACCGGCGCGGATCGTTACGGAGCAAGGAACACCGCCATTGTGCGCCATCCCTTTTTCACAGCCTCAGCTTCGGGATTCATTCAGTGGTCCATCCTTCGCGGCGACCTGGCCTGGGCTCGCGTGGGCTCCCGCTACGACCTGCAGGACGTACCCAAATTCCAAGTCATCAGCACGGGCCACGCCTACAACGAATTGAATCTGGGCGTATCTATCGAGGCCTGCAAATCCTTGAGCTTCAGGCTTCGGGCCGAACACCTGCTTCAGCGAAAGCAGAATGAACAGACCTGGAAACGGGGCGTTTTTGATGGCGATGGCAACGCCTCGCTGGTGTACGGGTTTCCCGCCCCCAGCCGACGCATCTCCCTTTCCGCCACCTATCGCTGGTAACTTTCCTCATGTTCCGCGTACTGCTGGGTCTACTCGCTTCGGCGCTCCTCTTCGCGGGAGCGCCGAAGCGCGTGGTGTCCCAAACCGTGGGCACGGATGAATTGCTGCTGGCCCTGGCCGATCCTTCGCAGATCGCCGCCCTGAGCCACATCGCGAAGGATCCGGCCTACAGCCCTGTCGCGAAAGAAGCGGGGAAATATCCCATCCTCCAAACCAGCGACGCGGAAAGCATTTTGAAATTTCATCCTGATCTCGTGCTCATCGCCAGCTACACGCGCGCTGAAACCAAAACTCTATTGCAGCGGGCGGGGGTCAAGCTCCTCAGCCTCGATCATTTCGAGAGTCTTGATGATCTCTACGCCAACGCACGAACCATCGGCGCCGCGCTGGGCCATCCTGATCGCGCCGAAAAAATCATTCGCGTCTGGCAACAACGCGTTGCAACGCTGCAAGCGAAACTCCAAGGTGTCCGCTCCGTGCGGGTTCTGGCCGCCAGCACCTATCCCTTCACCGCTGGGGCGGAGACCACGTTTCAAGATGTTTGCGATCACGCGGGCGCCTTGAACGTCGCCGCCGAAGCCGGTATAAAAGGCCATCAGCCGACGCCCACCGAGAAATTGCTCACCTGGAATATCGAAGCGCTGGTGGCCAGCGGCGAAGAGGGCAGTCACGGCAGTCACATCGTTGCGCGCCTGCGGGAAATTCCGTCCTACAAATTCCTCCCAGCGATGAAGGCTGGTCGAGTGGTGTTGGTTTCGGGGCCGCGCATGGCATCCACCGCTCAGGCGCGCCTAGATGCTTATGCAGAACTCGCCAGGGCCCTTCATCCTGAGCGATTCAAGTGAAGCGGCTATGGGGGCCCGCATCCTTGCTTGCCATTCTGCTGGTGGTGGCGCTGATGGGCTCTCTTGCACTAGGAGAAGTACGGCTCGCGCCCTCGGAAGTTCTCTCCGTGTTAATGGGTCGCGGCTCGGATCTCGCTCGCACGGTGGTGTTGGATTTCCGCTTGCCTCGGGCCCTGGTGGGCATCGCCGTGGGCGCGAGTCTCGCGGCATCGGGCGTCTTGATGCAGTCCTTTTTCCGCAATCCTTTGGCAAGCCCCGGGCTGCTCGGAGTCAGCACCGGAGGGGCTCTGGGGGCCGTGGCGGCCCTGGCTTTGGGATGGACCGCAAATTCGATATTTGCGCTGCCCCTTGCCTCCATCTCGGGTGCCTTTTTAGCGACCTTCGCGGTGATGGCGCTCGCGAAACGCGAGGCCAGCGCCGAACATCTGCTGCTGGCGGGCGTGGCGCTGAACGCGCTCTTCGGCGCGGCCACGAGCTTTCTGTTGAACCTCACCGCCGGACGATTCGAGGTGAGTGGGCAGATCATTTTCTGGATGCTTGGTGGCCTGGAAAACCGCACCTGGAGCCACGTTTGGATGGCCCTGCCCGGCACAGTTCTAGGCTGCATGATGTTGCTTCCTTTGGGCCGCTCCATGAATTTGTTATCCCTTGGCGAACAAGGCGCCCAAAGCCTGGGCGTGAACGTGCGGCGCCTTCAATGGGAAATCATCATCCTTTCCACGGTGTTGACGGCGCTCGCCACCGCCGTCGGCGGCGTCATCGGTTTTGTGGGTTTGGTGGTCCCGCACATCCTGCGCCTGGCTATTGGTCCCGACCATCGGCGCTTATTGCCGCTCTCGATGATCGGCGGCGCGGCCTTCGTGCTGGTCTGCGACCTCATCACGCGATTCCTGCCCGGCGAGTTGCGCTTGGGTGTGGTGACGGCGCTCATCGGCGGCCCCTTCTTCCTCTGGATGTTGCGGAGGCCTTCATGATTCGCACCGAACGCATCAACCTGGGAACGCGTCTTCGCGACGTTTCGCTGCACCTGCTCAAGGGCAGTCTCACGGCCGTCGTGGGGCCCAACGGCGCGGGGAAATCCACGCTGCTGCAAGTGCTCGCGGGCCTATTAAAAGCCGAAGGCGCCATCGCGTGGATGGGCGATGACCTAAACTCTATTTCGTTCCCCGAGCGGGGACGACGCCTCGCCTGGGTGGGCCAGGATCTCCACGCGGATTTCGCGTTCTCCGTGCGCGACGTGGTGGCTCAGGGACGCCATGCCTTTGGCGATGACGATGAATTCATTGACTCGGCGATGAAGGCCCTCGACATCGAGAACCTTGCGGATCGGTCGGTGACAAGGCTTTCGGGCGGAGAACGGCGCCGCGTATTCTTGGCGCGGGCCTTGGCCACCAACGCGCCTATTCACCTCTGGGATGAGCCCACCGCCAATTTGGACGTGCGCCATGGGCTCGATGTTTTACAGCTCGCCACCAAGCTGCGAAACGAAGGCCGCGCCGTGCTCATCTCCTTGCATGATCTCCGCGCTGCCCTCTGCTTCGATCAAGTGCTGGTGCTGGACCGCGGCCATCTCGCCGCCGCCGGAAATCCCGACGACGTGCTCACGCCCGAACTCATCCACCGCGTTTTCGGGGTGAAGGCGCGCATGGGCCAAGAGATGATTCTGGAACTGCCTTAAACCCCTTGGCCTAAGCCAGGGCCCGGAGAATGCTCATTCTCCGGGCCCTGGCTTTCTATATCCCGCAACGATGAGGTGCCCTACTCGTGAATCTTTAAGTTCATCTTCTCGCTGCTGACGCCGCTGGACAGCGTGAGTTCTAGGTCCTTGGCGTGGGTCTTGAGGACCAGGTCGCCGCCTCGGCCGAAGGAAAGCACTTCGCCGGTCTTCGCGTCTCGCACCATGACGAGCGGATGCGTCGCGGCATCCCAGGTGAGGCGCACCTCCCCTTCAGTGGAGACGCTTGCCTGGGGCACGCGCACCGCGCCGCTGCGCAGCGGCAAAGCATTATTGCTCCAACGCACGGCTTCGGCTCCCAGGTCGCCCAGCACACGCAACTCTTTTAGTTCTTCGGTCTCAAAGTCCTTCAGGGGAATGGCCGAAATGAAATGCTGGTCCTGGCTTTCCGGAAGATCATCGGCCACTTGTAATAGAGGCAGCGCATGGCGGAAGAGCACCTTGCCCGAGGTGTCGCGGCCCTCGATCACTCGGGTGCCGTGGAAGGATTTGCGACCTTCGGCGGTGGGCGTCGTGCGTACCTGGAGAGCGGGTTCGAGCTCCACGGTGCCGTTGTGGATGCGGCCTGAAATGAGAAGGCAATCCTGGATGGAGGGTGCGACCGCCTGGGCGCCCGGGTCCGGGGGTGGCGCGATGCCGAAGGGGCTGGCCTGCCGGAAATTCAGGATGGACCTGTACACGTAGTCGCTGATCCACACCGGCGTGCAGTAGGCCATGATGTCGGTGTAGATGGCGGGATCCTTGAGATTCATGGCGGCCACATCCAGACCATAAGTTCCGATGAGCGCGCCAGCGTAGGGATAACCCGGATCGGGGCCCGCGGCGCCTCCGCAGGGAGAATGGGCGCGGCCCATGTTATGGCCGGTCTCGTGGGTAAGCACGTCGAAGTAGAGCCCGCCATCGGCGTAACCCGTGGTCTTGTCCCAGCCTATGGCGCTGCGGGGAGAGCTGGAACCCGCCGCGGGAACGTAACCCAGGCCCGCCACGCCGCTGCCGTAGCTCACGTTCAGCGCGCCGTAGTAGTAGCGCGTGGAAGCTTCAACCACGCGTTTCATTTCTAGCTCATTGAGCAATGCGCTCCACCCGCCGCCGCCCGAGATCAGCACCTGGGTGGTGGTGTAGGGCGCTCCGAGAACCAGGTCCATGCCCGGCGCGACGGGGTACATCTTCTGGAATTTGGCGTACCAGCTGGCGAGATTGCCCGGTGTGGCATTGCCCGTGAGACTGCTTTGAGTGACCGGAATCAGCGTGCCGTGAAAGGTTTGGAGGCTGCGCACATCCAACGCCATCGGCGTTCCCGAGGCTGGCCAGGTGTTGTTGGTTTCGTCGGCTTCGGGGATGGTGTTGGCGGGGTCCACGTCAAGAAGCAGGCCCAGGCCCGGCTGGATGGTGGCGCCGGGAATGGACCAATTCCACGATTGGTTCAAGGCGGCTTCAGTCACGCCGGTGGGCGCGTTGCTAAGCGTGGGAGCGATGGTTTGCGTGCCCGTTAACGTGGCGCCACTGTAAGTGCGTACGCGCACCGAGGGCGCCGCGATTCCAGCCTGGTTGCCCCGCGCGAAAACCCGCAGAACCGCATCTTTGCCGGCCACCAGGGGGACGTTGCCCGCGTAGTTCTGAGCGCTTTGCGTGACGTAAGCGCCATCAATGAAAAGATCCGCCGTGGGACCGCTGGCGGTGGGCGTGAATGCTCGGCTGGAGATGGCGATGCCCGCGGGCGCCACCACCCGGATGGGCGCAATGGGAGCGCCGCCGGGGACAGTGAAGGACAGCGAGGTGTCAGTGAGATTCTGGATGGAGGCTGGAATATTGCCGAGGGTCAAAAGCGTGGCGCCCGTGAGGTGCGTTCCCGTCAGCAGGACATTGGTTGCGTTGGGGCCCATGGTGGGATTGAATCCCGTGATGGTGGGGGGCTGGGGTCCGGCGGTGACCACGAGCGATCCGCAGACGAAATTCCCGATGTCTCCAGGGCCCTGATCCTGGATGCGCAAGGTCCAGGTCCCGTTGGCATTCTTCCCCGCCAAGGCGGAGAGGGGTTGGGCTGGCTTAAAGGTGCCGACATAGGGCGCGGCCCCCGAGAGCGGACCCGCGCCGCTATCGCTGAAAACCGTGTATTGGCCCGCGCCGCAGCCGGTGCCGTAGTTGATGCCGGTATCATTCCGGCTGCCCGCGAGGGAAATCGAGGTATTGTCCGGCGCGATGAGTTGCAGATCCAGATCCCCCACGTAGGCGTGGGTGATGTAAATGGAGACCTTCACATCCTTAATGGGCAGGGTCATTCCCGAAATGTTGAAGGGAATGAGCACCGGCGCGCCGTCACCGCCTGCCGTGGCATCGGGGATGGGAGTCAGAACGCTGGTGCTGGCCTGCGCCGATGGGAAAGGCGCCACGGTGAAGGACGAGGGACTGGTCGCGGTGCCGCTTGGGGTCTGAACCGTCACGGAACCGCTGGTGGCGCCGATTGGAACCAGGGTCGTGATCTGGGCGACGCTGTCCTGAATGAAGGGCGCCGCCGTGCCATTGAATTGCACGGAAGTCGCGCCACCCAGGTTCGTGCCTGAGACAACCACCGCCTGTCCCGGCAGGGCCGAGCTGACGTTTAATCCCGTGATGGTGGGGGCCCCGCCGCTGGTGGTGACGGT
>JANXXC010000130.1 GCA_025350765.1 Holophagaceae bacterium | reverse complement strand
GTGGGTTCGAATCCCACACTCACCGCCACGCAGTCCGTGAGCTAGGCTCCCGAACTTAGTCGCCTCTCCAACCGACCAAAATTCCCCCGTCTATTCGATCGCGAACTGACGTGGACCCGCTATTTGGCGCGGTATAATTGGCCCGTATCGGCGCAATGACCGCCTGGGTCTCCAACGGTCCGTGATCTGGTGGAGTTTCCCTGCTCACAGGGATTTTTGCAGGGATTGGAAAAAATGTTCTCGGCTCGGACCAACCACTAGCTCGTCTGCTGCATGTAAGTTTTTAATTTAACCTGGGTCTTAAAGGTGCTTGTTGGGGTAGGCCCTGGATATGTTCTACTGATTGAGCGGCTCGGTGAGGTGCGTTTCGCATGGCTCAAATTGGCATGCGATAGCCGTAGAATTCGTGGTCCTCGTTGTACCCCCCCTGCCCCTCGCCGAGATCCGCGAAGTCGCGCACGAACTCAATCGCCCCGACCCACTTGACCATCTTGAAGCCCAATTCGTTCTCGCAACGAAGCCGTAGCGGCGCGCCATGCAGCACGCTAAGGGGCTCTCCGTTCATCTCATAGGCAAGAATGGTCAGGCGGTGGCGCATGTTGTGGATCGGGTGGACATCGTAATAACCACCCCCCGCGGCGCCCTCGGCCAATGAATAAAAGACCACGTAGCGAGCTTCCGCGGTCGGCTTCACGAGATCGAGGATATCGCGCATCGGAACGCCGCCCCACTTGGCGACGCCCGACCAGCCCTGGATACAAAAATGCGTGGTGATCTGTTCCTGCTTCGCCATTGCCTTGAGGTCGGCGAAGGAAAACTCGCGCGGCGTCTCGACAAGCCCGGAAACGCGAAGGCGATAGTTGGCGAACTCGTCAGCCAACAAGGCCTCGAATTCGGCGGAGTTCGGCATCGTGCCGTTAGGCCACAGATGCGGGGAGATATCTTTTTCCGTCAATTGGGTGTTTGGATCCCACCATTCAGCGAGCCCTTTTAACCAGCCAACCATGAACCGCCCGATCCGTTGCACCAAGCGGGCGTGCCGGATGGTGAAGGGCGAGGCGATCCACCACGCCAGCCCCACAAGGACCATGGCCAAGACAAAGAGTGGGAAACCTGCCCAGGTTTTGTCATCCACGCCGGCGAACATGTGGTTGGTGTTTTGCCGCAGACCGGTGATGAACACCATGATCCCGTGCCCCAGGATAAAGAATACGAACCAGCAGAACGAGATGAAGTGGATGGATCGCGCCGCTTGCCGGTTCAGCACCTTCCCGACGATGCCCAGCCTGTTGGAAATTGCCGGGCCCTGCATCAGACCGGTCAGAATCGAGACCGGCGCGGCTACAAAGATGGTGATGAAGTAGCTGAGTTGCTGCAGGCCGTTGTAGCGCGTCCAGGTGGATTCGACGGGGAAGTTCAGGGACGCATATTGGATGCTGGTCGAAAGCGCGTTGGGCAATACATCCCAGGTCATTGGAATCACACGCTGCCACTGACCGGTCGCGAACAACAGCACGTAAAAGGCGACGCCGTTGATCGTCCAGAGCAACACGATCGAAAAATGCCACCAGCGGGCTAACCCAATGGAATGGCGCACGCCTGGAATACCCAGCCACTGGGGAATCGTCACCGAATCGTCCTTGGAGGTCCAGACCCGGTCTTTCGGGACGGCGTGTTGGAAGCGAAACCACTCGGTGCCGGGGGTACAGTCCCGGTGCCAATTGAGCCGGGGAAAATCGGCCAGGATCTGGATACCGGCGCGGATGATGAACATCATGAACAACATGTTAAGGAAGTGCTGGAGTTGTAGCCACCATGGAAAGCCGGATTCGACTGAAGGTGCCGCCTGGGCGATGCCGGGGTAGGCCGTGATGAACGCCTGAACACCAGGAAGCTCCCGCAAGCTCTGGGCTACAGCGATCAGCAGAATGAACGCCGCGGCGGCGATCGGTAACGCCCACAAGGTGCTGACCCAACGATGGCCGATACGGATGACGGGAACTATGCCCTGTTGGGGGGGCAACCAGTTGCTTAAGGTGATGCGGTCGTCCGCCCCGCTCAGGGTCGGCGTGATGGAAGGGTGCGGCGGCGTGATCTTCACCGAATCCATGATGGCTCTCCGCCTTTCAAAGCGCGGCTGGACGGGAGGCGCTATCGGCTCACGCTTTGAAACTTTTGCTTTGTCGGTCGTCCCAGAAGGCAGTCCCTCAGCGCAACGGCGTCATCATGAACCTCATCGTGAGCGGAATACACCAGGGTGATCGGACCCTTCCTCGCCAGGGCGCGTAGCTTGCCGAGAGTTTCTGAATGCGCGTGGACCTCCGCGGCATAACGGCAACGAAATTCCGGCCAGCGAGCAGGATTGTGGGCGAAAAATTTGCGCAATGAGGTGCTGGGGGAGATGTCCTTGAACCATTCATCGAGGGCGGCGTCCGCTTTGCTGACCCCGCGCGGCCATAAGCGGTCGATCAATATCCGGATTCCGTCATCCGCGGAGACCGGTTCGTAGGCTCGTTTGAGCTTGACGTGATCCGCCGTTATTCGCTTGGTCATCAAAGTCGCTCCATACCACCGCCAGGTGCGCCCACCCCCAAGGCGCATGTGCCCAAATCTTAGCCCAGGTTCCGCGTGTTCCCCGCCAGCCATTCCAAGTGGCACTACGATCCGCCCATAAAGCTACTGTCCCAGAGGTGTCCTATGCTCTGTTTTTTTTGTGGCA
>JANXXC010000125.1 GCA_025350765.1 Holophagaceae bacterium | reverse complement strand
CCCTCCCGCTCGGCATGAAAAAGCCCCCTTGCGGGGGCCCTTCTGGAGGCGCCGATCGGAGTCGAACCGATGCATACGGGATTTGCAGTCCCGGGCCTTACCACTTGGCTACGGCGCCTTGCGTTGGTGCTTTGAGGCTTTCAAATCATGCGGGCCGCTTGCGCGGCCCGTGTGGTGGAGCGGGTGATGGGATTTGAACCCACGACTTCAACCTTGGCAAGGTTGCACTCTACCACTGAGTTACACCCGCATGGTTCCTAGATCTTATCAAGACGCGGCGAAGCGTCAATGCCTTTTCTCCGCAGACTGGCATTCCCGGCAGAGTCCGAAGAGTGAGAGATGGTGTCGGGTGATCCGAAAGCCGGATAGAACCTCGAGTTGTTGAAGGCTATCTTGGACGCCGCAGGAATCCACCTCGACCATGCGCCCGCACGCTTCGCATTGAAGATGGTGATGGTGATGCTTCGAGGTGCAGTGGACGAAACGCATGACCTGGTCCTGACCTAATACATTTTCGGCCCAGCCTTCCTGAACGAATCGTTCCAGGTTCCGGTAGATCGTCGGCAGTCCCGATCTGTTTTCGGCCATGCGATCCCAGATCTCTTCAACGGTGAGAGGGCGATCCGACTCGGTGAGGACGCGCAAAATCCCTTCTCTCTGGGGAGTCTTGCGCATACCCGCGCCGCGAAGCGAAGGAAGGGAGGAGGCGTTCGGATGGGTTCTCACGGATTCAGGATGACAAGAATCAGCTCTCCCGTGAATCCGTTGAACTTGAATGGGACGGTTCTGGGCATTCTTGAGGCATGTTGCGCCATCCGATGGAACGCTTGCCGCAGGGAGCCACGACTCCACCCTTCCTGCCTCTGGCCTTTCGCCTCTCCACCACCTTCGGCCTGCTGGTGCTTCATCTGGCCTTTCCACCGGATCCCCTAAAGGCGGTGGCGGCCGAATCCCTCTATCTGTTGCTGGTCTCATTGTTCTTCGTCGAAGCCATCTGGGAGATCAAGGGTTCCCTGGATCTCGGACTGGGACCCTTTTCAACGCCGAGCCTCGGGCGTATCAGGTTCAACCTGGCCTTGGACATTTCCCTGGTGGCGCTGCTCATCGCCTTCCAGGGCGTGGACCAAGAGCGCTTCGCCACCATTTATCTGTTTCCCATTCTTTCTTCCGCGTTCTACCTCGCCACGGTCGAGATCGTCCTGGTGGGCTTCATCGCCTTCTTTTTGCACTCCATTAGTTTCCTGCTGTTCGGGGCCGGACTGCTGCCGCCCTTCGGCCACTCTGGCGCGCCCGGAGATTTGGATTCCGCACAGTGGGTGCTGGCTTTCGCCTCCCTTGAGATCTTCGCCGCGACCCTCATAGTGGTGCTTATCCGGCGCAACCTCGAAGGGCTGAGGCGCACCCTGCTCGCCTCCGAGGCGAAAGCGGATGACCTCTCCGCCCTTTACCGAAGGGTCGTGGAATCCATGGTGTCGGGCCTCATCACGACGGACCTGGAAGGCGTGATCACCTCGGCGAATCCTGCGGCGGAGGCCATTCTGCAGCGCACTCTGCCCATGGGGCGCACCATCGATGCCATCCTTCCCGTGGATTTGGACCGCCAGGAAATCCTTCCCCGAGATCAACGATTCGAGGGGAGCTACATCGCGCCCAATGGGTCCTGGCGGATTTATGGCGGCAACGTCGCACCGTTGCGAGACGCTGAAGGAAACCAGACCGGCCACCTACTGCTTTTCCAGGAGCTGACCGAGATCAAGGCGCTGGAAGAACGGACCCGTTTGAGCGAGCGATTGGCGGCCATCGGCGAGCTTTCAGCGGGACTGGCCCACGAGCTCCGTAATCCCCTGGCCTCGATCCTCGGATGCGTACAGATCCTCCGGGGCGAGGGACAAACCCCAGCCATGAGTGAGAGAGCCCTTGGAATCCTGGGGCGAGAATCGGGCCGCGTCAGCGCCATCCTTACAAAATTTTTGGACTTCACGCGGCCCAAGCCGGTGGAGGTCCGCCGCGTGTTCTTTCCCGACCTCATCGAGGAATTGCGCTCCAGTTGGGAGACCGATTCAAGGTCCGCGGGATTCACCCTGGCTTTGGCTCCAGTCCCTGAAGTGTGGGTCCGGGCCGATCCGCTTTGCGCCCATCAAGTTTTCACAAATCTCCTGACCAATGCCCGAAAGGCTCTGGACGGCGTGGTGGAGCCCCATGTCCACATGGAATTCGAGGAAGAATCCGGCCAACTCCTGGCCCAGGTCCGGGACAATGGATGCGGAATGGATGCGGAACAATTGAGGACGCTATTCGTGCCTTTCTCCAGCACCTTCAAAGAGGGGACCGGCCTGGGCATGAGCATCGTTTTCCAGTTCGTCCAGCAGATGGGCTGGGATATCCGGGTGCAGAGCCAGCCGCGTTTTGGAACCCTGGTGACGCTGAAAGTCCCGCTCTGGGGTACTCGCGGGGCCAGGGATTCGGGCAGCCCTAGCTAAACCTTTAACCTCCTTCCGACATAAACCTGGCAGACGCTCCTTGCAGGATTGAGTCAGAGATGCCAAATTGAGGGCCACTCCCCAACGGCTGGTCCTTTCGCGCTTCCGGTGCTTCGCACTCCGGTTGGCAGTCCGGATACCGCCGCTGATCCAGGATATTCCATGAACCGCAAGCTCATCCGACCCAACCTGAACGAGATCAAGGAGAAAATGGGCCGGGGTAGCACAGCCCTAGGTCAAGGCCCGGGCGTGGTGGCCCTGACGCCGACACCCACCATGATCCAACCCGATGGCGCCGTGACCGCCGTGGATCCCAATGCCCCTTTTGCTCCCCAGGGGCTGGGCAGTCCAAGGCGCAAGATCGCGCCTCCGGAACAGACCAATGCCGAGAGTTTCTACTACTTGAAACAAATGCAATCCAAGACCCCGATGGTCATCGTGCTTCAGGACGACGAGAAACTCCGTGGGGTCATCGAGTGGTACGACAAGCATTGCCTGAAGATCAATCGTCCCAAGGAACCCAACGTTCTGGTACCCAAACACAACATCAAATACATCTATAAACAAGACGAAGAACCCCGCATCCGCCGGAAGAGCAGCACTAAAAAAGAAGATCCAGTCTCCCCGGATCTAGATCTTCCGCTCTACGATTAGAGGCATTCTGGGGTTTTTCTTTTGAGCCAAGCGTCCATCCGCCGTCCCTGCATCGCCATCACCCTTGGGGATCCTTGCGGAGTAGGCTCGGAACTTTTGCTGGGGTCTCTTTACGCCATCAATCGCTGGGCGGAGGTCATCGTCATCGGCGCGAAGGCCGGGCCAGATTTGATCGAAGGCCTGCCCGGGGTTGGCCGCCGCGTTCAATGGCGTTGGAGCGGGCCCCCCGGCGGGTCTCCTGATTTCCCGGGCTCCAAGTCCTACAGTCTTTGGACGGGCTCTGGCGATTCATGGGATCCCGGACAGCCCCGGTTGATGGGGCATGCGCTGTGGATTGATCCCACCCCTGAGATCACCGTCGAGCAATTAACCTTGGGCGAAGGCTCCCCGGCCTCTGGAAAGGCCGCAGTGGAAGCCATCCGCATCGGCGCCCAAATGGTGATGAGAGGGGAGGCGGATGCCCTGGTGACCCTCCCCATCTCCAAGGCCGCCGCCCACCAGGCGGGATACAACATTCCGGGCCACACGGAATTCCTGCAGGAGCTCTCCGGCGCCCAGATCACGCGGATGGCCTTCGTGAGCCCCAGCCTCAGCATCGTGCTGCACACCGTCCATCAAAGCCTCCGCTCAGTGGTGGAGGGCATCAGTGCTGAATCTGTTGCAGAGACCTTGACCTTCGCCGCGGACCGCTTCATCCAGCTCACCGGCAAGAATGATCTGAGAGTGGCTCTCTGCGCCCTCAACCCCCACGCCGGTGAAGGGGGCGCCTTCGGAGAAGAAGAGATCGCCCTGGCGGAAGCCGTGGTGCAGGCGGAGGCTTCCTTCATGGATTTCGGCCTCCCGGATGAAGCCCTGCCCTACGAGTCCGTTGCCTCCCCCTTCTCCAATGGCCCCATCCCCGAGGGCTGGGAGATATTCCCCAGCAAGCCCCGAAGCATCGCGCCAATCACACCCACCGTGGGCCACGCGGGCTTGGAGCTGGAGCGGCGCGCGGGGACTTTGAAACCCCATTCACGACCAGCGCCGCGATTCTTCGGCCCCCTGTCGGCGGATAGTCTTTTCCACCGAGCCGCCAAGCGGGAGTTCGATCTGGTGGTGGCCTTGTACCACGATCAGGGCCTGATCCCCATCAAGGTGTTGGAGCCCCAACGCGCGGTCAATCTCACTTTAGGCCTGCCTTTCATCCGCACGAGCCCGGACCATGGCACGGCCTTCGACAAGGCTGGGCTCTGGAAATCCGACGCCACGAATTTTCTGGAAGCCACCGCCTTGGCGGTGCGCTTGGCCGCTCGCGCGAAACAGGAAACCTGGAATGCCGAGGTACTATCGGCGGAGGGAAAGGGCTGAGCGGCCCTACCCTGACTACCCTCCCGGTCTGGCGGGCCTTCGGTCCTGGAGCCGCTGAATGTCAAGGCTGGGCGCCGCCTCAGGTCATCCAGCCGCGCACGGCGCTGCGCGTCTCGAAGGGTCAACTAATTCACTGGGATGGCCACTTGGCGAGGCTCTCCGAAGGAGCCTCCAGGCTCGGGTGGGATCTGTCTTGGTTGGACGGAATCCTCGCCAGCATTGAAGCCTGGGTCTGCTTGGCGGGCACCGCAGCCTGCCGCATTTACCTTCATGAAAGGGCCATCTCGATCCGGCTGGAATCGCTGCCCAAGCTTAGCTCGCCTTACCGCCTTCGACCGATGGCGCATCCCTTGGGGGATCTCCGCGGGGACACGGCTTCGGCCGTCAAAGGATTGAAGGGCCCCTGGGATTTTGAGGTCCGCCACATCGCCCAGGCCAATCAGGCTGATGATGCTCTTCTGCTCTGGCCCGATGGGTCCATCGTTGAGACTTCCCTCGCCGCCATTGGAATGGAGAAGGGGGATCGGCTAATCCTTCCTCCGCCTTGGGGGAGGGTGAAGAGCATCGCCGAAGCCCGAGATCTCCCGCTTTGGGCCCAATCACGGGGCCTCAGGATTGAATTTTCGCCCATCTTGCTGGAGGAAGTTTCGGGCGGGCCGCTTTGGTGCATGAACGCGGTGCGCGGAGTGTGGCAGGCTGAGATAGTCCAATCATGATGGTCCAAATCTGATGCTCCAAGACCTGATCCTCGCCTTGATGCTGCCCTTGCCACCCTGGCTCGGGTTCTGGATTTTTCGCCGCAAAGGAAGAGTCGGCCTTAGCTACGGCTATTTCCTCGGAGGCATCCTGGCGGTGCTCTCGTTGCCCTGGATCGTGGTGGGCCGCCTTCCGGGAATGCTGCCCATTCCTTCGGCTTTCCTGGGCGGCACCCTCTTCGGATTCAGTCTCTTCGTGCAGCTCAATCGGGAAGGCAGCCAAGGTATCCGCCGCTTGGGCTTCGGGGTCGGAGGCGCCACGATCTTCGCGTGGCTCCTGAGCCTGCAGGTGGGACTCAACGGAACCGAATCCCTGCTGCTTTTCTGGGGCACGACCATCGCCCAGACCGCCCTCTGGATGTCCCTTTCGGACCTTGGCTACCGCCTGAGCAAGGGCCGTTGGCTTTCGGCAAGGGTCCCCATGGTGGGTGGCATCACGGTGCTGGTCAGCAAGGCCCTTTATCATTTTCTGCCGGGTTCGATCGTCGCCCTGTCCTTTCCGGCTTCCTTGCTCACGGGCCTGCTGCTCGGCCTCGTGGCCCTCCAGCAGCTCACGTGGCTGCGGAGTCAGGGCATCTGGGTCGAGGGCCGGGGCGATGCGGTGCGAACGGCCTTGGCGGCGCTGGATGTGAGCGAAAAACCCGAAGGCCCATCGTTGCTTTACGGCATTGAAGCCGAACAGCCGATGCTCCTCGTCAATGATGTGGGCGCCATCGCCGAATCCAACGGGGCCTTCAGCCACATGGTGGGACTCCCCCGCCATGAGGTCCGGGGCCTGCCGCTTTCGGCCATGCTGCAGGGCCACGACAAGTCCACCTGGGATGATCTGCGGCAGCAGTTGATCCAGCATGGGCGGGGACGCACCGCCTCGGCCCTGGTACACAAGGAAGGCGCCTTCCTGGACGTGCAGTTGGAGGCGGTGCCCTTTGACCGGAATATGGCCCTGGTGTGGATTTCCGATTCAAGAGGGGGAACGCTGGCCTTGAGGGGCGAATCCTTCGGTCCAGCGATCCTGGATGGCGATGGGTCGGCAGCCTCGCGACGCACCGTTGTCAACGCCCTGGGAACCATCATTCCGGCCGCCGAACAGATCCTTGGAGAGACCCTGGAACATGGCACCCGGGAAGCTGCGGAATTAATCCTGCTGGCGGCTCAGCGGCTTTCACCGGGGGGTGGTTCTGAACCCAGCACCGCGGTTTCCCTGGATGCCCAAAAAGCCATGGACGATCTCATCCCCAGGCTTCAGCGGATGCTGCCGCCGCTGATTCAGGTCCAGATCCGCGTAGAAGCCCTGCCTTTGAGGGTTTCCCAGGATTCGCTCCAACGCATCGCGACGCATTTGGTATTGCACGGGCGCCAAGCATTGGGTGCTGGAACCCTTACCCTAGTGGTGGAACTCCAGGAGCTCGGAGGCCGCCGCTGGGCTCTGCTGACCATGGACCTCAATGGGCTTCATCCCAAACATCCTCGCACCATGCTGGGGCTCACCTGGTTGCAGCAAGTGGTGGGTGAATGCCGCGGAATGTTGGAACTGACCCAGGACGACCAAGGCGGGGTTTGGCCCCAGATCTACCTGCCGCTTTCAGAGCCCGAGGCCCCTTCTTCCCCGTCCCCCCTGCTCTCCCGGTATATCTGGATCGTGGATCAGGATCCGCTGGTGCGGGAATCCCTTGAGAACCTCGTGATCCGCAAAGGGGGACAGGTGATGGCTTTCGCCGACCTGAGGGCGCTCCTGAAAGCAAGTCGGGAGCAGGATCCTCCGGACGCGCTGGTGATGGAACGGACCCCCAAACTGGAGCGCTTTGCTAAGACCATCTCCGCCTTTCAGCGGGAGCCCATCCCGACCCTGGTGATGGGCAACGGCCGGGCCCAGCCTGTGAGCCCGCTGCGCCTGGGCCTCTCCAAGTTGGGCTTCATCGAGAAGCCGTTCCCGAGCCAGGAATTCGTGCAGAGCCTCCTGGCCTTGCTGAACAAATCGAACGGGCAGGAGCGGGTATGAACACGGTGGCGGTGATCCTCGCTGCGGGCCTCGGCAAGCGAATGAAGTCGCGGATACCCAAGGTCCTGCATCCCATCCTCGGGGACCCTTCTTTGCTGTGGGTACTGCGGACGCTCCCGGAAGAATTGCAAGGGGCCATCGTGGTGGTGCATCACGGGAAAGAGCAGATCCTGGCGGCGCTGGAAGATTGGCGCGCGGCCAACCTTTTACCCTGCCCCGTGGGGGTGGTGGATCAAGGTGAAGCCCTGGGAACTGGACACGCGGTGCAGGTTTGCGAATCGGAACTAGACCGCATCGAAGCCGTGCGCG
>JANXXC010000104.1 GCA_025350765.1 Holophagaceae bacterium | reverse complement strand
AAAAATCCCCTGTGCCGCGACGGAGGTCAGCCGCGATGCAGCGCAAGGAAGGGGCCGCAGCGGCCTATAGATCATAGGCACAAGGCCCGTGACGCCGCGATGTCCAGGCCCTGAGAGCCCGCAAGGGCGGGCGGGACGCCCCGCGTTCCGCAGGGCATGGATGCTGGCCCCGTCCCTTTGGGCTGGGGCGGCGGGCTTCTCGAGGCTGCGTTAGCCTCCCGTGGCGTATCGACATACGCCGTGGTCGGCTGCCTGCCTCGCTCGCCCGCCGCTCCCAGCGCGGCGCGGGGGATTTTTAAGACACGCTCTTAGGACATCAAAGATTCCAGGAAGGTGCCGGGATAGAGGCAGCCTTCGGCACGATCGGGGCCGGTGCTGACGTAGGCGATGGGCATCTCCACGGCTTCGGCCACGGCGTCCAGGTAGCCTTGAGCTTCGGCCGGGAGCTGCTGGTGATGGGTGATGCCCCGGGTGGGCACGCTCCAACCTTTAAACATCTTGATCTCGGGTTTGAGGTCCGCCCATTCGGCGGCGCAGGAAGGCAACTCGCTCGTTAGGTTCCCGTTGCCATCGCGGTAGCCCACCACCAGGCCCACTTGGTCCAGGCCATCCAGCACGTCCAGCTTCATGATGGCGAGACCATCCACACCGTTGGTGCGGCAGGCGTGGGCGGTGATGGGCGCGTCGAACCATCCGCAGCGGCGCGGTCGCCCGGTGGTAGTGCCGTACTCGTGGCCGGCTTCGCGGATACGGTCCCCTAGCTCATTGGTGAGCTCCGAAACCATCGGCCCGGCGCCCACGCGAGTGGTGTATGCCTTGGCCACGCCCAGCACCCGATGCAGCGCTTTGGGGGGCAGGCCCGTGCCGGTGAAAAGGCCGCCAAGGCTGCAATTGGACGAGGTGACGAAGGGATAGGTGCCGTGATCCAGATCCAGCATGGTGGCTTGGGCGCCTTCGAACAGGATCTGTTCCCCCTTCGTCCAGGCTTCCTGCAATCGGGATTGAGTGTTGCCGATGCAGTGCAACAGCGGTTCAACGGCCTTCAATAAATTTTCGACGATGGCTTCGATGCTGGGCAGGTCCGCGCCCGTGCCCAGATCAGGGCCCAGACGCAGGCGCACTTCGTCGTAGCCGGGCCGGATGCGATCCGCCAGAACTTCCAGATGCTTGAGGTCCCCCAGGCGCACCCCCATTCGAGCGGCTTTCATTTCGTAGGCGGGACCGATGCCCCGGCCCGTGGTGCCGATCTTCGCGCCAACTTTGTGGGCGCGTTCTTCGCGCCAAATGTCCAGCGCGATGTGGTGAGGCAGGATGACGTGCGCTTTGTCCGAAAGCAGCAAGCGATCGGTCACTTCGATGCCGCGCTCCCGGAGCCGAGAGAGCTCCACATGGAAGACATCCAAATTGAGCACCACGCCCGAGCCGACCACCAGAAAACACCCGGGATGCAGGGCCCCGGATGGAACTTGATGGAGAGCGATGCTTTGGCCATCTACTACGACGGTGTGGCCGGCGTTATTGCCACCTTGGAAACGCACCACATGGCGATAGCGGGGGGCCAGCAGGTCCACCAGCTTGCCCTTGCCCTCGTCACCCCATTGAAGTCCGAGGACTGCGAGGTTTTCCGACGCTCTGCTCATGCGCGCTCCAAGCCGCCCAGAATAACGTGAGTGGGAGCCTCCTCACAGGAGGAATCCCCCTGGCAGCGGACAAGGCGGTCCAAAGACGCTACCCTGGACTGTTCCTGTTAGCCCGGAGGGGGCGCCCGTGTTTGAGAAATTCACAGAAAAGGCCCGGCGCGTGATGTTCTTCGCGCGCTATGAAGCCAGCCAATTCGGCTCGGAGAGCATCCAGAGCGGGCATCTGCTCTTGGGCCTTCTGCGGGAAAGCGAGAAGACTTCTACAAATCTGTTGGAGCGCATGGGCGTGCAGGTGAGCACGCTGCGAGAGCGGCTGGTGGCTGCCCTCACCCCCAAGGACAAGAAAGTCGTGCCCAGTTCAACTTCCATTGATATTCCGATGGAAGAGGAGGTGAAGCGGATCCTCCAACACGCTACCTCCGAGAGCGCGAAGCTCAACCATAAACATGTGGGCGCCGAGCACCTGCTGTTAGGGATGTTGAAAGAGGACCAGAGCCTCGCGGGCCGCTTGCTAAAGGAGAACGGCGCGGATCTCATCGCCGCTAAAGAAATTCTCCTGGAAGCCACCAAGGAAGAAAAGATCGCCAAGAAAAAGAAGGAGCATCCGCTCCTGTCCGAATTCGCCCGCAACCTGTCGGAAATGGCTGAGCGCGGCATCTTCGACAACCTCATCGGGCGGGATCAGGAAGTGGAGCGCATCATCCAGATCCTGAGCCGCCGGAGAAAGAACAATCCGATCCTGCTGGGCGAAGCGGGTGTTGGAAAGACGGCCATCGTCGAAGGCTTGGCTCAGAAAATTTTTGAAGGCGCCGTGCCGCCGAGTCTCGCGGATAAGCGCATCTACGCCTTGGACTTGAGCCTTGTGGTGGCCGGGACCAAATACCGTGGCCAATTCGAGGAGCGTTTGAAATCCATCATCGCCGAGGCTTCCAAAGATCCCAGCGTGGTGCTCTTCATTGACGAGATCCACAGCCTGATCGGCACAGGCGCCGCCGAAGGCAGCCTGGACGCCGCCAACATCCTGAAACCCGCGCTTTCCCGGGGCGAAATCCAGTGCATCGGGGCCACCACGCATAAGGAATACGCCAAATACATCGATAAGGATCGCAGCTTGGTGCGGCGCTTCCAGCCCGTGCCTGTGAATCCGCCGGATGAGGCCGAGAGCCTGCATATCCTCGAAGGCATCCGAAGCCGCTACGAGCTGTTCCACCGGGTGCGCTACGCCCCTAAAACCGTGGAAGCCGCGGTCTATCTCTCCAACCGGTACATCACGGACCGCTTCCTGCCGGACAAGGCCATTGATCTGCTGGACGAGGCCGGGGCCAGGGTGAAACTGCGCGCCGCGGCGCCGGGTGAGAGCCATGCCGCCGAAGACGAATTGCATCGTGTTACTACCGAGATGAACGAAGCGGTGCTGGCGAAGGATTTCGAGAAGGCCGTCCTGCTGCGCCAACGGGAGGTTCAGCTCAAGGAAGAACTGGCCGCCACCCGGACCGTGCTCAGCGACGAGGATTACGCGGCCTTTCCTGAGGTCACGGAACACGATATCGAAGAAGTCGTCGCATCCTGGACCGGCATCCCCGTCACGGCGCTCAAGAATGACGAGAAGGCCAACTTGGCCCACATGGAAGACAAGATCAACGCGCGGGTCATCGGGCAGCCCGAAGCCGTGTCGGCGGTGGCCCGAGCCGTGCGCCGCGCCCGGACGGGTCTCAAAAATCCGGCCCGGCCCATGGGTTCATTCCTATTCCTTGGCCCCACCGGTGTGGGAAAGACCGAGCTGGCTAAGACCCTGGCGGGATTCCTGTTCGGCGATCCCAAGAAAATGATCCGCTTCGACATGAGCGAATACATGGAGAAGCACGAAGTGAGCAAGCTCATGGGCGCCCCTCCGGGCTACGTGGGCTACGAGGAAGGCGGCATGCTCACCGACCGCATTCGCCGCAATCCCTACTGCGTGATCCTTTTCGACGAAGTGGAAAAGGCCCATCCCGATCTGATGAACGTCTTGCTCCAGATCTTCGATGATGGGCAGGCTTCGGATGCTTTCGGGAACCAGGTGGACTTCAAGAACACCATCATCATCATGACCTCCAATATTGGGAGCAGAGAGCTATTGGCAGACAAAAACCTCGGCTTCGTCGAGCAGGACGGCCGTGCGGACGCCAAGGCTGCGGATGTCATGAAGGTCCTCAAGCGTTCCTTCAGTCCCGAATTCCTCAATCGAATCGATGAAACCGTGGTGTTCAACCGCCTGGCGGATGAGGATCTGCGGCGCATCGTAAGGCTGCTGGTGGAGGATCTCAACATCACCCTCCAGAAGCACAACCTGCGCGTGGAACTTAGCGACGACGCTTGCGACCACCTGGTGAAGACCACGGCCCGAGACCGGGCCTATGGCGCCCGTCCCTTGCGCCGCGCCATCCAGAAGCAGGTCGAAGATCCTCTGGCGGAGCTCATGGTGGCCCAGGACACGGTGCCCGCTGGCATCGTCCGTTTTCATCTGCAGGACAACAAGCTGGTGCCGGTCTTCAAAGAGACCGAGGCCCGGGAAACGCAATTGGTGGGGGCCTCGGAATGACTTTGAACACCCGGATCAAACACCGGGCCTCGGCCTGGTCTGTGGGGGGCTTGCTGCACCTTCTGCCCTTTATGCTTGTTGCGGGAACGCCCGCCATCCTTCGTGCCCAGGAAGTGGAACCCATCACGGCTATCGAAGTCATCGGCGCCCAAAAACAGACGCAGGAAACGGTGATTTTCAAGTCTGGCATCAAGGTGGGCGAGGATCTTCGGAATCTGGACTTCGCCAAGATCACGGAAAAGATGTGGGCCTCGGGCTCCTTCGATGACATTAAGTTTGAGGTCGAAGACGACAAGGGAAAGGGTGGCAAGAAACTTGTCATCCGCATCCGCGAGCGGCCCCTCATCAAGGAAGTGGATTATCGCGGCGGCACGGAATTGGGCCTCTCCAATATCAAGGACAAGGTCAAGGAGAAGAAACTTACCATCACCCCCGACTCGCTGTATGACCCCGACGCAGCCCGCAAGATCAAGGATTTGATCGTCGACCAGGCCGCCGAAAAGGGATTCCGCTCACCGGTGGTGGATGTGAATCTGGAAGTCGTGGGACCCGGCGTGGCCCGCCTGGTTTTCGAGATCAAGGAAGGCGGCAAGGCCCGCGTCTACTCGGTGAAATTCCGCGGCAACAAAATCTTCTCCAACAATCAACTGGCCCACTTCATGGCGAAAACCCGGCAGCATTGGTCCTTCAGCTGGCTGACATCCCATGACCTGCTAGTGGACAAGAACCTCGAAGAGGACTTGAAGCATGTGAAGGAAGCCTATTGGCGCCGGGGTTACAAAGATGTCTTCGTGGGCCAGCCCACCATCGAGGTGCAGGATTTCACCAGCGCCTCGCAGAAGAAGAAGAACCTCAAGCGCGTGAAGGAAGCCAAGTCGCCGAAATATGATTTGCGGGCCACCCTGGTGGTGCCAGTGCTCGAAGGGGATCAGTTCTTCGAGGGCACCTTCAAGGTCGAAGGCAACGACAAGGTGTACAAGGACAAGTTCTTTCGGGAAAAATACGCGGAGATCAAGCGGGACAACCGCTCTGTGGTCGCGAAGTTCCTCAACATCAAACCTTCTACCGAAGATCAGCCCGCGCAGAAAGCGCACCCCTTCGATCTGGACGCGTTGAACAAGGCACTGGAAAAGATCAGGGAAGCCTACAGCAACGCCAGCTACATCCTGTTCCACGCGGAGAAGAAGCTGGAAGTCCGAGAAGACGCCGGTGGCAACGGCCGCAAATTGGTGGATACCACCCTGAAGGTGGAGGAAGGGGAACCCTTCACCATCCGCCGCATCGAGTTCGAGGGGAATACCACCACCAAGGACAAGGTGCTTCGACGGGCCCTGCGCCTGCGCGAAGGCGATGCCTTTTCGGCGGACCAATTCAAGGATTCGTTCACGGGCCTGGGCCAGCTGGGCTACTTCGATGTGAAGAATCAGGAGCCAAAGGTGGATCTGGTGCCCAACAAGCCCCAGGTGGACATCACCATCAAGGGCGAGGAATCTGGCGTCAATGAACTGCTTTTCCAGGGCGGCTATGGGCAGCTGTTCGGGTTCACCCTGGGTGCCAGCTTCTCCACGAAAAACCTGGGTGGCGGCGGAGAAAGCCTAGCCCTGAGCTACAACGGCGGGCGATTCTCCCGCAACATTTCCGTTTCTTACACCGAGCCCTATGTCCTGGACCTGCCTTACTCGTTCTCGGCGAGCGTCGCGAACGGCAGCACCGACTACGATGCCTCCCGGGTGGGATTGAGCAACGCTTACAAACAGTTCACCCGGTCCCTCGGTCTCAATACCGGCACGCGGCTTTTCACCTTCTTCCCGCAGAGCCGCTGGTCCTTCTTCACCACGTATTCCATCGGATATTCCTTCAGCATCATCCGCATCGAAGGGGGCCGTAATTTCCTATTCCGGGATACCAATAGCCAGTTGACCTCCAGCTTCAACCAGGGCATCGAGTTCAATACCGTCAACCATCCCTTTAAACCCACGTCAGGAACCCGACTCGGGATGAACCTGGAATACGGAGGCTGGCAGTTCGCTGGGGACCGCCCCACGCTCCGGGCCAACTGGAACTTCTCGAAGTACGCCAATGCTGGCGAGAGGCACATTTTCGCTGCGAACCTGAGCTATGGATACCTTCGCAATCTGGGGAAGGAAGCCTTGCCCCTCTATCAGTACTACCGACCCGGCGGCGAAAACAGCATCCGGGGATACCGCTATGGCCAGATCGGCTCGGTGCTTCCCAACGAGTTGGGCATCGCGGTACCCGTGGGCGGCAACAAGCAGTTCATCGCCAACCTGGAATACCAGTTCAAGGTGGCTGATCCTTTCCGCTTCGTCTTGTTCTACGACGCGGGCAACGCCTGGGCCCCTGGAACCAAGGTCTTCTCCAGGGATGATACGTCCTATAAGGACCAATTCGGGAATGACATCGTCTACCGCAACCCGACGTTGGTGCGCAGCATGGGCGTCGAGCTCCGCTTTTTCCTACCCATCAGTCCCGCCCCGCTACGCCTCATCTGGTCCCGGAAGCTGAATCCCTATCCCTTCGATACCGAAGGGAGAACGGATTTCCAGTTCAGCATCGGAACAACCTTCTAGCGGGATCTTCTTCTCGATCCGCGATAAACTGGATCCTTTGTGATTGGAGTCATCATGCGTCTCATTTCCGCCTTCACCACCTTGGCGATCATCGCCTCAGTGCCCATGTCCGCTCAGGACTCCGCGCCTCGGTTCGCGATCTTTGCCCCCGATCAGCTTTTCAAAACCAGCGCCCGGGCGAAAAAGGTCATCGACCAGCTGGATGGGATCGGCAAGGGGTTCCAGAGCCGCATTGAATCCAAACAGAAGGAACTGGAAAAGATGGCCGAGCAGGTCAAATCCCCAGGGCTTTCCGACGAAGGCCGCGCCAAGCTGCAGCGTGAACTCCAGGACGGTGATCTGGCCTTCAAGCGCATGCAGGAAGACAGCCAGAAGGAGTTCAACAAGGAGAGCGAGAAGATCTACGGCCAGTTCCAGACCGAGGTTGGCCCGATCGTGGAGGAGGTGTCCAAGGAGCGCAAGCTTCAGGTGGTCTTCCAGTACACCCGCCAGAACGCCGGCATGTTCGCCTACACGGATGAAAAGTGGGCGGTGGATTTCACGGATGAAGTGGCCAAGCGCTACGACGCCAAGTTCGAAGGCCAATCTGCGGCCCCCAAACCAGCGGCTCCCAAGCCCGCGCCCAAACCCGCGGCCCCCAAAAAGAACGGCTAAGACTCAATACCGAGAAGCACGCATTGGGCCGCGAAGATGTGAATCTTTGCGGCCCTTTCGCTATTTGTGATTCCGGATTATCGGCTTACCTCAGCCCAAAAAAGCGGAACACAGAAGGCATGGAAATCCCACGGAAGAACACGGAATCGCTAGTTCCGGGACGCGTAGAGCAGGAGTCATTAGGATGTGGGCGCGACCATGATCGCCTATTGGGGCGAGTTGGCGGTCGTGCCCACATCCTCAGGCGCGGCGCGCCTGCGCCCGCTTTCGCGGGCGACCCCTGCGTGCAATCGCACGGCTCATTCTGTGACCTCCGTGCTATTTTCCGTGTCTTCCGTGTCTTCCGTGTCTTCCGTGTCCTCCGTGTCCCAGTTTTTCGATGGCGAGTGTGATTGGGCGGAGTAAGGCTGATAATCAGGTTGTGGTTATTCATTCCCGGTGGATCCGTATCCGCCGTCTCCGCGATGGGTATCCCCGAGCGCGGCGCGGGTGCTTTCAGGCCGCCATTCCCAGCGGGCCACGGGCGCGATGATTAGTTGGGCGATGCGTTCACCGCGGCGCAGCTCAAAGGCCACCATGCCGAGATTGACGAGCACCACGGCCACTTCGCCACGATAATCCGCATCGATGGTCCCCGGGGTGTTCAGCACGGTCACGCCATGTTTCAAAGCTAGGCCCGACCGGGGCCGCACCTGGCCCTCGAAGCCCTCAGGGATGGCCATGGTCAAGCCCGTCGGCACGAGCTTCCGCTGGCCCGGCTGCAGCATCCAGGATTCCTGCTCGGGAATCGCCGCGCGGAGATCCATGCCCGCAGCGAGGGGCGTGGCATAGGCAGGCAGGTCCAAACCCAAGGCGTGAGGAAGCTGGAGGATGGGAATCCGCATGGCTTTATTCGAACACGACAGTGCGGTTTCCGTAGGTGAGAACCCGGTTCTGCAGGTGCATCCGCAGGGCGCGGGACAACACCATTCGCTCCAGATCCTTGCCCTTGCGGACAAGGTCCTCCACCGTGTCCCGGTGGCTCACGCGGGTGATCTCCTGCTCGATGATGGGCCCGGCGTCCAGTTCTGGCGTCACGTAGTGGGCGGTGGCGCCGATGACCTTGACGCCCCGCGCATGGGCCTGGTGATATGGTTGGGCCCCGGCGAAGGCCGGCAGAAAACTGTGGTGGATGTTCATGACGCCCGGGAAGGCGCGAAGGAAATCATCGCTCAGCACCTGCATGTATTTCGCGAGCACCACGAGATCCACCCGGTGCAGGGCCAGCAAGGCGAGCGACTTCGCTTCGGATTCATCCTTCTTCCCTGGGCTCATGGAGACCTGTTGGAAAGGAATGCCGAACTGCGTGGCGATGGGCTCCAGGTCCGCATGGTTGCTGAGGATCAGCGGAATCGACGCCTTCAGCTCCCCGGCTTTCCAGCGCCACAGAAGGTCGAGGAGACAGTGGTCCTGCCGACTGCACCAAATGGACAGGCGGGGCACGTCATCGGAGAAATGAAGCCGCCAGGGTCGTCCACCGCTACCGCCCATGGGGTCCGCCACCGCGGCGAGGGCGACCGGAAGGTCGGCTTTCGAGAGGCCGAATCCAGCCATCTCCCACTCGATGCGACCCAGGAATTGGTTCACGGAAAAATCGGTATGGTGGTCCGAATCCACGATGTTGCCGCCGTGCTGAAACACGAAATTCGAGAGCCGCGCGATGATGCCCTTCTGATCAGGGCACGAGATGAGCAGCGTGGCGGTGGGGTTCATCATTTCACCAGCTGTCCGCAGGCGGCGTTCACGTCGCGGCCTCGGGATCTCCGCACGGTGACGAAGCATCCATGGGATTTCAAACGGTCGGAGAAAGCCTGGATCCGGACTTCGGCGGGCTCGTGGAAATCGCTTTGGGAGTGTTCGTTCATGGGAATGAGATTGATGTTGTGGCCGCGCTTCAAAGTCCCCAGCCACGCAACCAGGCGATCCGCGTCTTCGTCCGCATCGTTCTCGCCCGCCAACAGCACGTACTCGAAGGTGAATTTTTCGTTGGAGCGAAGCCCCCAGGCATCCAGGGACGCTCTCAACCGGCCGAGATTCCAAACCTTGTTCACGGGCATGGTGCGGGACCGGGCCTCATCGGTGGTGGCGTTCAAACTGAGTGCCAGCAGGGGTCTAGGCTGCATCTTTGCCAGTTTCTCGATGCCGCTTACGAGTCCCGATGTGCTCACGGTGATACGCCGGGCCGGTATGTTCAGGCCCGCCGGATGCGTCATCACTCGAATGGCGCGATGCAGATGATCGAGGTTGTGCAAAGGCTCGCCCATGCCCATGAAAACCAGGGTGAGTTTCGAGGAAGTACCGGGCCCGAGCTTGGCCATCACCGACAAAACTTGACCGACGATTTCACCCGCGCTGAGGTTCCGCTGGATGCCCATGGCGCCCGTGGCGCAAAAGATGCACCCCATGGCGCAGCCCACCTGGCTGCTAATGCACATCGTGACCCGAGGATTTTTCACGCGGCGGGGCATGTGGACGGATTCAATGCGCTTGCCATCCACCAGTTTCAGCGCCAATTTCGTGGCGCCATCCTCCGATGAAAGCGCTTCGTCAATGCGCGGCAGCTTTAGGTCCGCGACGGATTCAAGGAATGCGCGATTTTCCTTGCCGAGCTTGGGCATGCCATCCACCCAAGTCCACGGGCGCTGTAAAAGCGAGAAAAGAGAATCTTCATTGTTGGGGCAGCCAAGCGCCTTCAACTCTTCGGGCAGCAGCCCAAATGCCGAGGGCAGCCCAGCCTTTTCAGGTGCGGGCTGGTCCCACGGCATGAGTGCAGGGGTGGCGAGGTTCAATAGACACCGCCCTCCGTCTTTAGTCTTACTTGACGCCCAGCAACTCCACGTCGAAGCAGAGCGTGGCGTTGGGGGGGATGACGCCGCCGGCGCCCTGGCTGCCGTAGCCTATGGAGGCGGGGATGATCAGGGTGCGCTTGCCCCCGACGTGCATGGTGATCACGCCCTCGTCCCAGCCCTTGATGACTTGGCCGGTTCCGACTGCGAATTGGAAAGGTTGGCCGCGATCCACCGAGGAATCGAATTTCTTGCCCTTTGCGTGGCCGTCCCACAGCCAGCCGGTGTAGTGCATGACGCAGGTCTGCCCCTTGAGGGGCGCTGCGCCAGAGCCATCCACCGTGTCGAGGTATTGCAGGCCTGAGGGGGTGGTGATCATGGACTTCTCCTTGGTGGGGGTCGGGACCGGCGGAGGGGCAGGCACATAGGCACTGTGGTTAGGGCCGTAGCCATTGGTGGATTGAGCCGGAAGCAATGCAGATGATCCGAATACCAACAGGGTCTTTAAGAGAGCGTTTGAAAGCATGAGGACTCCAAAAAAATAAGTGTTTAGTATACCGTTCAGAGGCTGGCTCAGCAAGCGGGAATGGACCTCCGCAGCCCAATGTCGATGCGGTTCAGGCCTTGATCGATTCGATGGCAAGTGTGAGGTTCACCTCCCTTCAATACCTCCTTCAGGGGAGAGTGCCGTGAGTGCGCACTGGGTTACGGTGAAGGGATGATTTCATCCACTGATCGCGGTTTTTCAATCAGGGTGGCGGTCCTGGTCCTCTTCGCCCTGGCGATGGTGGGGGTGGTGCTCCTTTTGCCGCGCATTCCCCAACCTTCGGCCTACCATGCCTTCGCGGACCAGCGGACGATAGGCGGGGTCCCGAATTTCTGGAATGTTGTCTCCAACGCAGCCTTTTTGCCCGTGGGCCTGGCGGGACTAGGGGTGATGCTGCGAAGTCCGGGGCCGCGCTTCGAGGAGCCCTTCGAGCGATGGGCCTACTTCGTGGTTTTCGGCGGCACGGTACTGGTGGGGCTTGGGTCAGCCTACTACCACCTGCATCCCGATAATCCAACGCTCTTCTGGGACCGCCTGCCCATGACCCTTGTGTTCATGGCGCTGCTCTCGGCCTCCATCACCGAGCGCATCCACGCCAAGATCGGCGCTCTGCTTCTGTTGCCCTTCCTGCTGGTGGGCATTCTGAGCGCCGAGGTCTGGCGCATGGGTGAGATCACGGGTCAAGGTGATCTCCGCTTCTACCTGTTTGTTCAGTTCTATCCGATGCTCGCCATTCCGCTCATGATGGCGCTCTTTCCGCCCCGCTACACCCGGAGCCAAGACCTGGGTTGGCTAGTGCTCGGCTACGCCATCGCCAAGGCGCTGGAACATTGGGATGCGACCGTTTTCCGTCTCACCACAGGTTTGATGTCGGGGCACGCGCTGAAACATGTGATAGCAGCGCTGGCCTTGGCGGTGCTCATTCGAATGGTGGCTCGGCGGGAGATGGTAGGGGAGGGTACGACCGCGAATTGAAATCTTCCTTCGCTGCCCTGCCTGGTCCATGCGAGCCAGATCTGCAAGTCTTAAGTCTGCCGACAAACCAGCGCTCCCAAATCCTTCCAAGGCCTCATGAACAACCTCTCCCTCTACCTAGCTTCGGTCCTCATCTGGGGTTCCACCTGGATCGTCATCACGTTTCAGTACGGCAAGGTGGCGCCCGAGGTTTCGGTGGTCTACCGCTTTTGGCTGGCGGCGCTGATGTTGCTGGGATGGTGCCTGCTGCGGGGGCTGAAGCTCAGCTTCAAAGCCCACGAACACGTTTGGCTTGCGCTTCAAGGCGTCCTATTGTTCGGCGTCAACTATGTCTGCGTGTACATCGCCGAGCAGCACATCGCCTCGGGGCTTACGGCGGTGATTTTTTCGTTGATGGTTTTCCTCAATATGATCGGCGCACGGATTTTCTTCTCCACGCCCATTGCCTTGAAAGCCTTGCTGGGAGCCACCTTGGGCGTGGCCGGCGTGGCGCTTATCTGCCTTCCTGGCGTGGGCAAGAGCATGGGCACTGGACACGTGGGCTTCGGTTTGGGCCTTGCCTTGAGTTCGGCCGTGTCCGCGAGCTGCGGCAATCTCGTGTCCCAGCGCAATCAGAAGCAAGGCTTGCCGATCATTCAAGGCAACGCCATCAGCATGTTCTACGGAGCCACCCTCGTGGCCCTCTATTGCTGGATTTCAGGCAAGCCATTCACCTTCGATGCTTCGTTTCGATATTTGAGTTCCCTGGCCTATCTCGCGCTCTTCGGGTCCGTGCTGGCTTTCGGCGCTTTCCTTACGCTCATCGGCCGTATCGGCGCGGGGCGGGCGGGTTACGCCATGGTGGCCATCCCATTGGTGGCCCTGGGGCTCTCCACTTTCTTTGAAGGCTTGCGCTGGGAGTGGTCCCTGGCCCTGGGCGTGATTTTCTGTTTGGCGGGGAATGTGTTGGTACTCCCCCGGACCCCGAAAATGGCCAAAGCCGCAGCCTGAGACTGCTGGCTTACGCCACCAGATCCTTCGCTCGAATATCGCTTCCGCGCTTGGTCCCGAGGGCCACCAGCCCCAACACCGAGGGGTCCAGCCACGCCTTCGCCACCCGCTTCACCTGGTCGCAGGTGACGGCGTTGATCTCGGCGAGCTGCTGGTCGGTGGAGATCACTGCACCCTGCTGAAGGGATTGATTCGCCAGGTTGAACATGCGGCTATTGCTGCTTTCCAGGCTGAAGACCAGGCTGGTGCGGGATTGCAATTTGGCGCGGTCCAGTTCGTCTTCGGTGACGCCCTGGTCCAGGATCCTCGCGCATTCCGCCATGGTGCGCTGCACCAGCTCGCGCGCGTGTTTCGGCGCGCAGCCCGCGGAGATCTGCAGGGCGCCGGTATCGGCGTAGTGGGTGAGGTAGGAACCCACCGAGTAGCAGAGGCCGTGGCGCTCCCGCAGCTCCATGAAGAGCCGGGAGGACATGCCGCCGCCCAACACGTGGCCGAGCAAGTTGGCGGCCATGCGATCCGGATGGCGGTGGGGAGGGGCGGGAAAGCCCATCACGAGGCTCGTCTGCTGCAACTCTTTGCGGCTTTCGTTCAATAGGAATGGCGACACACGATGAGGTACCAGGCCCTTCGTTTTGTGACCCTTCGGCAGCTTGTCCAGGATGGGGCGCAACAGCTCCAGAAAGGATTCGGGCTGGATCGCGCCCGCGGCGGTGATGAGCAAATTCGGCGCGGTGTAGGTCTTGGAAAAGAAGGCCCGCGATTCCTTTGCGCCGTAGGATGCGACCTGCTCCCGATTCCCAAGGATGGGATGGGCCAGAGGACCGCCCTCCCAGAATTTTCCATAGAACAGTTCGCTCACCCAATCGTCCGGTTGGTCTTCGCTTTGGGCGATTTCTTCGAGAATCACGCCGCGCTCTCGGGCCAGCTCTTCACCATCGAAGATCGGCGTGGTCACCAGCTCTCCGAGCAGGGTTACCAATTCCGGCAATTGTTCCGCGAGCACCTTGCCATAGAAGCAGGCCACTTCTTTTCCGGTGAAGGCATCCACGTTTCCACCCAAGCGATCGGTGGCAGAGGACATGGATTCAGGATCAGGGAAAGCCTCGGTGCCCTTGAACACGGTGTGTTCAATGAAGTGGGCCAGGCCCTCCTCATGCAGGGCTTCGTGGCAGCTCCCCCGTCGTACCCAGAACCCCACGGCGCAGCTGCGCACATGAGGCAGCGGTTCCACCAGAATTTCAGTGCCGAGGGATGTGAGATGGCGGAAGACGGGAGCGATCATGGGCATCTTCCCATTCTACCGGACCGCGTCTTCCTACCTCACCCCTCCGATTCAACCCCCGCCAGCCCCAGCGGCGTGGCTTGCAGTTTCCAACCGCATAGCCCCCAGCACACAAAACCGAAGACCACCAGGATGAGGATGGCCAGGCCCACCGGCGTGGTGATCTGTTCCTGGGCCAGCATCTGGTTGGCGGCCACCTCGGTGGAGCGCGTGCCGGCGATGCTTTCGATGTAGTGCACAAAGGTGATGCGCTGGAGATTGCCGGGGAAGATGCGCACCAGCGGGTCCCAGATGAAGAGATAGAGCGCTCCCCACAGCGTGCCGCGTTTGAAGACTAGGCCCAGCAGGCTCATGAAGGCGAGGATGGCCCAGTAGGCAAAGACCAGCGCCGCGGCTTGATAGATGAAAGCCTCGGGGCTGGAGCCTAGGCCCAGCAAGCCCGCGCAGGCCACCACCAGCCAGATGGCGCCCCATCCATACCAGAGAATGCCTTTGCCAAAGGGCAGCATCCAGATGGTGGAGGGCCGCGCCAGCATCAGCGGAATGGTGCGCTGTTCGATGTCCTCGCGGATGCCGGCGGGGGCGGCCACCAGCGCCATGATGGGCAGCATGAATTTCGCCAGCACGCCGTGAAAGGCCGAGAGATAAAGCGCAGGAGGAATGCGCTCGCCTTGGGCGCGCAGAACGGTCGTGAGAATCAGGCTGAGGGCAACCGGCAGGACCGGGATGGCCGCCAGCACCCAGCCGCGCACCTGCATCACCCGGGGCAAGTAGCCTCGGGCGACGGCCTGCATGGTTTGAAAAGGGGAGGGAATCGCACGAGTGGACATCAGGCGTGGTCCTTGGTGAGGTACTGGAAAACTGCGTCCAGGTTGAGGTCCAGCGGATCAAGGGCCCGGAGGGGCAGTTGGCCGTTGGCCACCGCGTCCTGCAATCGGGGCAAGAAGTCGCGGGGATTCCGCACCGCCAATACCGCGGCGCCATCCTCCATCCGCAGGGCCACTAGCTCGCCCTGCTCCACCGCCCAGCGAGCCACCTGGCGCGCATCTTCGGAGGCCACGCGAAGTTCAACCGGATGCCGGTCCAGCAGCTCGCGGATTTCGGGAACGGACCCTTCCGCTAGCAGGCGACCACGGAAAAGCAGCAGGATGCGATCCGTGAGCTGGGCCACTTCGCCCAGGATGTGGCTGCTCACGATGATGCGCTTGCCGCACTCGGCCAGCTTTCGCATGAGGTCCATCAGATTGAGCCGCGCCTCGGGATCCAGGCCGTTGAAGGGCTCGTCAAGAATCAGTAAATCGGGATCGTGCAGCAGCGCCTGGGCCATGCGGATGCGTTGGCGCATCCCTTTCGACATGCTCGAAAAGCCAAGGATGGCGCGGGTTTCCATACCTACGGCCTCAAGGCTGTGCTGCAAGGCTGCCTCCAGTTCTGAACCGGACAGGCCCGACAGCTCGCCCATCATGCGCAGCCAGCGTGTGCCAGTGAGCCCCACGGGAAAACGATCCCCTTCGGGCACTAGGCCGATGCGCGTGAGCACCGACGGATTGCGAAAGGGCGCTTCGCCGAAGATGCTTACCTCACCGCCGCTGGGAGGGAGAAGCCCCGAAAGCAACTGGATGAGCGAGGATTTCCCGGCGCCGTTGGGCCCCAGGAGGCCCGTGATACCGCCCCCCGAAGGCAGCTCGAAGCTGGTGGGCGAAAGGCCCAGGATGTCGCCGTAGCGCAACGACGCGCGTTCTAAGCGAATCATAGGACCGCCTCGCTGGGCTTGGTTCTCGCTACGGCGATCCAGGTCCACAGGGCGATGTGGGCGGCGGTGCCGGCTAGGGCGGGAACCCATTTCAACAGGGGTTCGCTGACGTTGAAGATGAGCTGGGGCCAAGCCTGCACGAGGAAGTAGGGGCTCATGGCCATCCATTGTTTATTGCTGAGAACACCGCTGAAGATGGCGCCGATGGCGGAGGTGCCCAGGACGATGCCCAGCACCCAGCCGAAGCTCGCGCGCGGTGAGCTCGCCATGGCCGAAGCACCGAGGGTCACCGCGGCCATGAGCAGGCCGATGATGAGGGCCGCCGGCAAGAGATAGAGCGGCGCGGACATCCAGATGGGACCGGCCTTGCCGGCCATGGCCAGGGAGAGTCCCCAGGGCAGGACCACGAAGGGAAGCATCACCACCATGGGAATGATGAAGGCCGCGAGGGCCTTGGCGGTGATGTAATCCTGAGGCCGCACGGGGTGCGCGTAGATGAGGGGCCGGATGCGGTAGAGGCTGTCCCGGGACACGATGCCGCCCACCATGAAGGCCATCATGAACCATAGGGGAATCAGCATCCACCAGTCGATGAGGCCGGCCTGATAGTCGGCGCCCTGGGTCATGATTTTGTTGGCGAAATCCTTGAGGCCACTCAATCCGGCCGAGGTGTTGATGAGGTATTTCCCGTAGAGCACGATCATCTCGATGAGCAGGATGATCAGGAAGATGAAGCCGAAGATGAAGAAGCCGACCTTGCGTTTCACCACGCGCTTGAGATCGAAGCGGGTGAGCACGGTGATGGGATGGCTGCCCTCGGTGAGTTCGGGGCGCGGGGGCAGGGAAGGCGCGTAGATGGGCATCAGTGGCTCCCCAAGGTGGCGCCGATATTGCCCTTCAGGGCGCGGATGAGGACTTCATCCAATCGGTCATGGCGGGGCGTCAGCTGCACGAGCACGGCGCCGATTTCTTTGGCGAAACGGAAGGGCAGGACGGGATCCGCCTCCACCAGTTCCACGTCGTAGATGCCATTGCGGTGTTCCAGCACGGTGCCCAGTTCGGTGAGTTTCCCTTCTTGGGCTTCACTCAACGGATCCAAAAAGCGCAGCTCGAAGCGCTTCGCCAGCATCTTCCGCAGGCCCGCCATGGAGCCCGCCGCCTTGATCTCACCCTTGTCGAGGATCACCAGCTGATCCGACACGCGCTCCACGTCTTCGAGCAGATGCGAAGCCATGATGACGCTGGTGCCCAGTTCCGCGCGGACCTTCAGGACGAGATCCAACATTCGCTTCCGGCCGTCGGGATCCAGGCCGTTGGTGGGTTCGTCTAGGAAGACCAGTTCGGGGCTGTGGACCAGAGCCTGGGCCAGCTTCACCCGCTGCCGCATGCCCGTGGAATAGCCGCTGACGGGGCGGTAGCGGGCTTCATCCAGCGCCACGAAATAGAGCACCTCGTGGGCGCGGTCCCGGGCCTGCTCCGAGGTGAGTCCCGACAGCTCGCCCCAGAAAGCCACCTGCTCATAGGCGGAAGTGTCCTCGATGAGCGCATCGTATTCAGGCATATAACCAATGCGCCCCCGCAGCCTTGCGGCTTCGTGGGTGCCAAGGGGGATGCCCAGTACCTCACCGCTCCCCGATGCGGGCTTCAACAGGCCCAGGAGGGTCTTCAGCAGCGTGGATTTGCCCGAGCCGTTGGGCCCCAGCAGGCCGACGATGCCGTCCTCCAGGCTGAGGCTGAGGCCCTTCAGCGCGATGGTCGGCCCATAGCGGACCTCAAGGTTTTCAAACGCGATCAATGGAGCTCCGAGAATGGTCTGGATGCGGCGGTTACGGTGGTGGCGTCCTAAAAGTTTACGGGATCGCGTGGGCGGGGTTCATGCGATGTGATCCGGCCCTTCCAGCAGGGCTCGGACGCGCCCTTCCAGGGCCCGTTTCAGGCTTTCGGCGGTGGGGTGATCCTTGGGGTTCACGGGGCGACCCACGCGCATGTGGTAGTCCCCCGGCGCCACGCGCCAGGCATCGGCGGGCAGGATGTGGCGCCCCCCTAGAATCCCCAGGGGAATGAGGGGGACCTGGGCCTCCCAGGCGACGTTGAAAACGCCCTTTTTGAAGGGCAGCAACTGACCGCTGCGGCTGCGGGTGCCCTCGGGGAAGGCGGCGATGCTCTGCCCGTCGTGGATGCGCTTCGCGGCCCGATGCAGGGATTGGATGGCCTTCCCGCGATGGCCGCGATGGATGAAGATGAAACCCGCCAGCCAGATGACCCAGCCCAAGAAAGGCACATAGCCCAGCTCTTGTTTCGCGAGGAAGACCGGGTGCGAAGGCAGCGTTGCGATGAGCAGGGGCGGGTCCAGCAGGGAGGTATGGTTCCCCACGAAGATGGCCGGCTGCCGACCTTCGCGGATCTCTACGGGTAGCTCCTCCCAGCCTTCGATGCTCCGCCGGATGCCGAAGAGCCAGGACATGAGCCGGATGTAGCCCGGCGCGATGGCCCAGAATCCCTTGACGCCGTTCCCGCGCAGCAGGGCAGTGAGGAAGGCCAGGAACACCGCCACGGCCAGGGCCGGCGCGCCAAAAGCCCAGACCAGGAGGGGCCGCAGGAAGGGACGGGGCTCCGTCATTTGGCGTCCACGATCTCCACCATCTCCGCCGTCTTGATTCGCACGGGATAGTCCGGCACGTTGGGCTGCCCCTTATTCCAGCCGGTCTTCACTTGCTCGATCTTTTCGGCCACCTCCATGCCTTCGATCACGCGGCCGAAGACGCAATAGCCGATGCCATCCGCGCTCTCATCCTTGAAATCAAGGGAGATATTCGCCGCGGTATTGATGAAGAACTGGGCCGTGGCACTGTTGGGATCACTGGTCCGGGCCATGGCTACGGTGCCCTTGGCATTCTTCAGGCCCGCCTTGGAGCTTTGGGGCGCCTCGTTTTTCAAGGGAGAGCCGGTGGCTTTTTCGGCCATGTCCTCGGTCATTCCGCCGCCCTGGATCATGAAGCCGGGGATCACCCGATGGAAAAGGGTGCCGTTGTAGTGGCCCTTTTTAACGTACGCGAGGAAATTCTCCACGGTCCGGGGCGCCGCGCTTGGCTCCATCTCCAGAACCATCACGCCATAGTTGGTGTTCAGGCGGACGCGGGGTTTCCCCGGTGATGGGCGTTGGGCAACAAGCGGCAGAGCAAAGAGGAATAGGGCAAGACAGCGGAACAGGG